>JAIEOZ010000079.1 GCA_019750035.1 Alphaproteobacteria bacterium | reverse complement strand
CTTCTTATGGGCTTTACAAGCCTATTTGCAGATATGACTTATGAAGCAGCACGAAGTATCACAGGACCTTTCCTTGCGACTTTAGGAGCAAGCGCTGCTGTTGTTGGATTTATAGCAGGATTTGGGGAATTTTTAGGGTACGCGCTGCGTTTTGTCTCAGGCTATCTTGCTGATAAGACACAACGATACTGGGCGATGACGATTATAGGATACATTATCAACTTACTTGCCGTTCCTGCTTTAGCCCTTGCGGGAGATTGGCCCATCGTCTGTATTTTAATTATTTTAGAACGCCTCGGCAAAGCCATTCGAACACCGGCACGCGATGCCATGCTTTCTCACGCAGGAAGTCACGTTGGTGTCGGTTGGGCCTTCGGCCTTCATGAAGCTCTCGATCAGTGTGGAGCGATGATTGGACCCTTAATCGTCGCTGCTGTTCTTTATTACAAAGGAAGTTACCAAGAAAGTTTTGCCGTGCTCGCTATCCCAGCTTGTCTTGCACTAGCCGCTTTAATCATTGCCTTTAAGCTTTATCCTCACCCTGAACACCTTGATATAAAGCTTAAAAAATTAGAACCGCGAGGAATGACAGGTTCGTTCTGGATTTATCTTTTAGGAGCTGGTTTGATCGCAGCTGGATACGCTGATTTTTCTCTTATTGCTTATCATTTTGAAAAACAATCCATTCTCAGTATCGTTTGGATCCCAATATTTTATTCTTTTGCAATGGGTATTATCACCATTTCTGCTCCTTTATTAGGTTATCTCTATGACAAAAAAGGAATTATTGTTTTAATTTGGGTAAGTATTTTATCAACATTTTTTTCTCCCTTGGTATTTTTAGGAGGATTTTACTTAAGCATTTTAGGAGTCATTCTTTGGAGCATTGGCATAGGCGCCCATGAATCTTTAATGCGTGCTATTATTGCCAATATGGTTTCACCACAAAAAAGAGCTTCTGCCTATGGAGTCTTTAATGCTGGATTTGGAACGTTTTGGTTTATAGGAAGTATAATTATGGGTGTTCTTTATGATTTTTCTCTTTGGGCCATTATCCTCTTTTCATTTGTCGTTCAACTTCTTGCACTCCCCTTCCTCATTTGGGTTAAAAATGCTGAAACAACTCACTAAAGAATGATGGTACAATTGGATAGTAAAAAACTCACGATTGATAAAACGGTAAGGTCCTTTTGGATAAGCTGGTGAACACAACAGCATCGAAAAAGCAGTTTCTTTTGTCTGTAACTTTCATCTTATGAAGCCTTCCTTTTCTTATGAACTACTGCATAAACCAGCCGTGGCTTACAATAAGGGATTGGCCCGTCAATGCGTTCGACTCAAATGAAGCAAAAAACAAGGCGACGTCCGCAACATCTGCCGTGGTTGTAAATTCCCCATCAACCGTATCTTTTAGCATCACTTGCTTAACGACGTCTTCTTCACTAATCCCTAAGTCTTTTGCAACCTCTGGAATTTGTTTTTCAACAAGAGGCGTTCTTATAAATCCTGGACAAATCACATTTGCGCGGACATTGCGCTTGGCCCCTTCCTTTGCAATCACTTCGCATAAGCCTATCAGTCCATGCTTAGCTGTCACGTAGGGTGCTTTTAGTACAGATGCTTCTTTAGAATGAACGGACCCCATGTAAATAATGCTGCCTCCCTTCCCCCTCTGATACATGTTCTTTAAACAAGCCCGTGTCATCAGGAAGGCTCCATCAAGATGAATCACTAATAATTTTTTCCATTCACGGAAAGGCAAGTCTTCAAGGGGAGAAATGAATTGTGTGCCTGCATTACTCACGAGAATATCGATACCTCCATAAACTGAAATGACCTTTGCTATAGCCAATTCAACTTGTTCTTCGTTGGTCACATCTATTTTCACAGCCATGGCTTCATGTTTGTTTCTTAGGATTTCATCAGCGGTGGCTTTCGCTTTATCTTCATCAATATCCGCAATGACAACTTTTGCGCCTTCGTGTGCAAATCTCACGGCAATTTCTTTGCCAATGCCACTGCCAGCTCCCGTTACAAGCGCTATTTTATCTTTTAAACGCACAGTTTTTTTCCTCTTTCAATATCCTACAGACTTCAATGTGAACTTTAAGCAAATATAATTAAATTTTTATGAATATAAGTTTAAAGAGGCTCTTTATGGACTTTAGAATTTACGTTAAATTTAAGAGAGCCCTATCCACAAGCGACCACAACTGATTTTCTTATATTTATGCTGTCTTGGAAGGAAACTCGAGACAAGTTGTTGATGGTGTTTCCATACGCCATTTTGTTAGATCCATCGTTGCTTGTTTTCCAAGGTTGCTAAAATTCTCATTTATCCACTGATGAGCGGCCTCCCTTCCAACATCTTTGAGTTCACATAAAAATGTCCAATCCGTATTATATTTACTACTAGCGCCTAAAGATTCCATAAATTTCTCATTTTGAATAGAATGAAGTCTGATCCCTATGAATGGATTGTCAGAAGACAGAGAGTTGGAGAGCTTTTCAACAACTGACGGAGATGGCTTGGATCACTCGGTGCATTAATTATTACGAGAGGTGAGCAAGTTAATAAGAAAAAAAAGATTATTTTTACCGATATAACCCAATTTAAAGATTATTTAACCTGATTTTTGGATAAGGAGTCTATTTTTGTTTTTAAAAACAATCAGATACCGTCATTGCGCGGAGGGACAAAGTCCCGACAAAGCAATCCAGAAATGTAAACTTAAATGACGGAATTGGTATTAAGCTATTGTAAGGGTTAGATGATCCGTTGATAAAACTGTTTTTTTTAATATGAAAAAGAATTCCTTATGCAAAACTCAGGTTAGCTTAGGAAGGTGATATTCTCAAAATTATGAGGAGCATATACATCTGCTGAATATTTTTGGCGTACGAAGTTCGAAACGAAAGATTACAGGACGGGCGTAAACCCGCGGAAATTCACCGGAGGGTAGAAGATGCCCTCATTTTCATAAAAAATTCATTTTCCAAATGCTATATATATGCTCCTAAAGATCTTTTTAACAAGCCTGACGAGCTTAAAAACCCTTTATCCCTATGGGGCGAGTGATGGGAATTGAACCCACGGCCTCCAGTGCCACAAACTGGCGCTCTAACCAACTGAGCTACACCC
>JAIEOZ010000075.1 GCA_019750035.1 Alphaproteobacteria bacterium | reverse complement strand
ATAAGTAGGAGTCATTTCATCCCTGTGGGTCAAAGGGCTTAATTCATTATTTAAAAGTTCTTTCTGTTCATTAGTGAGTGAGACGTATCCTTTTTGGAGAGTATCACCTTCCTCTTTAGAAAAGAGCCTCATCATAGCCCCAACACGAGCCAAGACAAGTTGTGAAGTTTGACCCTCATCCAAGCCTAATCCTTTAGCGCGTGCTAATAAATAATATTTGAGAGCCTCCTCTTCATTATGAGTAGAAAGATAATGTAATGCGTCTTTTACATTTTCTAGAGCTCTAAAGGTATTTTCTGTCAAGACTTTTGAGCCTCTATTGTCTTCATGCCCACGCGCTGCACTCACATCACAAATATGGGTAAGTATTTCAAAATCAAAGCCTGTAGGATCGTCAAGTACTCTTGATTTCTTAAGCTGCGTAAGCATAGAAGGTCCTCCTTCCACATGTGTCATATGCCCAAAATGAACAAGACCTGCGCCATTTTTTATTTCAAATTGGATGTCTGGTTCAAGATTGCTAAAAGTAGGAAATATGTTTGGGCATTCTTTTAAGCAAGCAGCTAAGAAACGATCATGATCTGGCTCTGAAATGTTAAACTCTTTTGCTCTTTGCCGCGCAACTTGCGTTTTTCCGAGGTCTCCTAACAGAAGATTAACTTCTACAGCTTGAAGTTGATAGGGGGTCGCATCAAGAACATTATCTGCAAATTCATGTAATTGCTTAAACGAATCAGGGGATAGTTTATCTTCCGGATTCTGCAACAGCGTAAAACGATTATATGCCTCATCACTTCCATCGGCTATAAGATAAAGGCACAGCATGCTTAATATAGTTCTCTCGAATTCTGGGTAATGTTGTCCCGTGATTTTTTGTGACCAACTATATGTAAGTTGCTCTGATTTACCTTCCTGAGTGTGTTGGACATTTGTATCTAGAAGCCATTCAAGCTCAGGGTATTTTCTCATTTTTGTTGTAACCCATTCTTCTGAACCTAATTCTTCTAAACTTGGAATTTCATTTTTGTATCCAGCAGTTACTAAGCTAGAAAAGCTAAAGAATAAAAGAATAGAAACAAGAGAATAAAAGAGCACTTTTATCTTTAATTGCATGGCTATACCTTTCTTACTTGATTTGAGGGCTGCATATTCTCTAAGGCTTATATAAGGGCCTGAAAAAAAGAGTGTATTCATCCTATTTTTCCTTAATATACTTTAGTATATAATAAAAATCTATTGTAATTAAATAAAAAGTACCAATAGCTCACGCATTTAGGGAGAAATAGAAAGCTGATGGTAAAAATAAGTTGCCAAAAATTACTTCAGATGTCAAATTTTCTGATGGGTGAAAAATCATCGTCAATGATGGAAGAGAAGCTTGACTATTCCCCTTCACCAATTTTTACGACTGACTTTACCTGGATTTGGTTTAGATCGTGAAAAAATAGCAAACAGAAAAATTGAAAATAAAAGAATTTCCGAAAAGACCGCCCCCCTTTTTAATAGTTTGGCCCATATAAAGGCTTTCGTAAGTACGTTATAATCTCTCTTGAAGAAATCTACTATTTTTTCAAGGAAATATTGGTTTTTTTGGCTATTCATTTTCTTGTTCCCTTATTTTTAAGTTTGGTGTCTTCAGAAGTCCTTTTGCTTTTCTAAAAAGTCTGCAATATCAATAATTCGATAAAAGTATTTTTGATTATGTATAGCGTCTGTTACTCCACCAAAGTGAAGCAGAACCGGGCTAATTCCGAAACCTCTAGGAACAGAAAACCTTTTAATTTTATTTTGGACAGACTCAATGATATCTAAATTTATTTCTCTTCGAGAAAACTTAAATTCACATATAAAAAGGTTATTCGTATGTGTTTGAATCAAATAATCAATTTGACATCCTTTTTGGCGGTTCGTTTTTCTTTGCAAATAAGGGTTATCTGCAACAATGTCTTGAGGGTGGATATTCAAAGCTTTCAAAATCAGATGTCTATTGGAAAGAAGCAGGGTTTCAACTTGGAAACCCATCATAGCATCCCAACCTGGAAGTCCTCTTAAGGAGAGCTCCTGATAAGAGTTTTTGTTAATTTTGGGAAGGTTAGGTTCTATGTACTTAAGATAAAACCTTAAATAATTATCGCTGAGGCGATATAAGCTTTGGCGTCCTAAATTCCCAGTCTTTATAGACCAGGTATAATGCTGGGTCACAAAGCCACTTATAATTAATGCTTTTAAATGATCACTTAGACTCCCACTGGGAGGGTAATCAAGGGCAGTTCGTATTTGAAGAAGATCCCGCATTCCTTCACTGAGAAGGTGAACAATTTTTTTGTAAATTGTTCCTCTACGGCTAAATAAGTCATGAAAAATGAGATCAAATTCTCTGACAAGAAGTCCATTTTTATCAAAACAAAGACGTTTGATATTTTCATCAACGGATTGAAAGGAATTAATTTGTTCTAAATACCAAGGGACACCTCCTGTGATAGAGAAAACCTTAAAGGTGTCATAGGTTGATTGATTAAATCCTTCTTTTTTCAAAAACTGATAGGATTCTGGGAGAGAAAGATCTCCTAACGTTAGATGAAGAGAGATACGACCAAAAAAAGCTGTACTTTGAATAATATTCTCTTCAATCCATGTGGAAACAGAGCCACATAACACAAGAGTGACATTAGGATATTTTTGTAACTCTAAATCCCACCAAACCTTTAGTTTAGGCAAAAAAGTAGGATCTTTAGTTCCCATCCAAGAAATCTCATCAAATAAAATAACTGTAGGGGAGGGGGTTAAATGAAGGCTAAGATGGGAGAAAGCATCGCTCCAATTAGAAAAGGTTAAAGGAGGAAGCTTAAAATGAGAAGCAAATTGACGCGCAAAAGCATCTCTCTGATCTTGGTCGTTGACGTGATCAATAGGGGCTAGCCCCGTAAAAGATAAAAATACCTTGTTCTTTGCAAATTCCTCGGCTAATCGGCTTTTTCCTATACGTCTTCTGCCATTGATCACAACTAAGTTGGCTCTGTTGGATTGGTTGAGATCCTCAAGCTTTTTTAGCTCATTCTTACGTCCGATAAAGGTTTTCATTTTTATGTTATCTTGCTTATATTCTACATTTGTTTATCATAAGCAACATAACA
>JAIEOZ010000142.1 GCA_019750035.1 Alphaproteobacteria bacterium | reverse complement strand
AACCCACTCCTATTTTTGAGTCATTCTTCGTTTAACAGCACCAAATATATGATAGAAACTTGGTAACTACTCACCCAAGGTTAGCAGGAGTTGCAGTACCGCATTCCTTATAATATTTTCAATGTTTATGGAACTAACCGCATCTTTCATGATGCTTGATTTAAGATTTGTCTTTGATTTAATGATGAAAGGGGAGGAATAAAAGGCGTATCCTTAAAAACATCTGCTAATGCTTCCAAAGGATTAAGAGAGTTCTTACGAGCTGTAGACACATACCCCCGTATCCGACAAAACATCTTTTCCCTCTGTTGGCTCCTGAAACAACTCGATATTTTCTGCTTCACTTTTATCATTCGAATATCCTGCTCACCACGGTTGTTCGTAAAGGGCAAGGACTTTAAAAAGGCTGTAAATTACTTTTTCGATAAAACTGTTCATGAAATTAAAGATGTTATTCAGAGCCGCGTGACTGATAACTTCGAACACCTAGTTTTCATTTTGATTGGGTATATATAATTTAGCTCATCTTAATATATGCATTTAATTTAGGCTGAGACAGCTCAAGATTTTGAAAGCTAAGGGATTCATAGAACAGCCTTTGAAATGGTTCATCATCTGTCAATAACAAATGCTTATGAATCCTAGGATACAAAGTCAAAGCTCTTTTTAGGAGAGCGCGTCCAATACCCATCCTCTGGTATTTTGGGTGAACGAGAAGGTCTTGAATAAGATGAATAGAAACACTGTCACTGAGTCCACGAATCAATCCAATCAGTTGATCATTTTTGTAAGCAGAAATGACATAAGTTGAATTTTGAATGGCCGTCATCAATTCATCAGGAAAATTAGTGTACCGTATCCATCCTACTGATTTATATAGCTGAACAGTTTCATCAAAGTTGTTTGGGTTTTTATTTACATAGGTAATGCCGGTATCTTTACTCATTATTAGGACTCATTTCTTAAAATGACTGGCACCGAAGGCCTTGAACTTGGTAGCGCTTTCAAAAGTTATCGTCATGCCATCTCGAGCAAAAAATGAGGTGGATGATTCTGGATGTACGGTGATCTCCGGTAATAGCTGAAATAACGTCCATTCAGATTCCGTGTCCTTGTGCTGTAGCCAGTGAAAAATCAAATGATCCTTTTCGGCAGTCACCCTACAGGTTTTGATTTCTTTCTCGCGTGAAGTCCCCTCATTCACAAGAGTCCAATACTCACCCGTATAAGTTTTCAGCACCGAGGGATCAACTTTTACAATTGGTTTTTCAAGCCAAGAAGGAAGGGGCCAATCATACGCGTCATAGACACTAAACCGAAGCTCCGTTTCTAACTCACTTCCATTGTCAGAGTTCGTCATAATCACCACACCCTTTTCACCTTTCGTCGTGAAAGTTGCATTGCAGCGCGTTCCAAGATTACTACCGCTATGGCCAAACGTCTTTTGATCCTTACGAATAAAGCATCCCAGTCCAATCAAGTGAACCTCTGCATCGACGTGCGGTGTGATCATTTTTTTAGCCAGGCTTTGCGTGAGGAGGCCTTCTTTATCACCTTGCAATGACTTTTGGATATTCATCCCCAACTTGGCCAAATCTGTTGGTGTTGTCCATAGTCCAGCTGCTGAGAATGAGGGATGATTATGATATTTTCCGGGAATAGATTTGCCATTTGTATCATACCCTGCCGCAAAGTTCGTTTCTTCTTGGGGAAGAGGATGCACAAAGAAGCTCCGTGTCATTTGCAGAGGATCAAACACAAATTCCTGGATATAGTCCTTAAAAGACATGTCCGTTATGTCTTCGATAAGAAGTTCAATAATCGTCGTGCCGCCCCCTGAATAATGAAATTCACCTGGTGTTAAGGCCATTTCAACAGCGTCATTTTTTGAAATGGGTTTTACCCCCTTCAAAAACTCAAGTAAATTAGGAAATTTTTCATTTTCAGCATATCCTGCAACACCCGAAACAGTGATTCCTCCGGTGTGGGATAAAAGCTGACGTAGGGTTAAAGGCTCAAATTCATAGGGTTTCTTTTTAGGAACCTTCCAGCGTTTCAGGTAAGTATTCACATCCGTCTCTAAATCGACTTTACCTTTTTGAACCAATAACAGTAGGCCCATGGCTGTGGTGACTTTGCTAATGGAGCACGCCTGAAACAAAGTATTTTCATCAACAGGTTGAAGTGTCTCGGCATCAGTGACACCGTAGCCTTTGGCCCAAACGATCTTTCCCTGATCAATCACGGCGATGCTCACACCCGGCACTTTGTGATAAGACATGCGCGTCTGTAAAGTCATAGGTTTATCCACTTGACCTTTAATCCTCACAGGATAGCGGAGTCCGTTCTCAATGGCTGATAGTGAAGAGGGGGAGGTTTTTTGCATGATAAGTCCTCATATCTTTTAATGAGCTAAACACAACGTTAAGAAAAATCAAGGTCGTGTTAAAAAAACCTCGTCCAAAATAATGTACTTTACGAAAAAGTAGAATAAGACATAAGAAAGCTCGCTTTGTGGAATGGCTTGCTCCCTTCGTTACTCATAAAGGAAACCAAAAAAATGACAGAAAATATTACTCTGAAGTCCGGGGCGACTGTAGAAATTCCACAGGACAACATCTACAACGGCTTAAATCCTGATAAAGGGGTATTCTACTCTCTCATTTTCTGTTTACAAGCTTATATTCTGTTGACATATAAATAAAACAGAGTGCATCTAGATGAAATAATGAATAATTGTACTTTGTTCTAAAAGAAGATACTTGACAAATGAAGATGAAAATTAAATATATGCTTTTAGGCACCGCCCTTTTATTTCCTCTAGAAGGAAGTGCGCAAGAGACTCCTGTAAATGAAAAAGAGTTAAGTATTGCAGAAAAACTCATTGAGGAACATAAAGCCCAAAAAGCTCTCGAGATATTATTACCTTTAGCTGAATTAAATAACGCTGAAGCTCAAAACTTATTGGGCGAGCTTTATCACTTCGGCGGAGAGGGCGTTCCGGTTGATTATCAGAAAGCTCGAGAATGGTACTTAAAAGCTTTTCAACATGGCAATGGCGTTGCAGCGAATCATTTGGGAAGACTTTACCTTAATGGAGAGGGTGTTCAGAAAGATGCAAAAGAGGCTGC
>JAIEOZ010000093.1 GCA_019750035.1 Alphaproteobacteria bacterium | reverse complement strand
CAAAAGAACAGCAGAACACAAACAGCATGCCGACTTTATTCCATAAATTCTCTTGAAAAAAGAAATGCTTGCGCGTAAATCTCTTGAACGATTCCAAGTTATAGGCCTCAGTGTTGTTAAAACTGAGTTGCTGAAGACAGAGTTCTGCGGAGAGAGATTATTTCGCATGTGAACTCATTCCCCCCTTAAGAATCTCTAATCGTTCCCCCAGTCTTTTGCTCATGTCTTGAATCTGAGTAGACTTAGATTTTGTCATGACATCTTGAAAGACTTGCTTGAAATCAGTCTTCTCTATTTTTTCGCTCCCCTTGGGTCCCATTCCTTCTTGTTTGCCAGATTTGAAGTTCTTCATGAGATCCTCAAAGACTTCCCTGAGATCAAGTTTGGAAAAGTCGATTCTCTGAATTTCTTCAATGGTAAATCCTCGGCAAAGAGGCTTTTCTGGTTCTCCCCATCCGAGTTTTATTTGGAACCTTCCTTGCTCATGAAGAGTTTTGAGGAGTTTGCTATTAAAGCAGCAAAAAGTCGTTTTCTTCTTGATGCACTGTCCTAAGTATTTCTTCGCACAATAGGTTCCAATCCTGTGACAAAGACCCGCTTTGCGTTTCTTGTTTAAGGCTTTCTCTTCTTTTTTACAGGAAGAAAGACCAACGTCCTTGCCCCAGCCTTTCCCTGATCCACAACAATCTTTAAAATTGAAAATGTACCTTGAACAACGCTCATCTTCTCCTTTAAAGATCTTTCCATCTTCAAAGTTCCCCTGCATTTCCTTTAACAACGTGAGTTGAGCCAGAGTGGACATCATCTCGTCATTGGTCTCATAAGTTTGATCTCGACAAGTTCCATCTAAACAAAAGGGAGTATTTCCTCCTACAATGCTATGAGACGTTTGGGTTCCCCCTTTGCATTGATAGGTTTGAGCGTAGACCACACACGTCTTTCCAACCATTTGTTTACATCGCGAATCTATTTGAACGCACCCTCTCGCTCTCAAAGGGCCACAATCATCTTTAGAAGGGATAAAGCAGCTATAGACACGGGCTTCTTGCCAACAATCTTGAGTCACAGGAACTCCTTCAATAAGCCGCGTTTCCCTTCCTTGGGTGCATATTTTTGAACTATAGGTACAAAGTCCCTGGTCAGCTTTTTCTTCTAAGCGATCGCAGTCTAAAATCCACTCACCAGGAAGAACCTCATGAACCTCTTCTTCATGAAGGATGGTCAGATAAGCCCTAAGATCGTATCCTTTCAAATTGCCATGGCTACAATATCTAGTTCTTCCTTCAATTCTGGGCCTACCTGAGTCGTCCCTTGCAAGAAAAACACTTTGAATTTGCTCTTCTGGTAAATCCATAGGGATTGTGTTTCTTGGGTTATTGCATTTGGAGCAACGGTTGCGTTGCCCGCTCAGAGTCTCTTGCAGGCAGGCCTTAAAGGAGGCAGTAATGTCGATAATCCCCTGATTATTTTTCCATACTCTGTTTCGTCTCCACTGCAAAATGTCGCCAAGGAGAGCAGCACACGCTCGACGATGCTTCTTTTTGTAGGATTTTTTACACCCCGTCAGACGAATAACAACAGGCGTTTCCTTTCTTATTTTTTTCTTCACCACTTTGACATGAAGATTACTGATACATTGTTCAAGAAAATCATCTCCTGCTTCTTCACAAGAAAAGGTTTGATCTTTCCCGTTCTGAATGGTCTCGACAAGGTGTGTTCCTTCACCACCGATTGTCGCCAGAGGGTTATCAATAAAAGGTTGGGACCCCTTAAGAAGGGGATCTGCTATGGGATCAATTTTAAAGGGAGCACGCGTATTAGCGCTTTCTTGAATCATTTGGCTGGCAGTGTCTTGACGAACCTTGCTTTTAGACTTTCCTTCAAGAGTGTCACTCTTAAAATTGGCCTCTTGAGGCTTTTTACCATCATAGAAAGGATGAGAACCTGCTTCAGCTTTCTTCTCTTCAATGTGTTCCAAAAACTCGTGTGCAGCTTGATCTCCTGCTTTGAGATTCTTCCAAGAGTTTCCAAAAGTTGCAAAAGAAAGAAATAAGCTTAAGAGAAAAATGAAACAAAAAAGCATGCCCTTCATAAAAGGGGTCAATACCTTTGGAAAACAGCTGGGAAGAGACACTTTTAAGCTTTTCATTTGTCTCTTCCTTTTTCAGAGAAACGATTTGACAACAAAGCTTTGGTCAAAAGGGCTTTTGCCTCACTTTGAAGATCTCCCTCTTTGGCAAAGGTTTCTAAAACATAGTGCACACTAACATGCCCTTGTATTCGGTCATGAAGAGGAGCTTGGGTACGTTCTGAAGAGTTAAGTTGAAAAGGTTTTGCCAGAATATAGGTAGGCACAGAAGATACAGAGAAGAAGGTAAAAAGCTCAGGATCAATACTCACCCCCTGCCCAGTCTTTAAGATGATTTTCTGTAGAGCTTGAATTGTTTTGCCGTAGCTTATTTTTCCTGGTTCCCCGTGTTCCTCGCCTACGCAAGGACGAGGACAAGCCCTAAATCCTCTTAAAACCAGGGTAGCTCCATATTGTTTAGCCTCATGAGCAAGATTCATCAGAGCTTTCTCTCCAAGAGAGAAAGAAACAAAAATGTAAAGGTTTCCTTCTGGGCTACGAACTTGAGAGTTTGCAACATTCATTTTCTCTGTGCTTTGACAGGTTGGTAATGAAGTGAGGGCTTTCTCATTAAGCTCAATAACAAATTGTTGAAACTCTTTATCTTCTAAAATAGGGTTTTTCTTTTGGAGCCCTTCTCGTTGGAAATCCTGAAACTCCTTATCTTTCTGAAGTTCATCAACTTTTTGTGTTGATTTTTCTTGCAAGACTTGAATATCTTTTGTGTTGATAGGAATGACCTTGCAGGAGTTTGTTGGACAAAATGGTTGCTGAAGGAGAGTTTTTTCATGGTGAAGAGCATTTTTCCCCGCAAAAGCATAACCAGAACTCATAACTCCAAGGTTGGCAGAGAACAACAAAATAAAAAGGTTTAAAATCAAATAATTTATAATATGCAGCAATTAACTTTTCTCCAAATCAAGTAGCCAAAGTCTTCTCCTTTGTAGGGAAACTCCCTCCCTGATCCCCAAAT
>JAIEOZ010000152.1 GCA_019750035.1 Alphaproteobacteria bacterium | reverse complement strand
TTTATATAAAAATTGAGTTAATTTTTCGTTAAATTTTAATTGAAATTGAGTTGCAGAGGGGACAATCCAAGAAATGCTAATAACCGTCCCCTTTTTATGTGCACAAAGGACATATTCTTCAATGGATTCAACTTCTATGATAGTAAAGACGATCTGTAGCTTACGTTACTCTTCTCTTCATGTCTAAAATCCGATCCACACGAAAAACCCTATCTTCTTGGCTTTGATGACAGAATCCTTTCATGCCTAAATAGGCTTTCTCTTTATAACGCAGGGTTCCGACAAAAGTTGGGGTAATGGTTCTTGTGGATTTTTCATTGTTCGCCCTTAGATAAACAATCTCAAGAGTTTTGTTTCTCTTAACAGAGTCTTCAATAAATTCCATTTTTTTATCGAGTGGCAGCTTGTTTTCTGATTCTTGGTATTGAAAGTTTGTGATAAATTTCACAACCTCATAATCAAGCCAGATATGCTTTTTCTGAATAGGTTTTTTGAGGATAAGTCCTTCAAAGGTTGTGCACCGACTAAGCGCCACATAAACCTGTCCTGGCATAAAAGCTCCTTGACCAATATCAAGGACAACTTTGTTAAAGGTCTTTCCTTGGCTTTTATGAATGGTCAAGGCCCAGGCTAAGGCCAGAGGATATTGCGTAAAAGAGCCCATTGTTTCGGATTGAATCGCCCCCGTTTCAAGAAAGAATTTATGAATCTCCCAGGTAAAAGGAGTGACGGCCACTTCTTGTCCATCCTCAAACTCCACAACAACGGCAACCTCATCTTCATGCCTTTCAAGTCGGAGAACCTTTCCCATCGTGCCATTGACCCAACGATGACGATTATCATTATTAATCATCATGACTTGAGACCCCGTTTTAAGATTTAAAGTGGGTCTCGTTGGATAATACTCTTTCCCAAAGCTTCCTTTTATATGGGCGTCAAAGGTATGCATTTTCCCTTTGAGTTGATCTAATTTCTTTTCATTAATGGCATCTGCCTCAATATTCTTTGGAGTGAGATAAATGTAGTATTCTTCTGGTATGTAATCTGGATTCACCCGTTGATTTAAAAGCGAAATATCTTCGTCCGTTGTTGTCTTATTACGAATCGAGTTGAGCAAACTGATAAAACGTTCGTCTTGTTGGCGGTAGATCTTTTCAAGCTCAATGAATTCCATCTTAACATGTTCAAAAGAGTGAGCGCTAAAGAAATAAGGGCTTTTATACTGGGAAAGAAAGATCTCTTTTTCTTGGGAAGTCACAACAGGGGGTAATTGATAAAGATCCCCTAGAAAAATTATCTGTATCCCCCCAAAAGGTTCCATAGAGGTTTTTCCATTCAACCGCAAAAACCTATCCATGCAATCAACAACATCTGCTCTCACCATCGAAACTTCATCAATAACGATAGCCTCTAATTTTTTGTAAATGTTCTTCTTATCATCTTCGTTATTTTTCTTAATAGATTGAAGAGTTACGCTGGGCTTAAACTTAAAAAACGAATGAATAGTTTGGCCTTGTACGTTGATAGCCGCAACACCTGTGGGGGCTAGAACAGCTATTTTTTTCTTGGTTTGTCGTCTAAAATAATTAAGTAGAGTTGATTTTCCTGTTCCCGCTCTTCCTGTGATAAAGATATTTTGAGAAGTGTTCTCCATAAGATCGAGAGCACGGTTAAATCCCGAGTTAAAATCTATGTTCACCTTATTTTATGCTCTCTTGATGAAGATACGCTCAATGATTTAAGCTTACTATCCCTCTCACAGAGTGTCAAAGGAAGAGAGCAAGGAGAATCCGAACACCCCTGCCCTTTCGAAATTTTTATCAAAATGAAAAACCATTGGTTATTCAATTTCTTACCAACCTTTTTGTTGACAGCTTGGCGGTCCTAGTGTTTACCTAGCCGAATCCCATTTTTAAAGGGATTAACCTTTTTTCAAGAGGAGAACTGCTATGCTTAGTTTACTTCGACTTCGACTTACGAAAACTGTATTTGAACGAAACAAACTGTATTATTTTATAAACAAGGACTTTTCAAAATGTACATCAAATCAGCCTTCAAAATCGTAAGTGTCGCTTTTTTAACCGCATTCATTTCATCCCCTATATTTGCCACAACTCCTCCCCCTCTCCCTCTCCCAACGATCGCCCTCACTCAGATTATTGATCACCCTGCAGCAGATGCCGTTCGTGAAGGTGTTTTAGCCGCTTTAAAAGATAACGGATATGAGAAAGAAAAAACCCTTAATATTGTTTATGAGAATGCGCAAGGAAGTTCTGTGACAGCTGCTCAAATTGCCAAAAAATTTGTGGCCTTAAACCCGAATGTCCTGATCTCCATTACAACGCCTTCAACACAAACGATGGTAAAAGCTGATGCAACCTATGGTATTCCTCTTGTTTTTGCTGCAGTCACCGATCCCATTGCTTCTGGCGTTGTGCGCGACCTTACCCACCCCGGAGGATATATTACGGGAGCCACAGATGCTGCCCCCATCAAACAACAGCTTGAAACTTTCAAAACTATCTTACCTAACCTCAAAACTTTGGGTGTTATCTACAACCCTGGTGATAGCAGCTCAACAACGCCACTTGTAGAAGCCAAAAAAATCGCTAAGGACCTAGACGTCACCTTGGTAGAAGCCACTGCCTTTAAGACATCGGATGTTCCCGCAGCCGTCCAGCAGCTTGCTGGAAATAAAGTAGACGCCATTTTTGTTCCTTTGGATAATACGGTTCTCTCTGCAATGGATGCCGTTTTAAAAATTGCTTTTCAACATAAAATTCCCGTCCTTTCAAGTGATAGCGACTCGGTGACTCAAGGCGCTCTTGCCTCTTCGGGATATACTCACTTTGACACAGGATATGCCGCTGGAGAAATCGTTGCCCGCGTCTTAAAAGGAGAAAAAGCTGGAGATATTCCCGTGGCCACCGCTCAAGACGTTAATGTCTATATTAACCTAAAAAGTGCTGAAAAACTTAACATTACGTTTCCAGATGAGATATTAAATTCTGCGAAGAAAATGTGATACCATTTACAAAAAATAATTAAGAGCAAGTATCATTCTGGATGGCTTTGCTTCGCTCGCAATGA
>JAIEOZ010000088.1 GCA_019750035.1 Alphaproteobacteria bacterium | reverse complement strand
CAAGCAACGCGAATCATAAGGACAAAAGATCCGGATATACCTATTATTGGAATCACGGCTCATGCTATGGTGACAGATCGTGAGCGATTTTTGGCTGTAGGAATGAATGGTTATCTTACAAAACCATGCAAAAAAAAGACCTTAATAGAAGAAATACTTCGCTGTGTACCAAAAATTAGCAGCTCATCAACACAAAAAGAAAAAGAGAGTAGATTGGATAAAAGTTAAAGAAAATCTTTATACAATCCTCGAAAATTGATTTGTCTTTCGATTAGGTTCTTAAAATTAAATCTAACTTTCAAAGAATTCCCATTCAGTATAGACTAGATTAATATATAAGAGAAATAAAATGGATAAATCTGGCATATTTTTATATACAACGATTCTTATGACATCCTTACTTCAGGATGGAGCTTTAGCAACGAGAATAACTAAAGAAAATACAGAGTTTATTATTGAAACCGATAAAAAATATCCTACGAAAATATTTAAAGCAAAAGAATTTCTCGATGAAATAAGAGAAAACTTAGAAGAAATAGCAGAAAAACGCTTCGTTGAGCTTGATGTATCGAAAGACGAATCTTTAATATCAGATGATATCATACGAATATATCGTATGTTGAAAAAAGAAAAGATAAAAATAAAAACTTTAAATGTTTCGAGTACAGGCATCGACAGAGAGGCTCTTCCAGTTCTTACTAAGCTCCTAAGAGATCCGGATTTTAAGTGCTTAGATATATCTGGTACACAAGTTGCAGAAATACAAATGGATACGAGTAACCCTAAAATAATTTTTGTACCGAAGGAGTTAATGGAAGCCGTCGACACAAAGTTAAAAGTGAAGGAACTTTTTGGAGAAGAAGTTTTCAACAGGCATTTAAACTATTATTCCGTAGATAAAACCTTTTCTAGCGCATGGGGAGATGAAAAATTTCAAGGGATTAACTTAAGAAGGGTAATGTACCTAGGTCCAGATACAGATGGTCAACTAAACGAGGAGATGCAAAATGATCTCCTTAATTCAAAAACTCTTAGTAATCTACGAAAATTAAGCTTCAGAAATCAAAATATTAATGATGATTTGATTGCGAGGTTATGTAGCAATGAAAGTTTTCCACGGATTGTAAACATTGATCTAAGTGGAAATAAGGACATCACAGTCAAGTCCCTTAAAGCTATCCTTGAGAGTCAATATTTAGGAAGTATAAGAGATTTTCAGCAGATTAGTTGTAGATACAATATGCCCGCTTCTGAAATCTCTTTAGATATTAAAAATACGAGTATAACAGCCGAAGATGTTGAGAACTTTAAAGTCCCCCGTGATAATTTTTGTATTAGGTATTTTCATCCCGCTGATGACCGACAAACATTTCCAACAGATACAAATGCTATTAAAATCTTACAATTTAGGTAATTTTTTGTACTTCAAGAAGAAAAATAAGAGCTTAAAAGGAAATGGTGGGTGATACGTTAGCCTATGAGGAGGCCTTCTTCAACTTGGGGACCATGCGCTAAAGCTAGAAAAGAGGCATGATCGATCCTGATCCATTTTTGGATACCAGCAATTGAATGATTTCCTGAGTTCATTTCCATTAAACTAATTCAAGAAAATTTAGGTTTTTTGGAAGAGGAAGATACTAGCTACGTTATAATGTATTCTGGAAAAAATGTTTTTGAGTCATATAATAAAAAGACAAAGAGTAAAGGCGGGGAATTCAGTAGCTTTTATAATAACTTTTTAGAAAATTTTTTAGATTCTGAAACTGGAATGTGTGTGCATGGTCTTGAAATTTATGGTTTAGGTATGCCTTATGCCTTGAAAAAATATCAGAAAGGATTTGAAAATGCTTAAAAAATTAGGAGGAGTTATCCTCATGACAGCGCAATTAACCACTGTTGCTTATGGCGGTAAGAATCATAAGCTATTAGATTTAGAAGCTGGTGCCTATCATTCTAAAATATGGTCCAATATCCCCTCTTCAAAAAGTACAATTAAACAGAGCTTTGGTTTCTTATCTAGTCTAGAAGATGTAGATGCAAAGTATACAAAGCCTAGCAGCTTTCAGGACTTTTATGGAGAGATTAAAAGTAACATTCGCGATCCTAAGCTTACTTGTTTTGCTCAAGTTTGCAAGGAAATTTACGAAGAAGGTATTGATGATATAGCTAAAGTAGCAGTCTATATGCTTCTCGAAGAGGTTACTAAAAAATATCAGAGAGATTTAAGACAACTTGCAAAACTAGAAGCTTTTAAGAGTCATCAGCCAGAGGAAAGTCCTCAAAATACAGAGGCTATAATGAGTGAATTTTTAAACGCAGATAAAAGTATTAGCACACATTGAGTAGATTTTATAAAAATGGCTCTCCCTAAATTTTCTGAGAGAGGCCATCTGTCTTTTCATTAAAGGTGTTTTCTCGTTGCTAGTCTTCAGAACCTCTTTTTGGATTTCAGAGGTGCGACCGGGTCCGTATTTAGCTCGTAGAACGGGTTTTGTGGAAGAACCCCCAAAAATGTTAATTCTGAGTTAAGACGCTTAGGTTTACTAGTCTAGGTTCAAAAAAACGAGGGTTTAGATGAACTGATCTTTCAGCTATCGCAAGTAGGCATTGTACGCTTATTTTTGGTGAGATAAAACGGTTCAATAAATCTGAGTTCAAAAAATTATTTTAAGCTTACTAAATTGTTCTAAAAAATAATTACTTATATAAGTTTTTCAACGAAACACTATTTCGTAATATTTTTATTTCTGAAAAAATTTTAGACGGTTAACTCGAAACTAACATTTTTGGGGGTTCTTCCACAAGACCCGTAGAAGGAAGAGCTTTGTTTGTTCTTCAGTGGGGTGAAGTCCTTTTAAGGTGTAGACATAGAAAATAAAGGCGGCTGACGAATTTAAGAATGAGGTATAATGTTAACTCTCTCAGTTTTCTAAAACGTTTAGACATCTTGGCTACAATCCCATGCTTTTTAAATTTCCTATTTTGTGGTTTGTTCTATGGAGTTAGAAGGAGCTTGCCACCCCCAGCTTCTTATTACTTTCCCAAGCCTTGTAGA
>JAIEOZ010000122.1 GCA_019750035.1 Alphaproteobacteria bacterium | reverse complement strand
GTCCTTGTGAGTTGGCTTGTTAATTTTAATATCATCAATTCCAATAACAACTTCGTTATCATGATTTTAAACTTTCTCTACCAAACAACTGAACCCGTGTTGAGAAAAATTCGTCGTTTCCTCCCTACCATGGGAAATTTTGATTTTTCACCCGTCGTTCTGATTCTTTTTTTATGGTTTTTACAAAATGTCATTAGACAAATTATGTTGAAAACGTAACGGTAGAGCAGTGTCTAAAATCATTGATGGCCGTAAGCTTGCGGGCGACCTAAAAAAAAAGTTATTTACCCTAACCCAGTATCTTGAAAACGCAACTGGCATTAGGCCAGGCTTGACAGCTTTAAGGGTAGGAGAAGATCCTGCAAGTCAACTTTATGTCCATTTAAAGGGAGCTCAAGCGAAAGAGCTTGGATACCATTTCGAAGAGCATGTGTTCCCTTCTTGGGTTTCTGCAGAAGTCTTAGAAGCTAAAATTGATGAGCTCAATCATGATGCTCACATCCATGGAATTATTCTTCAACTTCCCCTTCCTTCTCACTTGGATAAGTTTCATTTTCTCTCTCTTATTAACCCCTCAAAAGATGTGGACGGGTTACATCCTTTAAATGCAGGAAAACTTTTTCAAGGCTTACACGGGGGGTTCGTTGCCTGTACGCCTTTGGGTTGCCTCACTCTTATCCAAACAATTCATTCCCATCTTGAAGGGCTTAATGTCGGCATTGTAGGATGCTCTATCCTTGTCGGACGTCCAATGGCTGTCCTCATGCTTCAACAAGAATGTACGGTATGGATGGCTCACTCAAAAACTCAAAATTTACCCTTTCTCTGTGAAACAGCGGACATTCTTATTGTGGCTATTGGCAATCCACGCTTTATTCAAGGAGATTGGATCCAGAAAGGAGCAACAGTGATTGATGTCGGTATCAATCGACTGCCCTCTGGTGAAATTGTGGGAGATGTGGATTTTCTCTCCACTGAAAAAAGGGCCGGGGCGATTACGCCTGTTCCAGGAGGAGTCGGACCCATGACGGTTGCTTGTCTTTTACGCAACACCTTAGAGGCCGCTTTTCGCTATGCAGAGCTACCCTTCACTCTTTAAGCGCTTTGTGGATCTTTTGATTCCCCTCAGATGCAGTAAATGTGGGTCTATTATAGAAAACAAGGAAGGCCTTTGTGCCTCTTGCTGGCCTCTTATTTCTTTTATTACAAAACCTTATTGTTTCTGCTGTGGTCTCCCCTTCGACTTTGAAATTGAAGAAGGAGCTCTTTGTGGTAGTTGCAGTCAAGAAAAACCTTTTTATAAAACAGCGCGCGCTGTTTTTGTTTACACTGCAGAAAGCAAAGACCTGATTTTAAAATTCAAACATACAGATAGTCTTCATTCAGCCCCTCTTTTTGCATCCTGGATGGTTCGTTCTGTTATTGATCTTCAAAATCCACTTTGTCTTCCCGTTCCTTTGCACTGGACGCGGCTTTTTATGAGAACCTATAACCAGTCAGCTCTTTTAGCCCAAAGAATTGCCACACTCAAAGAGTGGGTTTATTCTCCCTCCCTTCTCATTAGAAAGCGTCGGACTCCCTCCCAAGGATCCCTCTCGAAGACAGAAAGAATCAAAAATGTTGGCCATGCTTTTAAGATCCCTGAAGCCAAAAAAAGTCAACTTTCTGGAAAGACTGTTTTGCTTGTTGATGATGTGTTTACGACGGGCGCAACTCTTAATGCTTGCGCTAAAGTTTTATTGAAAGCAGGCGCTCACGAAGTTCACGCCCTAACCTTAGGGCGCGTCGTCAAAGACCATTAGATAAAGAAAAAACCACCCCAAAAAAATTTTGGCAAGAAATGAATATCACCACTTGTTAAAAAAAAAGATAAACCTATAAGATGGATTTGATAACTTAATTGAATTCAAGGAGTCCATCATGTTTTTTTCTAAAATGTTCACTCTCACATTGTTTTTTTGTGCTTTACTCGTTCCTTTCACATCTCTTAAGGCAGGTCGCCCCATCATTCAGATGGATTCCCTTGAAGAGGCACGAAAACATATAACATCTCTCCCTGCAGGAAGTAAGCCTGGGTGTGTTATTGATTTTCACGGAGTGACAGTAGAACAAACTTCACATACACCCCCTCTTAACCTAAAAAAAGGCAGCAAAGAATTTCTTAAGCGTCTTAATGAACAAGACATCCCGTTTGTTATCTCTTCTGGTTGGTTTCCTTTTCAGGCTGTTCAAGACGAGGTAGTCAAATTAGGAATTGCTAAGCTGCTTAAGGTTGAATCTACTTACAAAGCTCCTTTAGAAACAATTGTGCTTGAAGATCAGGAGGTGGTGGAGGTTGAAACACACAGTAATGGACATTTAGTAAGTGCGAGACTCCCCAGTCAAAACGAAGACGCCCTCTTTACGCAGAAAGCCTCTGCCTTTGAAGTGAAATACCCAAATGCAGATATCACACATTTATTAGTTTTTGACGATAGCTTAAGAAATTTACGAACAATTGAGAAAAACTTCGAACAAACAACCTATTCTGGTAGATGTGAGTTGATGCTCTTTTATGTGGGTTCAAATGAAAATTATTCTCTTTCCCTGTCTAAGTCTCGTGATGAAGAAAGACTTTCTTCTTCCTCATTATCACTTCCTTCCTCTAACCCAATTATAACTGTAACACCAGAAGCCTCAGAAAGTAGCTCCGATAGTGGTTCAGATCATGAGGAAGACGCTGAAGAAGAGGAAGCTTCTTCTCCTCTCCAATTAAGGTCTTCTGCAAAGTCAACTCCACCGAAGCCAGCAGCAACTCCAGTAAGTTCTAGCAGTGACTCTGAGAGTGAGGAAGAAGATGTTTCCCCTCCCTTAACAGACAGTGATGAAGAGTAAATAGGACTGTATCTTTAATTTAACAAAAGACTTGAGTCGTTTTCCTTTATTTTCCCATTGGAAAACGACTCCCTTTCCTAAAAACGATTAAAAGGGCTTTGAGGCCACTGCGTAGCTCAAATTGAAGGAATCTTTATCCAAAGGAAGTGTTTTAGGATAATAATCACACCTTTCGA
>JAIEOZ010000277.1 GCA_019750035.1 Alphaproteobacteria bacterium | reverse complement strand
TAACCTTGCAAGATCTTCCCATTTGTTTATGGGATGAACGTCTTTCAACTCTTGCTGTTACGCGAACGCTTCTTGAAGCAGATCTTTCAAGAGCAAAAAGGTCTCAAGTTGTTGATAAAGTAGCGGCTTCTTATATTCTTCAAGGTGCATTAGATGCGCGGGGGAATCTTCAAAAGTAACTTTTGAGCTTAAGCATCTTTTTCTTGCATAGCTTCTTGCATTATGTAAATGTTTTTTGATTAGGTTTTTATCTTTTTTATGGTCAAATTTAGGAGATGTAATGAGACAGAAATCTTCGAAGGGCAATATGCCTTATATACCAGCTTCAGTCCGTCTGCCGGAAATTACCCTTAAGGCCTTTATCTTAGGTGTTCTTCTTTCCATGCTGATGGCAGCGGCGAATGCGTATCTTGTTTTAAAGGTAGGAATAAGTGTTTCGGCTTGTATTCCTGCTGCCATCATTTCGATGGCAGTTTTAAAAATGTTTCAAAACTCAAATATTCTTGAAAACAACATCGTTCAAACAGCAGCTTCAGCAGGAGAAGTTCTTGCATGTGCTCTGGCTCTTATTATACCTGCGCTTATTATGATTGGATATTGGAGTTCTTTTTCTTATCCCATTATGACTTGCCTTGCCGTTGTTGGAGGTCTTCTAGGCGTTTTATTATCTGTGCCTTTGAGGCGAGCGATGATGGTGGAAAGTGAGCTTAAATTTCCAGAAGGAGTGGCCACAGCTGAGGTTTTAAAAGCAGGAGATGAAAGTACTGCTGCTAGGGGAATCCTTTATGCAGGACTTGCTGCAGCGTTGATTAAATTTTGTCAAAGCGGATTCCAAATTCTTGCTGATAGCATACATATGTGGGGCCGTGTTGGTCATACAGTCGTAGGGGTCACTTCTGGATTTTCTTTTGCGCTGATGGGAGCAGGATATGTTGTTGGTCTTCAAGTTACAGCGTCCATATTTGTAGGCGCTATTTTTGCCTGGTATGTTGCGGTTCCCCTTTATGGAGTTTTCTATGGTCTTCCGATGGATGTTCCTGATGCGTATGCTGCGGGAGTGAGTATATGGAATACAAAAATTCGCGTCATTGGTGTGGGAATGATGGTGTTTGGTGGTTTATGGACAACGATTGAACTTATAAAGCCTATACGTTACGCGATTACGTCTTCGTTAGGTGCTGTCCGTAAAGTTAAAACTGAAGGAAGAGCGAGTATTCTCCGTACAGATTTTGATATTCCTATCACGTATGTTGCCTTTGGGTCAGTTCTTTTGATCGTCCCTATGTACTTAGTGTTTGATAGCATATTTGCGACAAGCGGTATCCAGCTATCCACGGGTATGCTGATTGGCGTGACGTTGATCGTTACGCTTCTTGCGTTCATCCTTAGTGCGTTGGGAGGGGTTATTTCCTCTTACATGTGCGGCTTATTAGGCACGACAACTAATCCTATTTCCGGGGTTTTGATAATGACAACGTTGGTTGTTTCTTTTGCTCTTTTATTACTCTTAAGTTCTCAAATAAATTTTTCCGCCAATGCTGAAGCTGCATTAAGTGCAGCTGGTATTACGATTCTTATTGCGACTTTAATTGGTTGTGCCACAGCTATTGCTGGGGATAATCTTCAAGACCTTAAATCAGGACAAATTGTAGGAGCTACCCCATGGAAACAGCAAGTGATGTTGATCGTGGGTGTTTTGGCCTCAGCTGTTATTCTTGCTCCTATCTTTCAAATTTTATTTGAGGGCTATGGAATTGGCGATGTTTTGCCTCGTGAAGGAATGGATCCTGCTCAGGCTTTGAGTGCGCCCAAGGCAGCGCTTATGGCGGCTCTTTCCCAGGCGATATTTACCCAATCTATGGATTGGAGTATGGTGAGCATTGGGATAGGGCTTGGTGTCGTTGTGGTCATTATAGACAAAGTCTTAAAAAAAACAGGGGTTAACTGGCAGTTGTCCATTTTATCTGTTGCTGTTGGAATTTATATGCCGTTGGATGTCACAACACCGCTTCTTTTCGGTGGGCTCCTTGCCTATTTTTCTCAAAGGGCTCTGATAAAGAGAAAAGCAGATGCAGCTGAAAGAGCTTTAGCTGAACGACAGGGTCTTCTTTTTGCTTCTGGCCTAATTGCGGGAGAAGCGCTTGTTGGGATTTTGTTAGCTATTCCTTTTGTGATGTATCAGAGTACCAGCGTGTTTAGAATTGTGCCCCAAGCTATTGAAGGATCAACAGATGTTTTAGGTCTTTTGGTTACGATTGGGGTTCTCTTCTGGTTTTATCAAACGGCTACGAAGGGAAAGAAAGTTTAGGTTCCCTCCACATTTGGAGCAGAACCGTTTTTTTTAGCCAGAGGATCCATATAAGAAACTGAACAATGAAATCATTGGAAAATTTTTACCGGAAAACAGCTTCTCAATTATGTATCCCCGGGACAGATGCGCTATGATTTTCGTTGAAAATCAACCGCTTCTAACCCGGGGATGATACAGTGGGAAAAATATTATTTCCTATGAAATACTTATAAAAAATGTTCTTAAATTTCAAACGATTGCTGGATCCCCCCTGCGCGGGAATGACACAGAGGGAGAAAATAAAAGTGCGGATTCTAAACACAGTTCTGAAAAAAGAGTTTTTAACGGACGACTAAACAATCGCCTTAGTAGCTCTTAGGCATTTGGATGGCCGCCTTCCTCTTTACATTTATTATTTTCCGTAATACAATCCTTTATACATGATTCATAGTTTGCAGCTCCTACAGGGCATTTTGCCGTGCATTCTCTGTATTCTGTTAGACAGGCTCGTACTCCGTTAGGAGCCCCAATTTTGAAATCCATTGCTGAGACTCCCGTTATGTTTAGAATACAAGTTGAGATTGCAGATAATATTATAATTTTTTTCATGGCGTCTTCCTACTTTGTTTTTTACCATTAAAGATTAATATTTTTTTGTTAAAAAATTATAAAGAGATATCTAACCTCAGCTCGATATAAGGAATTTATAGTGCATTGAATTTCTTGAAATAAGAGGTGAGAAATCATAAAATCTAT
>JAIEOZ010000086.1 GCA_019750035.1 Alphaproteobacteria bacterium | reverse complement strand
TACTATAATCTGGCTACTGAAAACAGGGAGCAATTTGAAAGCATTTTTGAGGGTATGAAGGATCGACGTAATTATTCTATTCATGATTTATGGAGAGAAGATATAAGGGGGTTAGGAACACTTCTTCATATCCGCCTTAACTTACTTCAATCAATCTTAGAATCTACTTCCCGGACAGGTTCTAGTACTCCTATGTCTGAATCCACACAAAAATTATGGAATAAATTACAAGCTCACAAAATTTCTTGTGAAGAATTAGAAAGTTTTGTTGCTGCTGGAGGCAATATAAACCTTTTAAATGAAAAGAGAGATTCTCTTTTAGCTTACTTAGTAGACCAAGGAGATATTGATCTTATAGACTTTGCTTTGGAACACGGAGCTGATCCTAATCTATGCAATTGGAAAAGATTCTCTCCTATTCATGCAGCAGCTCAAGATGGAAGGATAGACATCATCCTTAAATTAGTTGAGGGGGGAGGTGATCCTGATGCTAAAGACATTGATGGCTTAACTCCAGAGGATTATGCGCGGCGAGCAGAGCAAGACGATTGTGTCATGCATCTTCAGGCTATATGTGCCCGGTATCGAGGAGATAAGGCAGATAAATTACATAGGAATTTAAGCCCTCTTTGGTTTCAAGAAGCAAAAGTAGATCCTGTAAAGGGACGCTGCCCCAACCTTTTTGATGCAGATGGTCGCCTACCTGTGGTGATCGCTATAGAAGAATCTACAAGAGATAATCAAGACGATGTCTTTAAAGTTGTAAATTTTTTGGTAAACGCAGGGACTAATGTAAATCAACGTCAGCTTGTGGATGGTCAATCATCCCTTATTGTGACAGCGCAATATAGCCGAAATACGAATCTTCTCCTTTTTTTGCTAAGTAGAGGAGCGGATGTAACCCTTGTAGATAATTATGGGTGGTCAGCACTTCATCACGCAGCTCAGCAAGGAAAAAATGACTTTGTAAACATATTATTAGATAATAAAGCAAGTCTTTCTGTAAGAGATAGGGATGGACGAACTCCCTTGCTCGTACACCTTAATACATCTAGAGGAGGAGATGCGAGTACCGTAGAACTCTTATTATCAAGAGGAGCTAATCCTAACGATAAGGATCTTACGATTGGGATGGCTGCCTTAGATTATGCTGTGAGAAATGGGCGAGGTGATATTTGTGAAATTCTTAAGCGATGGGGGGCGCTATCATCTTCTCAATCACCTCAAATACAACCTTCTTTAAGCGAAAGCTCAGAAGAGGAGAACGTGACAGAGGATGATTAAAGAAGCAAAGAAGGAAAAAATAATTGATGAAAAACCTTCCGCTTGGCACGTTTCTGTAAAACGATAGACTGTACAAGCAGGAAGTTTTTCGTTTCCTTTGCTTGTATAGATCCAAAAACATCCTGTTTTTGCACCCTTCTCGTCAAAATTTAAAGTTCGTATGGGAGTATCATCACTAAAAAGATGTTTGGAGGGTATTAAAGCTCTTTCTTTGATTGCTTCAACGAGAGGAGATAATAAATTAGCGCATTGCATCACCCAATCACATAATGTGGATCGCGAGAGAGAAATGCCAAAGCATGCAAATCTTTGTGACTGTCTATATAAAGGGAAGATGGTCTTGATACTTACTCACCAAAACTTCAGCGAGGATTCCTAGTCCGGCTTTCCCCTTGTCAATAGGCTGATCTGGCATTCTAGCAATGACAACTTTATCCTGGCACTTACGGCATGCATGTTTATGACGAATATGTTGAATGACGTAAATTTTAGCGGGAATGACCTCTAATTGTTCAGAGACTTGCTCACCGGACGCTCACGGGATCGTCGTGAAGATTGCCGCCGCTCCTGACAGACTTCCCAAAATAAGCATTAAAGATAATGCAGTTAATGTAACTTTCATGATCTTTCTCTTTTGTATTATAAATTTTCTTGTTATTATTATATTTCAACAAGAATTTATTAAAAATTACTAAAATATCTATTTTTCTATAAATAAGAAGAGTTAACGATTTTTTCTATTAAATCTTTTATGGTTGAAGGATATATTTACAAATCTCAAGGATTGTCAGTTTGATATGGACGAGAGATAAGTTGGAGTGATGTGAGAAAGATGAAGCCTATAAACTTTCTTTGCTTCCCTGCATTAAATAATCGGCTTAAATTATATTGTGCTTCTACAAGAAAAAAATTACATTAGAATTTGAGGCTTATTTTTTAAGTATGCCTTAATTAATATATTAATTCTCTAGAGAGTATATGATAAGAAAAATAAACACCATCCGTCGATTAAACATGAGTTCAATCCCTTTCTCTCGATTCAGACTACCTCTCCTTTTCCTCATTTTTTGTCTTTTTTCTTGCCTTTCTTTTGCTGCATTTGGAGGAGGAGAGAGTCCTGAGGTTATTGAAGAAATAAGAACTTCTCTGCGCACCCAAGCTGCACAACCTAAACAAAAAACAAATACTGCTAAAAAAGTAGGAGTTGCAAATGGGACTCTTGATAAATTTATAGCGAACGATCCAACCCTCTCAAAATCTTCTTTTAATAAAATTATTGAAAACTTTAAGAAAGAATACCATGAGGAATATAATAAGATTACCTCTTCTTCTCCTTCTGTACCTTCTCAAACCCAAGCTGTTAAGTCTGAACAAAACTCACAACCAGAACCAATTAAAGCTTATCCATGTTTAGACCTTTGTCAGCTTCCCTTTCATTCCTCTTTTCCTGATACATATTCTTTATTCATGGTGGACTCTTCTCTTATTCCCCTCGCTACGATCACAGATTGGGAGCAACACGCCCATTTTGCAGATATAGGACGACGTTTCTTGAGACCATGCCTTGCAGGAGATGAAAACATAAGCTTTGCAATAACTGAACAGGAAGCGCAAGCAAAGAACCAATGGATTCTACAAGACCAAAAAAGTATCTCTGCTCCAAACGGAGAACAAAAACCGTATCATGTTGTGCAGCTTTTTAAAAAGCGTGCGGAATTCAAGCCAGTAAATTTAATAAAATCTCT
>JAIEOZ010000309.1 GCA_019750035.1 Alphaproteobacteria bacterium | reverse complement strand
CACAGGTGCAAAAGTTCGTCCAAATGACGCTGATCAAGATCATTCGCCATAACATGGCCACCGCGTTTAAGAGCCTCTAAGGTCGAATGACCATAGGCTGTCCCAATATCGGCAAAATAACCTTTGGTTCTTTCAACATGATCTAAAAAAGCCGTAAGCGCTGGATCTGACTTAAAAAACATGGACCCCATGTTATTCATCGTCTTTCTTCTTTCTTTATTCGTCTCTGTCATTTATCCCCTTGGAAAATGATATCTATTCTCCTAAATCAGCAAGACGGCTGGCCTGGTCTTCAGAAATTAAAGCTTGAATCATTTCATCAAGGGCGCTGCCATCGATAATACGATCAAGTTTATAAAGAGTAAGATTGATTCGATGGTCTGTGACACGACCTTGCGGAAAGTTATAGGTACGAATGCGTTCCGATCGATCTCCGCTTCCCACTTGACTTTTACGGTTTGCCGCTCGTTCAGATGCCTTTTGGGCACGCTGATGCTCATAAAGCCGAGCACGAAGAATTTTCAAAGCTTTTGCCTTATTTTTGTGCTGAGATTTTTCATCCTGTTGTTGCACAACAACGCCTGTGGGTAGGTGAGTAATACGAACAGCACTATCTGTCGTATTGACAGACTGACCTCCTGGCCCACTGGAGCGAAAAACATCAATACGCAAGTCTTTCTCTTCAATGTGAATATCCACCTCTTCAGCCTCAGGCAAAACAGCAACGGTTGCGGCTGATGTATGAATACGTCCACCCGCTTCTGTTTCAGGAACGCGTTGAACACGGTGTACACCCGATTCAAATTTGAGTTTTGCGAAAACACCTTTTCCAGAAATAGAAGCTGACGCCTCCTTAATGCCACCTAATCCTGTGTCATTTTCATGCATGAGCTCAAATCGCCACCCTTGAAGTTCAGCATATCTTTGATACATGCGCAAAAGAGTCGCGGCAAAAAGAGCCGCTTCTTCCCCTCCTGTGCCCGCACGAATTTCGATGATGGCATTGCGATCGTCATCAACATCTTTAGGAAGCAAAAGAACTTGGACCTCATGCAAAAGAGTGGAGATCCGCCCTTGAACACGCTGCAAGTCTTCTTGGGCTAGATCCTTCATATCTTTATCTATCAAAGAATCGACTAAAAGGTCTTCCAGACTCTTTTGTTCGTCGGAGCAAGACTGCCATTCTGTAATTTTTTCAGCAAGGGGGATAAGATCAGAATATTCTTTTGAAAGTTTAGCAAATTCTAGAGGATCTTCCATTGAGGAGGAAAGTTTTTCGCGAAGTTCGTCAAAATGAACAAGCACTTGAGATAATTTATTTTCAAAACTCACGATATTCCCTTTTCGTTCAGTGCAACGCTGACTTGGTCCACAGAAAGACGCTCCTGTTCACCTGTATCTAAATTCTTAAGAACCACGGTATGCGATGAGATTTCTTCTTCTCCTAAAATGAGGACATACTGGGCCTTCATTTGAGTCGCCTTTTTAAGGCGTTTTCCGAGGTTCCCACCATATGTCATTTGAACAACATAGCCTTCTTTGCGTAAACATTGTGCTAATTCTAGTCCTTTTATGTCATACGCTTCATCCATCAAAGCAATAGCCAGAGGTCGATGAGGGAGAGGAGGAGCTTCATCAGAAAGCATCATGGCCATTCGATCAATACCCCCCGCCCAACCCACTCCTGGGATAGCGGGTCCTCCTATGGTAGAAATAAGACCATCGTAACGCCCACCAGCTAAGACCGCTCCTTGAGATCCGAGTTCTTTTGTTGTGAACTCAAAAGCGACATGGCAGTAGTAATCTAGACCTCGTACCAGATGAGGATTGAGTTTGTAAGGAATGTGTAAGGTTTCAAGCCCTTCTCTGACGTTCATAAACATATCTTGAGATAAGGAATTAAGACTATCGTTCAAAAGGGGCGCTGCTTTGAGAATTTTTTTATCTCCCTCATCCTTTGAATCCAAAATTCTCAAGGGGTTTCGTTCAAGACGGTGTTGACTTTCAGGCGAAAGGGCTAAGTGATGATCCCTTAAATAAGTTACTAATTGGTTGCGATAATGCTTTCGACTTTCCTCATCTCCCAGGGTGTTGATTTCTAAAGTGCCTCGATGGCTTAAGTTGAGAACTTTTAAGGTATCAAAAGCTAAAGCAATGATTTCAACGTCGCCAATAGAGTTGGAGACTCCAAAAAGCTCAATTCCAATTTGATGAAGTTGCCTTAATCTCCCTTTTTGTGGCCTCTCATAACGAAACATAGGGCCCGCATAAAAAAACTTTTGGGGCATCGATTGGGTCAGCCCATTTGAGAGCACAGCCCTGGCAACTCCTGCTGTTCCTTCAGGACGAAGAACGATCCCTTCATCTCCTCGATCGGCAATTTCATACATTTCTTTGGAAATAATGTCAGACTCATCGCCAAGCGTCCGTTTAAAGACATCTTTAAATTCCATTATGGGAGTTGCAATTTCAGTATACCCATATGTTTCTGCTAATTTTTTAGCAGTGGTTATAATATAGAAGTACTTTTTATGCTCGAAAGGAAGCAAATCATGGGTTCCTCGAACAGGTTGTAAAAATGTCATTGTATTCGCAAAATTGTGAGTGATCTATTCTTTAGTTAATGGCTCTCGGGGCTTTCTTCAACCCATTTTTTAGGATCAAGGGAAATATGGCTCCTTACGACTCCTCCTGGACTATTAAAAAAAGAGTGTGTTCTTTCGCCAGAAATAAGACTAATTCCTCTTACATTTCCTGTTTTTAAGAAAAGATTTTCTGGAATTTCAAATTCATGGCTCTCACCCGGCTTAAAAAGACGCCGCAAAATAATATTTCCTTCGTTGTCTTTTACCTCAACCCATGTTTCTTCTGAAGCCTTTAAAATAACGGGTTGGGGAGACGCAAATGTGTCAACCTTTAAAAGGTGTTGCTCAAGAAGTTGAGGATCTTCATTCACTGCGGAAACGTCAGGAAGA
>JAIEOZ010000047.1 GCA_019750035.1 Alphaproteobacteria bacterium | reverse complement strand
CCCTCATTCATCAGAATTGTTACAAAACGAAGGATTTCAAAACGTAGAGTCTCACCATGGAACAACTCAAGCTGAAACATCACAAAATGGCACAGACGAAACGAGAACAGTTGAGACTGGGACAGCCGAGAGTGGGGCAAGTGAAAGTAGATTATCCGCTCATAGAGAAACAAGCCAGCCGAGAGTCGAGACTCGCCAGGGTGAAGGAACAGCAGCAGTCGTTCAAGGTGAAGCGGCTCAAGCGTTTCACAGAACAACGGAGCCTGCAACAGCACAGGCGGGAGCTCTCCAAGCTGGACCCTCTCAAAGGGAAGAATTTCAAAGCATGGGGCAAGCAGGGTCATCGCAGGTAGAAACATTACAAAAGAAAGAGCACCAGTCAGGAATCGCCGAGATCGGAACTATCGAGAATTACCTTTCTCAGACACAAATAGGTCAGACTGGAAGTACAGAGGGCAGAGGAATCCACAACATACCTTCTCAAGCTTTAATACAGAATGCAGGAGGAAATCTTAAGATCAATGTCCCTTCTCAGCGGGATCTGAAAGAAAGACTCGCGTCTATAGAAGATAAGCTCATGGAACAACAAGAGTTTTTTGAAAAGGAAGCCCTCCAGAGAAAAGAAAAGGTACCTTCTAAATGAGAAAACGCTTTATCTTAACCATCTCATGGGAGCAACCTCTCCTTTCGACCATCGGAGATAATCCATATAAGCCATCGGGTTGGGTAGGGGCCAAGGAGGGTTGTCATATCGCCTATCTCGATAGATTAACCGTGGACGTCGCCTCTTGGAAACGCATCGAACAACAAGAATTCCTAATAGGGTACACATCACATAAGCCACACAAAACGCTTCTAGAGCATAGGGAGATAGAAAAAAAGAGATCCCAAAGACACTCGTTGCGACTGAAAGGCTGGCAAAGCGTATATAGCGCCGTGTATCAAAGTAATGGTCAAGCTCTTCGCCCGTTACCCTCTGAGATTTTAAGAGCTCTTCCGCATTTACAAAAGAAGAAGCCTTTAGGCGCAGAACAGAGTGGCTTAGGCCATCCCACAGGGTCACCCAGCAAAAATAAAGGGCTGCACCAAGAACAGGATTCCATCCTCCTAAACCGCCTAAAACCCCAGCCACAAAGCCTGAGAGAACAATACATTTTCTTATTAGAAAGGGGTCGTGAGAAAGAGATTCCTGACTCTCTTGGAGTGCTATTATCTGTATTATCATTGCTTAAGTCCTCTTATCTTCTACTTTCAGTATATCTTCATCTAAATAGGTATTCAACAAGGAGTTCAAAAAAATAATTCTAGACTTTTACACACGGGGAGGGCAGCTCACTCTTCACACCTTTCATATGTTCAAGCAAATCTGCGTAGCCACATGCTTCCTGTCCTTTTGTGTGGGAATTGGTGTATTTACAGTTCTGTTCTTTAAGGAAACGACCTCCTATCAACGATATCTTTATAAAGAGTCTCTCGCTGCTGAATGGAGAGTCAATATGAGTCAAAACGACCCTTCAAAGATGACTCAAGCCTTTCAATTTGAAAATGGTGTTACACGCGAAGTTAAATCACAAGATATTCTTATAAATCCTCGTATTCAGACTCATATTGAGAAGATTGATACCCTCTGCTATCAAAATATGTGGAAAAGCTTATGGGCTGCTCTGTTTTCATCCTTCCTTCTTATGGGGTTCTTCATCTATCAAGGGTACGTCAAATCTAAGAAAAAGCTTGAACGGGGCAACCATATTGTTTCCGCAAAACAAATGAAAGGTATCCTCAAAAGGGCAAATGCTGACTCAGATCTTTGCTTAGACAAACTCCCTTTTGTTCGTGATAAGGAAACCTCTCATATCCTGATTACAGGCACAACCAGCTCAGGAAAAACAAATTGCTTTCACACCCTTCTTCCTCAAATTCGTCATCGCCATGAGCGAGGGTGGTCCAACCGGGCTATTGTTGTGGATATGACGGGAGACTTTGTTGCTAAGTATTACCGAGAAGGCAAAGATCTTCTTTTAAATCCTTTTGATGAACGATCTGAAGCTTGGTCTCCTTGGGCAGAGTGTCTCACAGAGACCCATTATGATGCCTTAGCGGCTGCTATTGTGCCAAGATCGACAGCTCATGATAAATTCTGGGAAAATGCAGGAAAGGTCTTATTAGCATCAGCCTTAAAAGAATGTGCCAAACGAAAAGACTGCGATATCCAAAAACTTTACCATGTGCTTGTCAGAAGTCACCTGAATGACTTTAGTACCTTCTTTCAACACACCGATGCCGCTGCTTATACTCATGCAGAAGGAGAAAAGATGACGTTGTCCATTCGGGCAACGCTTGCGAATCATCTCCAAGGATTTAAATATCTCACACCAACAACTGAAGGCTTTTCCATCCGTAAATGGATCAGCAAGACTCACATTTCCAGTGATTCCTGGTTGTTCTTATCTGTAAAACCTGATCAACGAGAAACACTGCTTCCTCTTGTCAGCGCTTGGCTAGATACAGCCATTAATGCCTTAATGACGCTTCCTCCTAATACGGAACGAAGACTGTGGTTTATTATTGATGAGCTCTCTTCTCTTCAAAAGCTTCCTTCTCTTGAAACAGCCATGGCAGAAAGCCGTAAATACGGCGGATGTGTCTTAGCGGGGATTCAAAACTTTCCTCAGCTTTATCACGCTTATGGTCAAAACCAAGCTCAATCCATTTTAGATCAATTCAACACGAAAATCTTTTTTCGAAACACGGACCCCACCATTACAAGCTGGATTTCCAAAATTTTAGGGGAAGCAGAAACGACAGAACAACTCGAAAATCTCTCCTATGGAGCCCACAGTATTCGAGATGGTGTTTCTCTTTCTCCTCAAACACGAACGAAGCCTCTGACTCTTCCTACAGAGATTGCGAATTTGCATGATCTTGAAGCTTTTATCAAACTCCCTGGGCCTTATCC
>JAIEOZ010000112.1 GCA_019750035.1 Alphaproteobacteria bacterium | reverse complement strand
CTTTGTCGCAAAATTACGGTAGCCTTCCACGTGAGATTGAGAAAATTTGACATCCCGACCCGGCACAGCCAGTGCAGCCAATGTAAATCTTAAAGCGTCCGCCCCATAAGTATCGATAAGAAGCAAAGGATCAACAACGTTTCCCTTGGTTTTCGACATTTTTTTCCCTTTTTCGTCACGCACAAGGGCATTCATATAAACTGTGGCAAAGGGAACCTTCTTCGTAAAATGAAGACCCATCATCATCATGCGGGCAACCCAAAAGAAAATAATATCATGGCCTGTTATCAACGTATCCGTTGGATAATAGCGTTTAAAGTCTTCTGTTTCCTTTGGCCACCCCAAGGTTGAAAAGGGCCATAGCGCCGACGAAAACCAAGTATCAAGGACATCTTCGTCTTGGGTTAAAGTAACATCTTTATTATAATGACGGATCGCCTCTTGAAGGGCATCATCTTCATTTAAGGCTACAAAGGCTTTGCCATCTGGTCCATACCACACAGGAATCCGATGTCCCCACCACAATTGACGAGAAATACACCAAGGTTGGATATTGCGCAGCCACTCAAAATACGTATTTTCCCAATATTGGGGAACAAACTTTGTTTCTCCCATTTCAACCGCTTTTAAGGCTGGATTAGCTAAAGTCGCGGCATCAACATACCATTGATCCATAAGCCAAGGCTCAATGATAACGCCTGATTTTTCACCATGAGGGGTGGGAATCACTAAAGATTCTTCCTTCTCAAAAAAATCTTTAGCTTGCATCTCTTCAATGACTTTTTGTCGCGCCTTAAATCGATCAAGCCCTTGATAAGGTTTGGGAACATTTTCATTCAGACACGCATTGTGATCAAGAATGTTGATTAAAGGAAGATTGTGACGTTGTCCGACTTCATGATCATTAAAATCGTGAGCCGGTGTTATTTTAACGGCGCCCGTAAATTTTTCAGGATCCGCATGAAGATCCCCAATGATCGGAATTCGTTGATGTGTAAGCGGATGATGAACATATTTACCAATCAAGTTTTGATAACGCTTATCTTCAGGATGAACGGCTATCGCCACGTCACCAAAAACCGTTTCTGGACGACTGGTTGCAATTGTTATGGAGTCCCCACCTCCATTTTCGAGAAGATAACGAAAATAGTACATTTTACCATCAAGAGGAATACTTTCCACTTCAACATCTGAAATAGCTGTTTGCAGCTTAGGATCCCAATTAATAAGCCGTTTAGCCCGATAAATCAGCCCTTGGCGATAAAGTTCCACAAAAACATGGCGAACAGCAGCACTCAGTCCTTCATCAAGCGTAAATCGTTCTCGACTCCAATCAGGTGAGGCTCCTAAACGTCGAAGTTGGTGGGTAATCATTCCTCCAGACTCGGCTTTCCACGCCCAAACTCTTTCGATAAACGTCTCACGGCCCAGTGTATGGCGAGACACCTTTTCTTGTTCAAGTTGACGTTCGACAACCAGCTGGGTCGAAATGCTGGCATGATCGGTGCCTGGTTGCCAGAGCACGTCTCGTCCCTGCATACGATAAAAACGAACAAGAATATCTTGAAGTGTAAATGTAAACGCATGACCCATATGAAGGTTGCCTGTTATATTAGGGGGAGGCATCATTATGGTATAAGGGATAGCCTGAGGTCGAGACCCTGCTGCCATAAGACCTGAATTTTCCCAAGCTGGGTAAACTTTTTCTTCAATAGGGGCAGGTAAAAAGGTTTTATCTAGCATTGGCTTTGATCACTCAATTTATGCGAAGGTGTTAAAGTATGATTCCCCTTCCGAAAAAAGGAATAATTGAGACTCCAATTGACATTAGTCTTTAGGCCAACCCGATGAGCGTAACACTTCTGAAAGCTTTTCAGCTGGTTTAGTGGTCGCCTGCTGCACAATTTTTTCAACTTGTTCAGTCACAACTCTTCTAACAAGAGTTGGCAAATGAGTATCAAGCCATTCTTTTAAAAGAGGTTTTAAAATTTGACGAACCATATTTTCGATAGTTTCTCCACCGCTTCCCTCATGACGCTGTAAAGCGGAAGACTTTAGATTTTCGCGAGCGAATGTATCAAGAGAAGAAAATGCTTGAACAGTTTCTGAGAGGACTGTTGGAGAAATAAAAGCTTCTTCAAAACCTTGCCGTGATAGAGAGGGGGAAGGAGAGATTGGAGGTATCTCATTTTGCTGCTTTTCAGGAGTCGTTTGGTAAAAAGGAGCCGCATCATTCTTTTGAGGCAAAGGGAAAGAGGATGGCGAGGAAGCTTCTCCTTGAAATCTATAGCTTTCCTTTTTTTGACTCTCTTCAGGAAGAATGTGCGTTAGGTCTAGAATGTCATCAGAATCTTTCGAGGGAAGAGGATTACTTTTTTCCTCATGAGAATCCCCTCCAATGATTTGGCGAATTGAGGCTAAAATCTCATCCATAGACGGTTCAGAGATAGGCTTTTCTGTCTTCATTTCGGGTCCCCATCTTTTACATAGCGCAAGTCTTTCCCTTGCCAAAACTGAATCCAAGCATTCTTATATTCATTATAATACGCATCAGGATCATAATATTTTACATTGAGTCGCAGATCACGAGCCGTCAATCGACCCATGGCGACAAAAACTTGATAGCTTGTGACAATAAGCTTTTGTTGTGCGTCAGCCAAATTAACTTGGGCATCTATAAGGTCCTCTTGGAGGAAGAGAACATCTATAATCGATTTTGTTCCGACGTTAACCTCTTCCACAGCTCCTTCAACAGCGAGTTCTTGAGCTTTGACTTGCGCCATAAATCCTTTAACGCTTTCTCGAGCGGCGATAAAATTATCCCAGGCCGATGTTACATCTGCAAGCACCTGTCGTTGCGCACCAACCAACTGAACTTTCTGCTGAGCCACAATTTGATAGGCTTGGCGGATTTGAGAGTTAGGGATGCCTTGAGAATAAAGAGGGATATTAAC
>JAIEOZ010000179.1 GCA_019750035.1 Alphaproteobacteria bacterium | reverse complement strand
AAAAGAGGCATGATCCAATGGGTCAAGAATTTTGTATGATTTCCCTGCACCATATTGGCTGTAGCCCACACAAGTCCTACAATAAGCCCACAGCGAACCAGAGGCTGATACAGAGTTCCTGTTTTTGAATTGATCAGGGTCGCAATAGCGTTAAAGGTCGTGCTGAGGACTTCTCCGGCTCCATAGGTGATAATGGTAAAATTCATAGATTATAACCCTTCAGCGCTAAGACTGCTGACCTTATTCATCAGACTTTTCTCCAAGAGCTCCGTCTTATGAACAATGCTGATTACTTGCTCAATTTGCTTAAAACTTCCCATTCGTCGATTAATGATCCGTTGACGTGCGGCATGAAGAGACTTCTGAAAAAGATGGATTTGCGTATCATCCACTTGCGAGAGTCGAATATGATCAATGCTCTCATTAATCACATCCAGAATTTCTGAAAGATAATGAAAGAGAATATCCATCGCTCCCAACTCAGCATAATCAATGATATCGACAGGAGATCCTCCTCTTCTGTAAGAAGTTGCGACATTGATGATCTTGTAGAAAGGGAGTCGCGTTGAATTTAAAAAGACAATTTCTGCTGGTTCTAGAGGTGTATCTTCATAGATTTTATTCTGAATGGTTACGAGAATGGCTTTAACCCTCTCAATGAGAGAATCTTTGCCCGCAATTTCAATTTCACCTTCTTGAACATCCAGACATTTGTTCTCCTTGGGATTAGCACATCGATAGATGGTGACTCTTCCTCCATGCAGGAAAGCCGCGAGAAGGGCCTCTCTATCAACCAAAGAAGGCTTTACCTGAATAGAGTAATTTCCATTTGCTTCCCTTTTTGAGATGATCGTTCCCGAAAGAGACATAAAGAACTCAGCCAGTTTTCTATCGGCGCGAAGAAAGGCATTCTCTTGAATCGCTTTCCAAGCCAAATTAAATTCTGTGCCTAGCATACTCATAAAGCGAGGATCGTTTTCAGCCAAATTAATGGTTTGAGCGAGCTTCCCTCCTGCACCACATTCCTGCCGTGCAGCAGCATAATCAGAAAAACCTCCATACTTTCTCTCTGTCCCAATCATCTTACAGAGATGAAGCTTACTTTCATTAGACTTGGGCCAGACGGACCCTAAAGCTGTGGCTGCAAGCTCGCAGGAATTAATATTGGAATTATTGATCTTTTGCACAAGATCATTGAGTTCTGTGATAATATTTTTGACTTGAGGAGACATGGTTTCAATGGCAAGAAGAAGAGCATAACTTCCCATATTAGAGCCAATGGCTTTTAAAGCTTCAATCAACCTTGCTGAACTAATATGGGACATAGCCCCCATAAACATATCAATTCCCCCACACCCTGCACGAAAGTCAGGGAGTTGAATCGTGATCAGCTGTGAACTATGAATTTGATTGCGAGCAAAAAGGTTTCCTCCTGTATAATATCCTGCTGTTTGATCTTGGTAAGCGCCAGGCCTACTGAGATTGGAAGCATGCCCCAGTTTATTAAAGAACAGGGTCAAATCATGATTGACGTCAGCTTGAATGTGATTGTTTAAAGGAACTGTGAGAAAAGCAAAACCAAGAGAAACGAGAACAACACAATGCCTCCCCAAAAGACGTCTCTTTTTCTTCATAGCTTTCCTCCCTTCATGATCAATACCCGAACACGATCTTCAATCTGATCGTGAGTGCTCATGCCATGGCTTAAGGGAATGACTTTTCCTGTTGTGGGCTCAACAGCAAGGAGAGCTGGAACAGACTGAACTCCCAAGGCAGAAGCCGATCCATTGTCTCTCTGCGACTGAGGAAACTCGGGAAGAATATTACCATCCAAACTAATGGCTAAAACCTCCCAGTGATACTTCTCAGCAAAAGATTTTACGATCGGAGCAAATTGCTGACAGTAAACACACTGACCGGAATAAAAGAAAAATAATCCATGGGTTTTTGCTAAGTCCCGAATTTGTGCTTCAACCTCTTTACCTTGCTGATCTAAATATACATGGCGGGCTGCTTGAGAGGTGGGGTGCTGAAGGGTGTAATCTAACAGAGGCGTTCTATACACAACCTCCATCCATTTCTGCGCAAATCGGGTTGATCGATCCATCAGCTCTTTTTGAATCGCCATATAGGCTTTAACATTTGTATAGGTCGGATTCAAAACAGCAACGGCCTTTAGACGTTCAACAGCTTTCTTAAAAGACTCTAAATGGGCAACGGGATCGTTTTGAGGTTTTGGAAGTTCAGGAGCTTTGGATCCTGATTTTTTTTCCTTTTTAAGAGATTTTTCTTCATTTGGTTTTAGGTCGTTCCCCCTCAGGGGGTCCACCCTTAGGGTGTTTTCGTACCAATGCCACCCCTCTGCTTTGCGATCGTAGTAGCTTGCGTGAATCGCAAAGGGCCAATAAAAGACGAAACCCATGAGGAGATATCTCATTAAAAATCTCCAGATTTAGGTTTGTTTGCAGAATCAGGAGTTTTAAACCCAGAGGTCATTTGAGAAACCCGATCAGATAAGTTACGGGTCACAACATTCACTGTTGTTTGGGTAATCTGCTTAGTCTTAGCGATGATTTCTGCAAAGATCTCACTTAAATCAAGTTTATCAAAATCAAGACGGGAGAGCTGATCGACGGTAAATCCTTGACAGTGAGGATGGTCAGGTTTTCCCCACCCGAGTCTAAGCTGGGGCCGTCCTTGCTCATGGAGGATTCGTGAAAGCTTTGAGGGAAAACAACAATGGGCTTTCTTTTTGCGAAGGCAAATGCCTGCAACTTTTGTTGCGCAATAGGTACCAATAGCTACACACAGCCTCTTTTTCTGGCGTTCTGCCAGATCTTTTTCTTCCCCATTACATCCAGAGAGCTTAAGAGAAACTCCCCATCCTTTATTATTGCCGCAACAATTTTT
>JAIEOZ010000317.1 GCA_019750035.1 Alphaproteobacteria bacterium | reverse complement strand
ATCCCAGTTTTCTTCAATCAATTTTAAGTTAATGATGCGGCTTGGGAGTATTTTATATCCACGTTTTTCATACGTTTGTCTGGCTGAGAAGGCGTAAATCTTTTGATCTCCTATGCTTTTAATTCTCGGCGCAAAGGCTGTACCTATAAAGTGAGTCGCTGCAAATATTATTTCTGTAAATCCATGCGTGTCTGTTGAATGAATTGTGCTTTTAATAACCTCATTCTGTAATAAGCCATCAATTACATAAGCTGCTTCCCTTTCGGATGAGCTAATGACAGTTGAATGAAATAGAAGCTGTCTTTCATCTAAAAACGTATAAATCGAAACGCCTTTCTCTCTTCCAAAATACTTAAAAGAATAACTAGCGAGAAGAGAATTCACGGCAACGTTAACTTTACGTCCATCGCTGCCTGTATGTAACTGGCTAAGATCATGGCGAAAAGCATTCGCGAGAAACAGCTTATTAATAAAACTGATGATTTTAGTGTTCGCATTCTGAATGTTTTTCAAGCTAAAGAACCAATTCACCGTGTTCTTTAGAATATCCTCGCTAATCCCTACAGAAATATTCGCGATTCGGCTAATTCCGATATTGCAACCTTTGCCAATAATACCTGCAAAAATCATTTTTGGTGCTGGGTTCATTTTCTTGTGTTTGATACTAAGGTGCTTAAAAGACTGTGTAAATTGAGCAATATTGTTAATATCTGCAAGAATTTTTAGAATAGGGACAAATCCAGACTGAGAGAGGAGAGAAGAAACATACTTTTTCTCATCACTATCTATTTTAGGTGTAGAGACTTTTACTTTTCCATCTTTATCAATTGTAATTTTATTATTTTCATCATTTAAAAATCGCGTATTGACAGTGTGATATTTGTTATCAAGTTGTATTTTAAGCTTATTAATAATAGCCTTGAAATCATCAAAGTCATAAAGCCCAGAGTTTATAAGAAGGGCCTCCCTTTTTAGCTTCCAAGAGGATTCATCAATTAAGTATTCATGAATAGCCTTATAGCGGTAAGAGTAAAGGAAATTAAGGCACCCTGATTTGATAGCCTCTTCAGTATGAGTAAATAACAACATTTTATACAACGAAACGCGTAACTTACCTTCTGCTGAATATATTCCTTCTTTTTCATCCGCGCTTAAAAAGTCGAGTGGTGGGGTATGAGTTATCTCACCATCAGATAACTTAAAATGGAGGACTGCATTGACTAAATTGAGAGAGGAAGCCTCAACATTAAGCTCTAAAACTTTTACAATGGACGAGACTCTACGTTGCAATTTAAAGGATAGGGCTTCCAACGCGTTAAAAAATTCCAAATGACTTCCACTTTCGTTAAGTGATTTTTCAAGTTGCATAAAGCGTTGTCTTTCTGCCGCATCATGCTCCATGTGATAATGATTGAGAGAAGCTTCAATTTCTAATAGTTTCCCTGAGTCTGAAAGCAAGGTGGATTTTGTGATTTCAGTAATTTTTTCAATAAGTTCTCGTGATTCTTTACTTGTTTTAGATAATTTCTTTATAGCCTTATTTCTCTCTGCACGATTTTCTTTTTCGATTTGCTGAAGTTTTTTATCCGCTGCATGAATCGCTGCACCAGTTGATTTTAAAAGAATATCAATGAGGACATCATGTCTATAATAAAAATTGTGTTTAATATAAGAAAGTAAATGAAGATATAGTTTATTTTTATTGTTAAATTGGTTCAGTTGAAAGGCTGTGGATTTTTGTACCCAAGTCGCAAAATATTCTGTCGCTTGATCTGATAAGTTTAATTCCTTTATAATAGGTAGAAACTCATAAAAACCTTCTCTAAATATTTTAAAGGCTTCAACATTTTCTTGAATATCCGAAGGACGTAGGGATTGATTCACTTGCTTAATGAGAGTGATCATAGGTCGTTGCATAGCTTTTTTGTTTGTTATGCCTACCCATTTATCAAGTTTTTCACGATGGTATTGCGTTAACTTGTTTGCAAGAATGCTAATAAGCTCTTTCTCAAAGTGATTATAAGCCTCTGTGATGAGGGTAGAAAGAGTATGAGAAGAAGGGAGTTCTATTTTATTTTGCCAGAAAAAATTAATAAGGGATAAAAATACGTGCTTTGGAGATAATTGTTTTTGAATTAGCCATTCTATATGATCAATAGCTTTTTGCTGTTGCGTCTTATTAAAGGGCTGCCATCCCAGTAAATCTAGTACTTGCCTTCTGTGGTTAATAGGGGTTTTCTTTTTATAAGCAAGGAGATTAATATTTTCATGTGAAATACCGAGTATTTTAGCTACATATTCGGCATCTTGCGGACGAAATTGCTCAACCGTAAAGAACTTCCCATTAGATCTAAAGTAGCCAAGCTGTAAGACGAAACCAATTTTATTTGTGGGCATGCGTATTTTTTCAAGAAGCTGCAACTCATTCTTGGTGAGAGAAAAATGCAAGGAGCGGTCATCTCCTCTGAATTTCGGAGGAGAGTCAAATCGCCGCTGTTCTATGGCAGATAAAATAGAAAGCTTTGTCATTATAAAGAGCCTAAGCCTCCCAACATTACACCCATCTACTTTTTAAAAAATTTGGATGTTCATCAAAAAAACTCTAAACATTATTGAAACCATCGCGCAAGGGGTTTGAAGTCTCATGGACGGTAAACTTGGGTTTCAGGGATGATAAGAGTGCTTCGAGCGTCTCCAAACTTATAAATTGATAGACACTCGAATAACCTTGAAATACACTGTCTATAAAATCGAATTTCACAGGATTAATAGACAGGTTGTCTGTTAATCAATTTAGGAGACATTACAGCTTATGAGACTCTTTGGATATGCGCGCGTATCA
>JAIEOZ010000049.1 GCA_019750035.1 Alphaproteobacteria bacterium | reverse complement strand
TGATCGCTGAAAAAGCTTTTAGCATTTTTATGATTATTACTGTGGCGCTCTTTATTACGCGTACAGGTAATGATCTTCTCTCAAGATATTTAAGTGAAGATAAGGGATTGAATGAGGCAGAGAAACAAAGGGCTGCTCGATTTAAGACAATTTCTAGTGTAAGCCGAAACGTGCTTCGGATTGCTATTTGGACTCCTGCTGTTTTATTGATTCTTGTTGAACTTGGGGTTGAAATCATCCCCATTCTTGCGACAGTGGGTATCCTTGCTGCAGGACTTTCTTTTGGCGTACAGTCCCTTGTGAAAGATTTGGGGACTGGCTTCTTCATGCTTCTTGAAGATGCTTTTGCTGTTGGAGATCTTGTTGTTATTAACGGACAAATGGGGCGCATTGAATCTTTAACAGTTCGTGTTGTGCGTCTTCGTGCAACAGATGGGGCACTTCACACCTTTCCTTATGGAAATATCACGAGCCTTTGTAACCAAAATAGAGATTTTTCAGCGGCTGTCATGCTTTTCCGGGTGGGTCTAGAGACGGACCTTAATCAGGTTTTTGGGATTTTAGAGAAAATTACGACAGACCTTCAAAAGGATAAAAAAACGCGTCCTCTTGTTGTTGGGCCGATTGAAATTGATGGTGTTAATGAGGTGAATGACCATTCTCTCGAAATTAGAGCTGTTTTAAAAACGAAGCCTGGTCAGCATTATAAAGTGAGATGGGCGTTTAATCGTCTTTTAAAACAACAGCTTGAGTTAAATAAAATTCCTGCGGCGATTCCACGTCATATTTCTTATAACTATGCCGTTGAAAAATAACTGATCTTTTTTAACTCTTTTTTAACTTTTTATAAGGCGCCAATTTTAAAGAGTTATTTTAGCTTGACTCAAAAAAAACATAAATATTTCAATTTATTGAGTGGGGGTGGCCTTGGTTAAAAAAAAATGATATCTATATAAGATGAGTACGGTAATTTAAAAGTATAGTTTTTTATCTCTCTAAGATGTTTAGGTAGAAGAGAAACTCTTGATGCAACACAAGAAGCGGAGGGTTAAGTTAAAATGGCAAAAACGTCATCATTTACATGTGGACACCATGTGGTTTATCCAGCACATGGAGTTGGAAAAATTAAATCAATAGAGACGCATGAAGTTGAGGGATCTTCTCTTGAAATGTTTGTGATCTGTTTTGAAAAAGACCGTATGACTTTACGTCTTCCTGTGGCGAAAGCAAAAACTTTTGGCTTACGACCCGTCTCCACGACTAAAGAAATAGCGAATGCTATTAATGCCTTAAAAGCACGTGGCCGTGTGCGGCGATCCATGTGGAGTCGGCGTGCTCAAGAGTATGAAACAAAAATAAACTCAGGAAATCCTATTTTTTTAGCAGAGGTTGTACGGGAACTTTATAGAACAGCCAATCAGCCAGAACAATCTTATAGTGAGCGGCAAGTTTATCAGAATGCCTTAGTACGGCTAGCGGGAGAAATTGCAGCTGTTGAGAGTATTGACACAGAGCACGCGATTCAAAAAGTGGAAAAAGTTTTAGAAGCCGCATAACTTTTTACAGTTCCTGATTTTTCTTGATTTTTTAAGAAAAGTCAGGGACGTTTGGTTTGAAATAAAAGCCAAAGTGAAAAGAGACGTATGAATATTCAACAGACAGATGTCGTCATTATAGGTGCGGGGCCAGTGGGTCTTTTTGCCGTTTTTGAGTGTGGGATGATGCGTCTAAAGTGTCATGTTATTGATTCTTTAGAGATGGTAGGAGGACAATGTACGGCGCTTTATCCCGAAAAACCAATTTATGATATTCCAGGCTTCCCCAAAATTTTGGCTGAAGATCTTATTCACAATCTAAAAAAACAAGCTGAACCCTTTGACCCTGTCTATCATTTGAATCAACAGGTGGTAACCCTTACAAAAAATGACAAAGGAACCTGGCGACTTGAAATGTCTTTGGGAGGGGTGCTTGAGACAAAAGCGGTTCTTATTGCTGCGGGCGTGGGTGCTTTTGGCCCCAATCGCCCTCCTCTTGAAGGGTTGGAGGACTATGAAGGTAAAAGTATTTTTTATTATGTAAAAAATAGAGAAGACTTTAGAAACAAAAAAATTGTGATAGCGGGAGGAGGGGATTCAGCTGTTGATTGGGCGCTTTCTCTTTCTGAGATTGCTCAAAAAGTTACGGTTGTCCATCGTCGACCCAAGTTTAGGGCGGCTCCTGAAAGCGAAGCTCAACTTAAAAAACGTGCTGATGAAGGAAGCATTGAGTTGGCTATTCCTTTTCAATTAGAGGGGCTTTCAGGACATAAGGGTCAGCTTGACACTGTTATCCTTAAATCCTTAGAAGGGGACATCAAAGAAATTTCTGCAGATGTCCTTCTTCCTTTTTACGGTCTTGCTATGGATTTAGGTCCCATTGCTCATTGGGGACTTCACCTCAACACCACCCATATTGAGGTTGATCCGAAGGATTGTTCAACAAATATTCCGGGAATCTATGCTATCGGAGATATTGCAACCTATTCCCACAAGCTAAAGCTTATTCTGACAGGTTTTGCCGAAGCGGCCCATGCCGCTCATGCCATTCGCACTTTTATTCATCCAGGTGAAGTGTATCATTTTGAATATTCAACTACCAGTGGTGTGCCGTCTTTTGCATCGTAAAGCAAGGGACTTCGTTTTTACTCATGAGTATGCTTTCGCTTTAAACGAATAGACTCAGTACTTTTTAAAACGCCCTCTTTCCTTCTTCTCTCATAAGGAAAGGGAGGCAGCCGTTTCAAGAGTGGACGTTCCAAAAAATGCATCCTTTTTTAAACACCTCAATCTTACATAA
>JAIEOZ010000295.1 GCA_019750035.1 Alphaproteobacteria bacterium | reverse complement strand
GCAGATCCTAAGCCTAGAATAACCATAATTGATAGTGTAGTTGTCTTGATATTCATGATTTCCTCCTGTTAAAAATGAAGTCTTACTTCATTAAAAAAATCGTAGCATAAAGTTCTTAATAACTTCTTTATCATATCAAAAACTTTTAGGTGATTATTTTATCTTAGGTTGTGCATTGAGTATCTAGATACGCACTTTATTTTGTTGGGTCTCAATCAGATCATGAGAATTTTGAACTTTATTCAATTAGAAAGATATTAACAGCCTATTTTTTCTCGAAGAAACCCAAAAAATCATTCCTAATCCGTGGATTCAACAAAATTCACTGCGGTGAACAAGGCCTTTAAAAAAGAGAGATTAGTAAATTTTTACTTTCAAGTTCTTAACTGTTGGAAAATAACGTTGAAGGCTTCCAAGGATAACAAAGGCGTATTGCTGCACAAATTGAGCTTCATCTTTTGTTTTACATTTAATATCCATAGCCTGATTTTTTGTAGAGAAAGTACCTAATTGACTCCCCCATAATTTTAGAATAGAGAACGGTCCCATTATTATAGCAACTTTACCGCACACACGCTTCCACAAAGGATCTTCTATAAGAGATATATAATGGTTCGCTCGGGATTGAATGTCATCAGCTGATATTTTTTCCTTTTGAGATGAATTATATGAAGCCAAATAAGAAAAGTGTTGTTTTGCCGAGGACAGATTGAAAATAGATTTTTGCTTAGCTACAAATTCTTCTTTTATATATGCACGTGAAGAAAGGATAGAAGCATTATCAGCATCCAAGATTTTTATTTGAGGATAGGACAGCTTATGATTCTCTTCATATGAAGACAAATGAGTTTGAATGTTTTGCATAAACTATTTTTAACCACCTTTAAAAATTCTTTACCGATAATGCCTCTATAGAATATCAATATTTAAAGTAATATACAAAAACTCTCTAAATACTGAAGGAAGAAACACCACCATCTATCATCCTTCAGATGTACTTCAGAGAGGTAATCAGAGCATTCTTAGGGAGAGGGAGGATACTCTGTAGCTTTTCTCACGTATGGTGTGAGAACTTAATGTAGTAACAATAAAATAAATAACAAGTATTGTGAAGCACCAATTTTTTAACATATTACTAAAAGACAGTAAAATCATTTATTACGACTCTACTTAACTTTCTTACCTTAATACGGCAGGATAAATTTTTCTAATTCAATTGTTATATGGAAAATATGTTCTGCTATTATACTAAGAAGCTTTACAGTGTTTGCTAGGTTCCATCCACTTTTGCTATCTTAGCCAAATGATGGAAGAAGCAAAAGCTAAAAACCCCAAGTAAGCCAGGGCCATTTTGTCAAATCGTGAAAAGATTCGCCTGAAATGTTTTACTTTTGAAAAGAAGCATTCAATCAAGTGTCTTTCTTTATATAAATGGTAATCAACCTCTCTTTTGAGCTTTCGGTTTGAGCGTGGTGGTATAACGGGTGTACAGTTTTGGGAGATAATTTGGTTAATAAATTCATCACAATCAAAAGCCTTATCTCCAAGAATGTTAGCATTCTCAATATCTTTAATAAGTTCAGGAGCGTACTTGATTTCGCTGCTTTGGCCTGGAGTCAAAATAAACTCAAGAGGCAATCCCAACGCATCAACAAGTGCATGAACTTTTGTTGTGAATCCTCCCTTACTTCGCCCTAAAGCTTGTTCTTCTTGTTGATTCTTTTGATATCCACTGGCACAGGCATGAGCTCTTATGATAGATCCATCAATCATGAAGGATTCTCCATCATGATCTTTTGAACAATAGGAAAGAATATCATTCCAAATTCCTTTTTTTGCCCAAGCTAAAAAACGCTTATGTACAGTTTTATAATTTCCATAGAATTTTGGGAGTTCAAGCCATTGTGCTCCTGTTCTCATAATAAAATATACAGCTTCTAAAAAGTTCCTTGTTTTCTCACGATTTCGGCAATAAATCTCTTTTTTGCCACTTAAATATACAAAAATCTTTCCAAAGGCTTCAGCCGTAATGTAATGTTTATCCATGATAGTGCTCTCTTGTAGTTGATGGGGCACTATCTTATCATCCCTCTAAACTTTTACCAAAAGTGGATGGAACCTAGTGTTACAAAATTATTCGATACAGACCCCTAGGAATAAGAGGGAGAAAGATTATTAAGCACAGTCTTCTTCCCTAAAGATTTTCCTTGTTTTGAGTAAAGAACACTTACAAGGCCTACAGCTGCACCTAAAGCAACATAATATGCAGGAGTAAGGGCGTTGCCTGTCCAACTAACAAGAAATGTGGAAATCATGGGGGTTGTTCCACCAAAAAGTGCCATCCCCACGCAATAACTAAACGCAAGGCCGCTATATCGCGTTCCTGGCGAGAAAAGACTTGCCATGAAAAGGTTCATAGGTCCTTGAAACCATGCAGCAATTACAACAAGAACAAACTGCGCGCTCACAACCGATATAACATTGATCTCAGAAGCTAGAAGAGAAAGAAGGGGATAAATTGCGAGAAGAGTTACTATAGCCCCTGTTGCCATGACAATCCTTCCTCCAAATTTATCTGAAACCCATCCACTTAAAGGAGCGAGAAGGATATAACATAAAATCCCAAAAGAAGTTACGAATAGAGCTTCAGAAGGCTGCCATTTTTGAAAAGTAGTTAGAAACACGCTAACATACTTCATTGACATTGTAGACATTATCCCTGAAAAGGCAGCGATTCCAATGATGCATAAGACGGCAGAAGGATTAGTTTTAATTGCTTCCCACAAAGGAAAACGAGGAGA
>JAIEOZ010000185.1 GCA_019750035.1 Alphaproteobacteria bacterium | reverse complement strand
TATTCGATGCTGATATGTATCGGCCTCTGAGTCTAAGAGTCTAAAGTTTATAGCAGCATAAGCTGCTGTTGAAAAACAGCAAACTATTAGTGCAGCTCCTACCAGATTTATATTCTTATTCATGAAAGCACACATTTCTTAATTGGTGAACGTAAGTTGTATTAAACCTAGTATAAAATTCATTATATCTTCTTTATTCCCAAATTCAAATAAAAAATCAAACAGTTTAAAGACTTAGTTTATTGTATCGTCTGTTATATTTGTAAGAAAGTCACCAGTTTTTCCACTATCAAGCTCCCTTTTTTCCAAAAAATAAAGTCCAACATTTTTAATACATCGAACTTCTATAAGAGCTTCTCCATAAGATTTTTCTTCTATATCATTTTTCTCTCGAAAATAGCTCACCGCATCGTTTTCTTCTAAGAACCAAGGTGATGATAACGCGTCATGCATATAGTCTACCTCTTCTACAATGGGGGCTTCTAAATTTATTACTCCTCTTTTTTAGGGTTTTCTACTGAATTTATTATTTCTTGATAATATTAATTATTATTAATAGTGTTTACAATTTTTTTTGTCATATTCTGGTTTTATATTTCTTAACATTGCAGTACTAACAACACCCCGGCTCCATATTTTGGAGGCTTGACAATTTGGACATCATATCCCATTTCCTAGTTAGGAATGTATCTTCCCAACCCATGTAAGTTAAGGGACCAAAATTTCATTTTAATCCTTAAAATAAGCCTGTTATTTTACAGTTATATATTTACTCGCATTTAAGAAAGTTTTAAGGATACTATCCGTACCAGATTAATCAACACTTATTGTTGGATTACTCATGGCTTTTGCTCTTGCAGCCTTCTAAAATTTTTTTAATACTTTTCACTAACCTTTTCAATGAGCATAAGCACTCTTACCACCGACTATCCAAGTGGCCCAAGTTACTTGGGTTTTTAGACCGGACCTAATTAGGTTCCAAAGAAATCTCGGAGATTATGATTTTTAAGAACTTGCGAGAGCTCTTTCAAGTAACACCTTAGTGAGTAGATCACGTGGTATGGCTTTGAGGGTGATCAAGGTCACTAGCTTAAGTCTAATATGGTTATACCCATTAATCCACTGCCCTAGGCTTTCTTGAAAGTGTGGCCCCATTCAAGATTTAATCGTTATCATAGATCCTCTTTATAACGTTCTCGAACTTTTTTCTTCTTTTTTTTTCTCTCTTTCAGGAGAGGTTTTTTTTCTTTTATTTTTATCAAACTTTTATCTGTTGGTAATTTTATTTTTACTTTTTTTCTAAATTGCACATCTTCTTCTGCTTCTGTGAAAATTAATGGATTAATTATTTCTTGCCTTTTACGTTTACTCAACTCTGTGCTTCTATGTCCAACATATGGGCTATCTAATTCTGGAGGGTTATCACTTAATTGGACGGATTCTTCATCCAAACGTGATTTTGGAAAAGGTATTGGTATTATTGGCTGCGTATTTCTCAAAGGTCCTTTTGCTTTTGGCTTGGGAGAAGCTATTATTTTTTCTGCCGTTTCATCAAGAATTATCTCTACTTTTTTATCTTTAGGTTTACTCCCCTTTTTCAGAATTTTAAGATCTTTTTGGTTTTCTAGCCCTAGAGCTATCTCACCAGATTCTTTTAACTGAACAGTGATGGTTCCACTCGTTAGGGTAGAGAAAATGGCATTTTGTGTTTCATGCATCCACGCTTTATTTTTAGACTCAGAGACCAAAACTTTATGCTTTGTTACTCTTTGTAGTCGTGAAGATTTTTTAAAATTATTATAGGCATCTTCATGGGGGTGGCCATGTAACAAGCCATTACTTACAATAACAAACTCAGGTTGAGTTGCTTGAATCCAGGATAAATTATTTGATTCATGAGTTGCTGACCCATGATGGCTTGCTAATAAGACGTTTGTTTTTAAGAAATCTGGACAATCAAAATAATTATTTATTATACGCTGGGTAGTTACCCCAATTGCATCTCCGGTAAGAATTGTGGAAGCTGCTCCATTTTCAATTTTTAAGACAATACTATCAACGTTACTGTCTTCTGAATCCGATAATTTTAATATAATATTACCGTTTCCAACAATATGTGTAGGGTTTATCGAAAGGAGAGATACCTTAATTCCTTCGCCAAAATTAAACGCCTCTTCAAAAATTTGGGTTTGCTGATCGGGTAATGTATATGAGTGTTCTGCGTAAGTTCTATTTGAGTTTGGTAAAATATCTTCTAGCGCCTTAATAGGGGCATATTGAATGGAAGGAAAATAAACTTTTGATTTATTATTAATTCTTTTTTTTATCCATTGATTAAATCCTAATTTTCCAGATTTATCATAATCTTCAGGAAGCCCTCCTAAAATAATGTGCTCGATGTAATCATCATCTTCACTAAATAATTTTGTAAGCAACCCATAGTGATCTGTATCAGGGTGTGTAATAATAACAGTTTTAAGAGAAATAAATGTTTTTGCTTGTTTTCTCTTTTCTGCTTCTTTGAAAATTATTAGTTTCTTCTTTATTTCCTGAATAAAGCGGTTTTCATCTTCTCCCCTCTCTTTTTTTATTGATGGATTATCTCCCCAAGCTTCTTCTTGCAGAGCTTGTTGAGGATTAACCTTTTTTTTGATTGAAAGAGGTGTATCAAAACTAACCAGATTCTGAGAAGGGCTTAATGTCTCATTTATAGGGCCTACAAGCTTATTATATGCAAACTCTTTTCTAAAAGAGGACGTCCC
>JAIEOZ010000037.1 GCA_019750035.1 Alphaproteobacteria bacterium | reverse complement strand
TCCGCCGGTTTTGATGATTGCAAACATCTCAATTTCTCACTTTTCTCATAAGCCATTTATGGCAAAAGCACCTGGAAGCACCGTCCAGCTCTGCCTCTTCACTACCTTTTCCCCCTGCTTCTGTCAAGGCGTTTTATGCATTTACATCCACATCAGAAGATATTATTTTTTACTTCTCTTTTTGACAGCTCCGCAATTTTTCATCAAATACATATCCTTTAACACAGTACATACATTCATTCGTTGCCGCATGGTAATGATCATTTGCATTACATTTCCCAATCACATCCGGTGTACCTTTACACGTTGTGGTTTTAGTATCAAACAGAAATCCATGAGCACAATAAACACACGCATGGGAAAGCGCATCATAACGATGATCCAATCTCCCACACATTTTTAAGTTAACTTGTTCTGAATCCTGCGAATCGTGTGCCCACAGAGCCGTTGTCATAATCAGAAAAACTGTTGCGAATCTTAACATACTATCTCCCTTTTGCTCATAAATTTATTAAAAATATTGTCGTATGATGTCAAAAGTATAGCTTAGAGTTTTTTCTAAAAACAAGACGTTTTCTTCAGATTATCTGTGCCTGACTTTCTTCCCTCCTTAGTTAAGACATAATTACCTTACAATTGACAATTTTTAACCGCTCGAGGAAGGTACTCTTTGCAAATTTTCTGAGGAATTTCATGCTTTCGCAACAGCAACATCTGCGTGTTAATTTGCCTTAAGAGAGGGCTTCCGACAGGGGTTGCAAAAGAGTAAAGATCCCATTCTAAGGCAAAATGACTGGGGCATAAATCATGTTTTGCCGTTTCCTTAAGATAAGCTTCAGCTGTCGAAAGATCCTCTAAAAAGACATCAATATGATGCTCTTCCAGAGCGTTAGCCCCTGCTTGCAAGGAATCAAAAGGAAAAACTTTGACGCCCATATCTACAGCTGTTTTAAAGGCTTTGGAATGCTGTACGGCTCCAACCTTTCGATGCTCTAAATCTGAACTACACTGAATAGGGTTAGCATATTTAACCAATGTAGCAGTCCCAAAAGAAATTAAAGTTGCATTGAGCATAATGATGATAAAATAAAAAATGGCCTTTTGAAAAAGAATAACAAGTTTACCTCCTGAACTTTTAGGGATTTCTAAATGACGTCCACTTAAAACATGCGTCCAAAAAAGATGGGAAACTCCCCCCTTATAACTCGTGGGAAAATTCCTTGTATGTGATCTTTCATAATACCATAGCAGATGAATATAAAGTAAAAACAAAATAATAAACGTGGCTATAATCCCGCCAGCTGAAATAAGAAAAAGTTTTATAAAAAGAATTGTATTTTGCATATACTCAACAACCGTAATAGCGATTACTTTATCCACAAAGTAAGGAAGGGTAAATTCTGCTTTTTGGTAGCGATCTTCGGTGATTGAAAGAGCCCCGACGAGAACATCAAAGTCTCCTTTTTGTAACAAATCAAATGGTTGATCTTCATCCGCATATTGATATTCGATAAACGTATAGGGTCGTTTAAGACCTTGCGCAATCTCATCCCAAAGATCTATGGCCAACCCAGTGTAAGCGGCTCCATTTTTAATAACAAAGGGAGGATCGATAACAACACCAACTTTTAAAGGTTCTTCACAATATCCTGGGGATCCCATCATAAAGACGAACATCATTATACAAAGCAGTCTCATGATCCCCCCGTTCTCTTTTTAATTTTAAATATATCATTTTTAAAGAAAAGAAGCATCCCCCCTTGCGCTTAGGAAGCGAGTTTTTTATATATAGCGTATAACTTTAAAAAGGATACCTCAACTGTCAGAATTGTTATCACCTCAAAAGCTCAAAGAGTTCATCGAACATTTTCTTGACTCTAAAAAAGCTGAAAATATTGTTTCTGTTAATCTTCAGGGAAAAACCTCAATTGCTGATTATCTCGTAATTGCGTCAGGAAGATCTCAAAGGCAAGTCGCTTCATTGGGCGAGCTCCTTCGGGGAGAACTCAAAAAACAGGGCGTAAGCCCGATTCATATCGAAGGCCTTCCTCAAGGAGACTGGGTTTTGATTGATGCAGGAGACATCATTGTCCATCTTTTCCGCCCCGAAATTCGTCTTTTTTATAATCTTGAAGGAATGTGGGGAATGCCTCCTGCTGAAGAGGGATCAAAATCTGCCGATCTTCAATGAACATTACCCTCGCTGTTATTGGAAAATTAAAAGATCCAGCGTTAAAAGCCCTTTATGAAGAATATAACAAGCGCTTGGAATGGAAGATCTTTTTGCATGAATTCAATGGCAAAACTTCCCCAACCCAAGAAGGTGAGCTTTTAATCAATGTTGCGCCTGTCCCTTCTTATCTTATCACCCTTGATGAGCGAGGAGAAAATTTAAAAAGTGCTGAATTTGCAGCGCTTTTAAACAATATTCAAGTCCATCATCAAGGAAAGGTTACCTTTGTGATTGGAGGAGCTGAAGGGTTAAGCCCTGCCATAAAAGCCAAAGCCAACACATCCCTTTCCTTTGGTCGCCTCACATGGCCCCATCTTATGGTCCGCATTCTTCTGATGGAGCAACTCTATCGAGCCCAACAAATTTTAAAAGGACATCCTTATCATCGCAAATAAATCTTACCTTCAACGCCTTCAATGTTCAAAAAATTATTTACTTTAACCTCAGCTCGATATAAGGAATTTATAGTGCATTGAATTTCTTGAAATAAGAGGTGAGAAATCATAAAATCTA
>JAIEOZ010000150.1 GCA_019750035.1 Alphaproteobacteria bacterium | reverse complement strand
CAGCGGTGCAGGCGGCAGTATCACCAGCGGTATCGCAGCACAGAGAAGTCGCTACTGATGTTTCGGCTACCCGCAACGTAACCGGTTGAGGAAGTACCGTCCCTTGGGCTCTTTATGTCATAAGCTATCTTGTGCTATGATATCCACCCCCCCCAAGCATTATTCAGGCAACCTTTTCGGTTTGCTCATCTCTGAGGAGAGGGGGCTTCCAATGGTAAGGAAGCAGCCCATGAATTTGTTTATTGGGGTGAGTGGGAATACGGGCCAGCACATCGGCCAAATAAGCAAGTGGATCAACATCATTTTGTTTGCAGGTTTCAATTAAACTATAAATGGTCGCTGCCGCCTCTCCACCTCGAGAACTTCCCATGAATAAGTAATTTTTTCGTCCCAGTACAACGCCTTTGACGCACCGCTCCGAGCGGTTATTATCAATCTCAAGACGCCCATCTTGGATGTAGACGATGAGAGCTTTCCAATGAGATAGGGCGTAGGAGATGGCTCGACCAAGATTACTTTTGGGGGCAACCTGAGGCGCGTATTCTACAAGCCAAGCATGAATTTCTTCTAACTGGGGTTTCGACAATTTTTGGCGCTTTAAAGCAATTTTTTCAGCCGTTAGAGCCTGATCTCGAAACTTTTGTTCCAGCTTGTATAGCTTTCCAATCATTTCCAGCATTTCTTTTGCAATGGATTTGGGGTTGGCTTTCAAGGCTTCAAAGAATTTTCTCCTGACATGGGCCCAACACGCAACCTCAATGCATTGAGCCAGAAGACCCTCTTGGCTTTCAAAGAGAGGATTATAACTTGAGTAAGCATCAGCTTGAAGATAGCCAGTAAAATCCTTCAAGAAAGCTACCGGATATTCACTGCCTCTGCCTTCAGCAAAATTATAAATCACGATCGGGAATTTCTTATTCTCTTTTGAAGGCCCCGTGTAGACCCACATATAGTTCTTCTTAGCTTGTTTTCCTCTGTTTTCTGGTGTTGGCTCCCGTAAAGTGGGCATTGTTGTGTCGTCACTAAAGATGTGACCCACCACCAATAAGTCTTGCTTCATGGCTTCAACCAAAGGGACTAAGCTACAGGCACTTAAGCGTACCCAATTCCATAATGTCGAACGGCTTATCTTAAGACCATGACGCTTAAATCTCTGCTCTTGGCGGTAAAGAGGCAGATGATCACCATACTTATCAACCAAGACTTGAGCCAATAAGTTTGGACCTGCAATTCCTTTTTCAATGGCCTCAAAGGGGCCTTTTGCCAAGGCAATTGTTTCTCCACAACACCGACAAGCATACTTCAAGCGTCTGTGTTTTTTGACAATGAACCGAACAGAAATTGTTTCCAGCTGTTCCCTCTCTTCAGCCCCAATTTGGCTTAAGAAAGACCCACACTTCCCACACGCTTTTTGACCAGAAGATAAATCATGTGTGACTTCTTCCCGAGGCAAATGGGAGGGTAAAGGGTTGCGTCCTGGGTGGTTCTTTCGGGATTTCTTTTTCTTTTGAGGCGTCTTGGGAGTGTGGGTGCGAGCATCTGATGGTTCTACGCTGTTGTCGTTAGCAACCTCAACTGTTTTTTTTTGAGCCGCTCAGAACGTTGTCCAAACTGGAATCTCTTCAAAACAGCTACCTCAGATTTAAGGTATTCGATATTTTCTGAAGAAACCTGAAGTTGTTTTGAAAAGCAGGAAAATGATTCCAAACTCATTCGGGCAATTGTGACGATCATCTCCTTTAAAACTTCAGGGTCCTCCGGAAACTGTGATTTATCTAAAAACTTCTTAAGAGTTTCTTCCATCTGAAGCCCTACTTTTAAAAGTGAACTCATCATTTTTATCCGATTTATTTCTATCAAATCAATAACAATTTGAAAGAATACTCACAAAAAATTATAGGATAGAGCCTCGGGTGTTGGAATCTTCTTCCAGTCAATACCTTGAATGAGCCCTTCAAGTTGATAGCTTGTTATCCCTATGGATGAAGCTTGAGGGAAATCTGATAGCTGGAATCTTCCTTTTTCCAAGCGTTTCTGCCACAAACAAAACCCGTTGGTTTGCCAATACAGAATCTTTACCAAGTCCTTTCTCTTATTATAAAAGACAAACAAGTGCCCGCAAAATGGGTTGTCGTGCAAAACGTTTTTTACCAAAACACCAAGAGATTGATAGGACTTACGCATGTCGACGGGCTGGCTTGCTAAATGAATCTTTAGATGGGGAGGAACAAGCATTCCTTACCCCATTAATGTCTTTATGAATATACCCACCTTTGACCAGTCTCCTTCCGTCTCAAGTTTGAGCTTATGTCCTTGAGGAAAATAAATCTTAACCTTTAAAGAAGAGGCGACAGCCATAAAGTTTTCTGAGGATTTTACTTCTATGAAAGAGAGGGAGGGTTTCTTATGAACTTGAGGAGATTTTCCTTGGCGACCCAAAGGGATCCCAAGGCGCTTGCTCCATGCCAATAAGGTTGGTCGGCATATCTTGTGCTTTCGTGCGTAGTTTTCCTGACTCAGGCCGCTGAGAAAAAAATCCTTTATAACTTCTTTCCAGTGCTCTTCTGATTTTCTCGGTCTCTCTGCCATTGTTTCCTCTCCTGACATCCCAGAAGAGTATCTCTTATATCTTTCTCAATTATAATAGGTAGTTGCCTACACGCTTACTTATGAACGCTATGATTTAAAAAAAAGCGATAATCTATTTAAAGCAGATATTAGCTATTTGAGAAAAGAATTATGCT
>JAIEOZ010000058.1 GCA_019750035.1 Alphaproteobacteria bacterium | reverse complement strand
CTTCCAGCCCTATGGCTCAAGGAAAAAATTGTTTCTATTCCTCATGTTTGTTATCATGTTGATTGTGCCGAGGACCTACAAAAATATATTTATATAAAGCCCCTCTTTCACAATTCGTTAAGATTCACTATATAAAATTATACAAACAATTAATGTGAGACTCTTATTCTATGAATCGAAATTTAGCCCTTTGGATTATCGTTGGCCTATTTTTAGTGGCAATTTTTAATTTATTCCAATCTCCTCCTTCTCAAAAACAACATGTAAGCATTGATTATTCAGTGCTTTTACAAGACATTAAGGAAGGCCGTGTCCAGGAAGTCCTTATCCGAGGTGATTTAGTTAATGGCCATCTCGCAGATGGAACCACTTTCTCATCCGTTGTTCCCCCTCATGACACCCACCTTATGGATAGACTTTTAGAAAGCAATGTTCGAATTAAAGCGGTTCCTGTGGAAGAAGACATGCCAACATTCTTCCAAATTTTTATTTCTTGGCTTCCTATGATTTTATTGATTGGAGTTTGGATTTTTTTCATGCGCCAAATGCAATCTGGAGGCAATAAGGCCATGGGATTTGGCAAATCTCGTGCCCGTCTTCTAGATGATAAAGCCTCACAAGTTACCTTTAAAAATGTGGCCGGTGTTGATGAAGCCAAGCAAGAACTTGAAGAAGTCGTCGAATTTTTAAGGGATCCTCAGAAATTTCAACGTTTAGGAGGAAAGATACCCAGGGGTGTTTTACTTGTCGGTCCTCCAGGAACGGGTAAAACACTTCTAGCTCGTGCTATAGCGGGGGAAGCCGAGGTTCCCTTTTTTACTATTTCGGGTTCAGACTTTGTGGAAATGTTCGTTGGTGTTGGAGCAAGCCGCGTTCGTGACTTATTTGAGCAAGGAAAGAAAAATGCGCCCTGCATTATTTTTATAGATGAAATTGATGCTGTCGGGCGTCACAGAGGAGCAGGACTTGGAGGAGGCAACGATGAACGTGAACAAACTCTTAACCAGCTTCTTGTGGAAATGGATGGTTTTGAAGCCAATGATGGCGTCATTCTTATTGCGGCAACCAATCGCCCCGATGTTCTCGACCCCGCCCTCTTAAGACCAGGTCGTTTTGACAGGCAAGTTGTTGTTCCTAATCCTGATGTTTTAGGACGTGAAAAAATTCTTGAAGTTCATGTGCGCCAAGTTCCTTTAGCTGAAAATGTAGACCTGAAGATAATTGCACGGGGAACTCCTGGATTTTCAGGAGCAGATCTAGCCAATCTTGTGAATGAAGCGGCTCTTCTTGCCGCCCGACGTAATCGTCGGACGGTTTCAATGTCTGAGCTTGAAGAAGCTAAAGATAAGGTGATGATGGGAAGTGAACGTCGTTCCATGGTCATGACAGAAGAAGAAAAACGTCTTACCGCCTACCATGAATCAGGCCACGCAGTGGTCGCCTTTCACAGCCCCGCATCAGATCCTATCCATAAGGCAACAATTATCCCTCGTGGACGGGCACTGGGAATGGTAATGCGGCTTCCGGAGGGGGATCGTATTTCGATGTCACGTGAACGACTTCATGCTGATCTTGCGGTCGCCATGGGTGGGCGTATTGCAGAAGAAATGATCTTTGGAACAAACAAAATAACGACAGGAGCGTCTTCTGACATTAGTATGGCTACACAAATAGCGCGTCGTATGGTTACCGAATGGGGAATGAGTGAAAAACTGGGTCCCATCACCTATGGGGAAAACACTCAAGAGGTTTTTCTGGGTCATTCTGTTGCTCAGCATAAAAATGTTTCTGAATCAACGGCACAGCTAATCGACCAAGAGATCAAACGGATTATTGAGGAAGCCTATGGAAGAGCCAAAAGTATTCTCTCAGAATATCGCGCTCACCTTGAACTTCTCGCTCAATCCTTACTGGAATACGAAACCTTAAGTGGTGATGAAATTAATGTCCTGTTAAAAGAAGGAAAACTTGACCGACCGAAATATGCTTCAGGACCTGATATACCAAGGTCCTCCTCTATTCCTTCCGGAGGAAAAAAAACAGCAAGCAAGACAAAAAAAACCTCTGCAAAAAAGGCATCCAAAGGGTACCCAAAACCTGTAGAGGAAGTATAAATTATTTATATTAATAAGGCAGGATTGCCCCACAGGATCTCGAAGGTGGCGTAACTAAAAACGTTATTATCGCTAATCCTGAAATCATTCACAAGATCAATGAAATTATTAAAATTGGTGTCAGCCTGTGAGCTCGTTCCACATCCGTTGCCCTCTCTCGCAAGGAAGCGGGCTCGGCAAAGCATTCGTTGGAGGAAGATGATCTTAATTCCGACAAACTCCTAGTGACAAGTTAAAACAAATTTCTTGCCCACTTCTCTAATATGTAATATAGGGGTATTTAGTTTCTAGCTAAAAGGATAATAGGAATGACCACAAGAAATGAATCACTAGAGTTAACGACATGTGTTGCCGAGATTGTTGCTGCCTACGTTTCAAAGAATCCCCTTGAATCAACTGATATACCTGCATTCGTTCAACTTGTTCACCGAAGCTTATGTTCTCTCTCATCTGGACAGTCATACATGCTTTCTGCTCGTTCAGAACCAGCTGTACCTATTGAAGAATCTATTCATTCCGACTACATCGTTTGTCTTGAGGATGGACGTAAATTGAAAATGCTTAAGCGTCATTTAAAAACATCTTATAATATGACTCCTGAGCAATACCGGGAACGTTGGAATCT
>JAIEOZ010000292.1 GCA_019750035.1 Alphaproteobacteria bacterium | reverse complement strand
CCCTTAATATATCTGCGGCTACATTAGGAAAGAGGTTAAATAAGTCTACTGAGAGAGTCCTCAAGCTTGAAGAAAATGAAATTCAAGGTAAGTTAATGCTTAAACACATACAGCGTATTGGAAAGATCTTTAGGGGAAGGTTTGAGTATGTTTTTATTCCTGAAAACATATCTAACCTAAAAGAAGAACTTATTTCTAAAAAGGCTGAGGAAAATGCACAACTTTTAAAAAAACCTGAGCTTCTTTCAGACCCATTTTTATCCACATCCCCCTTACCACCCATGCCCTCGGAAGGGTGGATCTTTATGCTGCGCTATGCTTTAAAAATGTCTCGTTCTAAATTACAAGAAAATCTAAACATACCCTATCCATACATTCAAGCCATTGAAGATTCTGAGAAAAGCGGACAACTTGTTAATAAAATGCTGAGGAATACTGCATACACCCTTGGCTATCGTATTGAATACGTCTTTATTCCTATGGAGAACTTACATAAGAATTCATTAAAAAACTCTTTTATTCTTCAAGCGCTACAGAAATTGCCTCTCCTCCCTCAAAAACCTGTAGAAGGGTGGATTCGTGCTATTCGAAATTCCCAAGGCATTACTCAAGCAGAGCTAGCTGAAAGGCTTAAGATTACAGAGAGGCAAGTGAGTCTTCTTGAAAAAAATGAAGCGCAAGATGGCCTTAGTTATACTTCAAAATTCATAAACATAAATTTAAATGAACTCGCTAAAGCGCTTGATTGCAGGTTTGACTACATCTTTATTAAAGATACTCCACTTTATGATGAAACTGTTTTAAGTAACTTTAAATCCATGACTCCTTTCCCTTCTAAGCCTCAAAATGGTTGGATTTTTCAAATGCGAAAAGCGCAAGAAATATATCAGATTGACTTAGCTAAAAGAATAAACTGCACCCCAGGGGGGACCTCTCAATTAGAAGCTCAAGAAGCTTATACCAACCCCATCTCAAAATCTGCACAGGATGTTATCCGAGCCTTAAAATGTCGGTTTGAGTACGTGCTTATTCCTGAAAATTTTGAAGTTACCAAAATTCATTCAGACTATGCGGCTTTGTTTGAGGAGTTAAAACGACTTTCTGTACTTCCTCATAGACAAAATGATGGATGGATCCATTGGCTGCGATGTTCTTTAAAAATGACTCAAGCAGAATTAGCTGACAGAATAGGAGTGCCACACCATCAACTCTCTAAAATTGAGCGAAGGGAAGCTTGTAATCAACTTATTGATAAGCGTGTAATGAGAGCTATTAAGGCGTTAGGATGTCGCTTGGAATACCGTATTATTCCCCACGCTGTTCCTCAAAAAGTTTCTTCCATCAAACAAGTTTCTCATAATGAACTCTTCTTAGAAACTCTTACAACGCTCTCTCTTCTTCCTCTAAGACCAACTGAAGGATGGATTAAAGCTTTGCGGACAGCCATGGGGTTGTCACAACATCAATTAGCAAAAAAAATAAATTGCACAGCCATGCAAATTTCTTGTCTGGAAAATCATGAGAGTAAGTTCTTGCTTCCCCACCAATTCCTAAGTAGAGCTGCTCGAAGTTTAGGATGCCGCACTGAACTAGTTTTTATTCCTGAAGATATAACCTCTTTCACAAATGCTATTTCTAACCCAACACCATTAATGAAAGCCGCTAATATAAATAATAGACCTATTTCACCAAAGAGCGCTGAATATGATCAAGATTTTTTAGAGAAATTTGAAATTTTTTCCCTTCTCCCTTCTCCACCTAAAGAAGGATGGATTCGTATATTACGCAAAGCTTCAAGAATTTTTTATCATCCAGGAGTTACTAGGAATGTAAAAATGCAATTCTATCAAGTTGAAAAGCGCGAGATTAAAAATAAACTCTACTCTCAATCTACGGCGACGATTGCAAAGGCGCTGAAGTGTCGTATTGAATATTTTTTAATTCCAGAAAATATCTCAAGTAAAGAGAGCGCTCTTTATAAAGAAGAGTTTGGAGAACAGCTGTTATCTTTGCCTATAAGACCTGCTGAAGGGTGGATTTACACTATGAGAAAGGCGCTAAAGCTATCACCAAGTGAATTAGCCCAAAGAACAAATCTACACTTTATTAGTATTTATCATAGAGAAAATGAAGAAAGAAAAGGCAACCTTATTCATAAACTTCCTATGCGAATCGCTCAAACAATAGGCTTCAGACTTGAGTATTTCTTTGTTCCTGAATGCATTGTCAAGCTCCCGAGGTAGGACTAACAAATCTCGTAAATTAGGTTTTATGAGCTCACTTTCAAATAATGCGCATAAAAAACAGACTTATCTGACCCTGTTACTCAAGTTAAAATAGTATACTCTTTAGTATTTTATTCGAAATAATTTGCACTCCGCTTGAAAAGTATGTTAAATCGTGAATTAAGAATTTAAATAATTAATGATCTCTTTAAGAGATATTATTACTGGGAGACTTAATGCTATGAGGATAAATTTAGATTTAGATAAACTAAAGATTTTTTATTATGTCGCAAAAGCGAAGAAATTTACGACGGCTTCAGAAATTTTAAATATAAGTCAACCCGCATTGAGCCGTAGCATTCAGCTTCTTGAAGATCGCTTAGGTATAAAATTATTTTATCGCCATGCGCGAGGATTGACATTAACAGCCCAAGGAGAAATTTTAGCGCCAATTGTAGGAAAGTTTCTAAGTAAGCTTGAGGTAGCAACAGAAAAACTTTATGAAGAA
>JAIEOZ010000162.1 GCA_019750035.1 Alphaproteobacteria bacterium | reverse complement strand
TGGAAACAACGATTCGGAAAGTGGTTTGGTGGTCCTTTGGTAGGTATACCATTGGCGTATGCAATGGGAACCGTGTATATGGCAAGTTTTTTTTATATATCAGACACTTATACTGGAAAAGGTTCTAGCTTTCTTGATAGTTTAATTGATGGTAATTTATCTTATATTCCACAGTGGTATATTATTACTAGTCTTCTTCCTGATGCTGTATCACGTAATTCGCATTTATGGAAAAAAGCTATTGGCTATCTTTCGAGTGAAAATATAGAAAAACTGCGTCTAACTATCACAGCGTTTCTTTCTATCTTTCCATCTCTTATTGAGCCTATGTATCTTGTCGAAGCTGAATTAAGGGGCATCGATTATTATCACTATCACGGAATAGATAATCAATTTGCAATTTACATGATGGTATTCTGTCCCTTCCTATTTGCAGATAGTATGGCTTCTAACACGGATATATTATGGGCGGCCTGGCCTGGTATAAGAGAAAGTCTTGGAGAAGTTCAGTCCACCCTCTCTCAGTATTTATGTCGAAAAGCGATTGATTTTCAACCAACTTCAGAGGCCATGCTTATTAAAGAAGGTTTTGACAAAAGACTTAAAAACCTTGCACACTTCTTTTCCCAAGCCTTAGATGGAGACATAGAAGCTATTTATGCACACGTTTTTCAAGAGTCTGAGCCAACACTCACAAACGAAAACCCAGATGTCAGTGCAACTCAACAAGCTATTTTAGCCGTCAGCCGTCTTCTTTCCTTAGGGGAGAAAGTGAGTGAAGGTCCAAGACCACCAACGTCTCTCTCTGAAAAGGGTTTTGATATCTTCAAAAAAATATGTATAGCGACAGGATCTCCTATCAGATTCCTTGTTCTTCAGGATATTTTTGCCACGATGGGAAGTTTAGTCCTTTCAAAGGGGGCATCGCAGGTTTTTGGGTGGGGATTGGCACCTGTTGGGTTTGCGGTGCAAACCATCCTCGAATGGAAAGCAATGGATAATGCCTACGAGCGCTTTATTCGCCGACAAGAGCCTCAGGAACACACTAGTCATCCCACAGTAAGGGGACACGTCAATCGATTTGCAGTCGCTCAAGGAGTGATTATTACCCTGTGTCTTGTCTCTGCGACTCTTCAAGCTTTAGGAGCTTGGGGTTTAAGTAGTTGGTGGTTGTTTGCCGCTATCCCTTTCTTCATTCCAGAGTTTGCTGGTCAAGCTTTTGGCTATGCTCAGACGTATAATGATAAAGTCGCTACAGCAGCTATCAATGGAGGTCATAAGATAGGGGGAAGATGTCGGGGAAAATCGCTCTGTACAAATTGTAAGCGAGATCGGCTGAAAGGATTAGCTCAAAAGAGCCGGAAAGATTTAGAAGAATGGGATTTTGACCTAATGCATATTCTTACGATCCTCTCAGGTAAACCCTCTGAAAGACCCGCAATTGTTGAGCTTTGAGAAATAAAAAAATTACCTTATCTTTCCTTAAGGAAGTAAGAAAAATTTTTTAGGTTTGTTGGATTGCGTTGTTGGGACTTCGTCCTTCCGTTAAACTACTAACATATTGTTTTTAAGCATAAATCGTCATTTCGAGCAAAGCAATTGAATTAATTTATATTATTTCTTACCTCGTGGCTTGCCACGAGAAAGTTTGCCGAGTTTTCAAAGGGTGGCAAATCCTTTGATCGCAAGAGCGAGGTGAGCGTCCGGTGAGCTAGGTAGGTTGTCACTATCGTTTTGTTTTGAGTCGTCTTCTTGAGTTTTTTCAGATCTTTTTCCGTATCTATGTCGCTTCAACAAATTGACCTGATGAGTCAGTTGATCAATCTGATGAGCTTGTTCTTCTATTTTTTGAGATTGCGCTTGCAGTTGTTGTGACTGTTCTTCATTTTTGAGGGAAAGCGCTTTGATTTCTTGGGATTGTCCCTCAATTCTTAAGAATTGAGCTTCGATACGTTCATTTTGATTAGCAATAAGAAGCTTTTGTTGCTCCACAACATCCAGAAGCTGATAAACGAGGCCTTTCAGCTCAACTGTATCGTTAGGTAGGTTTTCCTGAACAATCATAGAGAAAACGATACTCATTTTCTCTATTCTTAACAATCCTTTTTTAATTTACTGCATAATCTTCAATATTAATGGGAGTAGGTAAATATCTTATGTCAATTCCTGAAAGCAACATCTGCAGCTCTTGAAAGCTGACTTCCCATTGACTGTTGCCAATGGAGGGAATACGAAACGTTCCTTTTTCCAGCCGTTTTTGCCAGATACAGAACCCATTTCGATCCCAGTATAAAGCTTTCATATAATCTGATCTTCTATTAAAAAAGACAAACATGTAACCAGACAAAGGATCCTTTTCAAGAGCATCCTTCACTAAGAGGCTCAATCCATCATAAGATTTATTCATTCTCACGCGATCTCGAGCAATAAAAACTTTTATTCCTAAAGATATCATTTTCTTACCTCCTTAAAATAGATGTTAATAAAGCAATAAGGTTCCCCCAATCAAAGGGGCCTTGGATGGATAAATGATGCCCTTGAGATAAGGTCACTTCTATCCTCGGGTTAACGTTAGAAGAGTTAGTTAAGGGAGATGGCTTAAGCATCACGGGTATAAAGTGTTCTTCAAAAGAAGAAGCTGGTTGTGAGTGAGTGGCCAGACTTAATCGAGGATACGAGCTATTATGTGCCCAATATTGCCCATCAAATACCTAAATCTATC
>JAIEOZ010000090.1 GCA_019750035.1 Alphaproteobacteria bacterium | reverse complement strand
TATTTATGATGAAATATTAGGAAGGTATGTTCAAGAAGCAAAACAACAGGTCGATTCAGAGGAATTGGAAGATCTTTATAGGGAAACGCTTGATTTTTTCTCTGATAACCCCCGTGTGGTCTTGAATTATTCCCTTGGGGGCTTTTGTTACGCCCAGATGGGGAAAAAAATGCAAGAAAGTGGAGACTTTGAAGGTGCGAGGGCTCTGTATCAGAAAGCTAAAAATATTTATGATATTTCTCTTGAGCTTGAGAGAGACATAGGGACACATCTGCAGCGAACCAGAGCTCTTGTGCTTCTTGGAGAATACTCAGAAGCTTGCGACGCTTTTCAAAAGCTTGTCACCTACCCAGCGTCACAGTGGCGCCCCTTAGGTATTGAAAAAACTACTTTATATAAAGAATATGCTGCAGCTCTTCAAAAAGCTGGTAAAGAAAGCGAGGTAACGAATCTTCTCATGCGCCAACAACAAAAAATTCTGGAAAAAGGAATGCGATGGGGGAAGTTAGTAAAAGACGCTGTTATGCTCCAACGCCAGCAAGCAGAGAGAGAAGAACAACAGCGAGTAGAAAGGCGTCAAGAGGAAGAGATTGCGCAACAGCGGAGGGATGAGGTGAGGGGACGAGAGATTTCTTTTCCCCAAACATCAAGTTCCTCTTCTCAATCATCAAGTTCCTCTTCACAGGAGCCAGTTTCTTCTTGGGAAGGGAGTCGTCCAAGTAGATTCCTTCCTCCCTCCTATCGGAAGAAACAGAAAACAAAGGGAACTCCTTCTCTTGGGGTTGTGCAAGAAGGAACTTTTTCATCTTCTTCGTCCGCGTCCTCTTCGCCTTCCCCCTTTGTCAATGTGGAGAGTCTTTTAACAGGTACACCTCTTAAAATTTTCAATAAATTTTTTGAGAATCAGAGGGGCGGGGTAAGTGATAACAAAGTAAAAATTTACTTGTCCGAAGTGGAAACCCTCATGACAGCCTTAGGACAGAGATTTGACCCAAGCTCTGGAAAGGGATCTCACACAAAGGTTACCGTTAATCCCGTAAGCATACATGCTCAATTGGGAGAAGCTGATCCTTTGGTGGTGACTCTTGCTAAACATGATAGGCTCAAGCCTTATCAAATCAGACAGATGCGGGACATGTTTGAAGCTTATGGCCTTTATCCTAAAGATCTTTCTCCTGCTACTCCTCAGTAGGGGGAAGTCAGATGCTGTTGGGTCTTCGGCTGTCTGATATAAAATAAGCCCCCCTCTCTCTTGTCATCCACGGACTAGATAAGCCTTATTTTTCTCTGAAAAATAATGGCTTTTCTTGATCCGTGGATCTCATACCAATACCGTCATTTAAGTTTACGTTTTTGGATCGCTTTGTCGGGACTTCGTCCTTCCGCACGATGACAATCCTATTGTTTTTCAACATAAAAACTCGTCATTGCGATGGCTTTAATCTCCGAGCCATAAGCTTTATGACAAATGAAGCCTCCAAGGCTGTTGCCATAAAGTTCAAGTCTCTTATAGCCTTGGGATTGGATCCATTGAATGCCAGAGGTCTAATCATCGACTTCCTTATCGATAGTGAGCAAGTCAAAATGATTGAAATAATATAAAAAAAGTGTCGTATACTATGGTTGGGAACCAATACAATAACTGGAGAGGAAACTGCATTTTCCATGCCTTATCCAAAACAAACAGTTAATGACTAACATTTTTTTCAAAAAAAACTTTTTGAAAAGTTTTAACAAAAATATAACAATCAAAAAGAAAAGAGCGTTTTTGAGCGTACTCTTTGTCCCAAAGAACCTTTTCTGAGATAGGAAGAGAATCACGTCCATTAATTTGTGCCCAACCCGTAAGGCCAGGCACAAGCGTATGTATCTCTAATTGTGTTCTTAAAGCTATGAGGTCCTCTTGGTTAAAAAGAGCAGGCCTAGGGCCGACAACACTCATGTCTCCTTTTAGGATAGACCACAATTGAGGGATCTCATCGAGAGATGTTTTTCTTAAAAATGACCCAATCGGGGTCAGATATCGATCGGCACTTGTCATGAGATGGGTAGGAAGCACAGGCGTGCCTACGCGCATCGTACGAAACTTTGGCATTTTAAAGATAATATTGTTTTTCCCTATTCGGTCAGACCAATAAAGAATAGGACCTCGAGAGGTGAGTTTAATTACGAGTATAATAGTTAAAATTATAGGTATCAAAAAAATAGCAGAAAAAAGAGAAAAAATAATATCAAACGTTCTTTTCATAAATTTAAGTCCCCTAAAATTTACTAAAACATACCACGTCGTTTAAAAAACAATAAGTAATTTTAAGATATTAGATAACAATATCACATATTGATTTTTTATCAATAATTTTTGAAACTGATATACTCATCGGACGAGGGTTAAAGCTATCTATTGGAGTAATATAGCCCTCTTGTGGGGTATTCTCTTGTGGAGGGGTTACCCATAGACTGGTAAATTTATCTCCCTTTCCTAAATAGCTTACCCATTGAGAGTCTGGAGACCAAATTGGAGAAATGATAGAGACGTCCTGCGGAAAAGTGACTGTATGATTGTTCTCTGATTGATAATCATTTTTGACGAAAGTTATTGCAGACCATTGGCTTGTGGTCTCTTCATCAGATGAAGAGACCTGTGGTTGAGAATAAACCAATAACAAGTGTTTTTTGTCAGGAGAAACCTC
>JAIEOZ010000095.1 GCA_019750035.1 Alphaproteobacteria bacterium | reverse complement strand
GGATTTGCTACGTTACTTAAGCCCGCAAAAACTCCTCCCACAAGACTGCGAGCAAGAAACTGGCCATCTTTGGAAGCGACAACTCCCCGAATTCCCGCTTTTCCGTCAGAACCAGCAATGTAGCCTGCCACTTGGGTCTCGATGATTTCTCCTGTTTTTCTTTCAATGCAGCTCAGTTTTTCAAGACGCGCATAAACACGTTCGGAAGAGAGATCTCCAAAAGCGCTTGCTGTGCAATGACAATCCTTTAAATCGCTTTGAAAAGACCGGGGTAAAGTCCCCGGATCAATTAATCGCAACAGCATCGGTCGGGGATCAGAAGAAGCATTCATTGAAGCAGCAGCATCTAATCCAGAGAGAAGAATTGTTTTTGCAAAAGCTCCCGCTGGAATCGTTGTCTCAACAGTTTTAACAGTCTTATGCTTTTGGTTTTCAATAAGACCTAGGGAGAACTTTTGAATGACTTGTTTTTCTTCTGTACCTTCAGAATTTTGAGTGAATGAATGATGGCTTTCTCTTTGAATGACGGGAGTTGGGTTTTCTAATTGTCTTTCCAGCTGAGAGATCTTGGTTTCAAGCTCGTGGACGTAAGTATTGTCTGTATTCTGAAGAGGACTTTCTGGAAGCACACCGAATTCATCATTTCTTTTATCTTTCACTCCTTCATGAAAAAGGGAGTGAAGGGCTTTCATTTCATCGGAAAGTGCCGCAAGTTTATCTTCTACCCCATTCCGAAAGACTTCGTTTAGATCGACCTTGCGCGGGATTGTCTCAATGAGAGTAGGAGCAACTTTCTTTTCTTCTGCAATAGTGGGGTTTTTACGAAAGAAGAAGCCAAGAGACATATAAAATGCCCCAAGCAAAGAAAGAAGAATAACCCCTGCCCAGAAGAATTGTAGTTTGCGAATACCAGAGGGTGAAGTTGGCTTCCACACCCTCTCCCAAGAGGTGGTCTTGAAAGGAATTTTTTGGCGAATGTCAGTCAATAGATTGTGCAACGACATAAACGACCGTCCTTTCTTCAGATTTTAATGACTTCTTGGGCATTAAAACGGCAACAATGCTGTTTTGGGGCAGACCCAGAGTCTTTATAAATGTGGGTTCAGATAAGGTGAGGGGATCTTTCGTCCTATTTTGGACGTCATAGGTCAGGCCTCGAAGTTTTTCTCCTTTAAGCTCACGGATAAGAAGAGAAGAAACATTCAGTGTTTCTTCTCTTATTGAGCTATTCTTCAAATCAAGAGGCGCCAGTTTATATCCCAGTGGAATGCGTCTCTCCTGACAGGCTTGAAGAAGGCTTTCAACTTCATTTTTGGAAAGAGGAACATGAGAAGGGTTATTTTTTAAGTGTACCTGCTTTCCCCACAAAGAAGATATCTCCTGTTGATGTCCCTCTTGAGGCAAGAGAATTAAAGCTTCTGGAGTTTTGTTTTTGGGAACCAGGCGGAGGTCTTGAGTATGACCTCCTTCTGTTATAATGGTTAGATTGATGGGTTTCAAAGTTCCTTGATCAAGGGGTCTAATAAAAACCTGTCCTTGATTGTCATCTGCTTCCAACACATAGGCACCTGTTAAGCCAATGACATTCAAGATTCTGTCATCTTTAACGGCAATACGAGTGAGCTCTTCTTTAGATATGGAAACTTCAATGACATTTAAGCCATCAAGAGGCTTGAGAATGGCAGCGTGGGCTGCTGTTCCAAGCAAGAGAAATGGAATAATCTTAAAGTTCATGGGGTTTTCCTCCTGTGGCACGTTCTAAAAGAAGTCCGTTTCCTCTTAAGCTGAACTTAAGAGAAAGGGTCTCTTGGGAATCACGAATATGTTTTCCTGCGACAAAGCTTGTTAATGTGCCCTTGATGTCAACATCCAGGGTTTGAGGATGAGCGGTGACTTCCGTGGGCTTAAAGGAGGTTGAGAGCTGAAATTTGGTATATTCCTCCCCATCCTCCATCAGCTGTTTCTTGAGGGAACCGTAAGCTTCAGGGGTGGCATACTTTAAAAGAGTTTCATGGTTATAAGAAAAGCTTGCCGGAGAGAGATCTAAAAGCAATTTCGCCATGTAAAGGCCCATTTCTTCTAAATATTCTTGAGAAACCTCTCCTGCCTGTACCCAAAGGGTTTTCTTGATATGGGGAGGCACAAGAATAATCCGCTCACTTTTACTCAAGTACCCCACACTTAAAATCACATTGCTGAAAGCTAAAACGCCCACAACAACAAGAAGACCATTACGTTGGGAAAGAAGCTTTGTGATATTTTGCTGAAGATAATCAATCCTCATCCGATGTACTCTCGTACATGGGAAGGCACATAGATTTTAAAGGATCTACGAGAGGTGGGAAGATGCCAGTATAAGGCATGAATGAGGGTCGCTCCTTCATTGCGTTTCTTGATGGCTCGATAGATTGATAAAAGACAAATTCCTAAGGTAATCCCTGTAATGATGTAGCCCATAAAAAAGCCTAAGACAGTTGGGCCCATAAGAGTCAAAGCTTCGTCCTTGTTTACGCCTAAGAATCGAAGGGGTTGATCTAGACGATTGAGGAGATAGTTTTCATTTCGATCCATGAAACCTCTCCTTCACACGCAAACAGCAAAGACGGCATCAATCCAGGTTTTAGCAAAGCCGTATAAAACGCCTGAACTAATGCCAATCCCCAGAGGAATGAGACTTGATTTCAT
>JAIEOZ010000146.1 GCA_019750035.1 Alphaproteobacteria bacterium | reverse complement strand
ACAGACTTTTAATCAGAGGGTCGAAGGTTCGAATCCTTCAGCGCCCACCAAGTAAATCAATGGCTTATGGGGTTTTGTGAAAGGCATTAATTTAAAGGCGCGGTTCTGTTGACTCTTAGAAGTCGTTGTGCATATTGCCTTGCTCATTTCATTCGAAGACTATAATGAGGCGAAGAAGAAAGCTCTAGTGCTAACCTTCTTCATTGAAGACCTCGAAGAGAACCATGAATATTGTTCTGCAAATGTCTAACCATATGAAAAGTCTGAGAAAAAAGAAGGAGTTATGTGTTGACATAGGCGCAGTTAGAGAACAAAACCTAGACAAGCCATCAACAACTTCTTCGACAAATGGCCAAAAATTGCCCATTCCATGGTTGATCGTATTAATGATAACTTTCAGACTTACAATAAGGTTTCTTTAAGTTAATTCGGTATATCCCTGACAGGACATCTTTATAGCCTCTCCCTCCTCAATCTTTAGAGTTAATTTTTAGAAATTTTCCCCCCTCTTCAAAATTTTCTCTATACTCCACAGTCAGTGTCGCATGTCCTTGAAGTAAAATCAGATAACGACATTAACCTATATTGCAAAGGAATTTTTTTATTTGAAATACAAGAGATTTTCATATATAGATCATTATTTATTTTATGATGGTGTGTAAATATGAATAATCTGTTGTTTTTATTAAGTTTCTATGTTTTTGTGTTTAACATTGAGCCAATCCACGCGTTAAAGTTAAAGCCTCACCTCTCACGAGAGGAACTGGGAGAATATATTCGAACGAAGATTCAAAAATACCGCCATTTATCAGGGTATGAAGAACTCTCTCCTGAGAACCGCAGTCTTCTCAGATCTATTGATCCTCTGATGGCAATCAATGTCATAAGGTGTGATAGAGCTCGCATTACGGATGAAAAATTGAGAGATGTCTTAGCTATGTCTTTTAAGTATATTAATGAAACTCTTTCTCCGGCACGAAAAGAATGGAAAAAAAATGTAAAGCTTATTATGCACCATTCACTTCCCCTTTCTTCTTTTAAAGGTGATACTCTTATTGTGGGATGCGTTCATAGTGAAGAAAAATTTAAGGATGGCAGTGACCATCATCACGAAGGAATCTACACCATTAATAAAAATAGCCTTGATGGGTTTGCGCCAGATCTTAAGGTAGATATTACAAAAACTTATTTTATCAAAAGAGTTTTTCCTCAAGGTGAGCAATTTCAGACAATATACTTAGAATACATTACTGTATCTCCTTTAAGCTCAGCAAATACATTCAAAAATATCTTACATCTTCTAAAACCAGGGGGGCGGTTGATTTTTGATCACTATTCTTCTTACGGTTATACGGAGACTACTCCTAGCAGCATAGTTGATCGCTTCTCTGTAATAATAGGATCAACAAAGCTTTTTGAGATTCAATTTGATATTCCAGATACTGACTTAGCAGCTTATAAAAAAGCTCTTGCAAAGGTGGGAGCACAACTCATGGTAATTAACGGCAATACATACCTTCATCTTAATAAAAAGAGTTTTAAAGCAAAAAGGAAACTCATAGAACCTTGTATGATAATTTTGATGAAAAAATATATTGAAAGCATGGGCTTTGTGAATATATCCCTTAAGACAGTTAAACCTAATATTTACAACCAACGTGAGGAAAGCTGCTGGATTTGTGCACAAAAGCCATAGAGTTTGAAGAGTTAAAACGGCTTTCTTCTCTTCCTTTTAGGTCAAACAAAGGGTGGCTTCATTGGATACGATTCTATTTAAAAATGACTCAAGTTGAATTAGCAGACAGAATAGGAGTAACGGAAACGTCAATAATAGAACCCCTATTGTGGATATGATCAAGGGACTTATGGGTAAATTGATAGGGGACAAAGGATATCTTTCAAAAAACCTCTTTCAGCAGCTCTTTGTTAAAGGCGTTACTTTGATTACCAAGATCAGAAAAAATATGGAAAATTGCCTCATGAACATGCAAGATAAGTTGATGTTGATGCGAAGGTTATTTGTAGAAACTATCTTTTCTTCCATTAAGCTACCTTTTCATGACGGCTTGGAGAGTTTTCTGCCATTTTTTCTCCATAGTTAACATAGGGCAAACGAGTAGAAGAAGCTTCTAATGCCTTACAAGCAATAGCTTGAACTTGGTCTATCGAGTCATTAGCCTTTTGTGTTAATTGAACAATCAGAGAGGCCTGCTCTTTTACTTTTGCTTCCAAAGAAGCTATTTTTTGAAGGAGAAGATTTCTTTCGCCTTCAATTTCTTTATCTTTTAAAGTCACAGCAAATTTATGTTGTTCCTCTAGTTTTTGGGTAACATCATAAGCTGTTTTTTCGATTTCTTTTGCTAACTCTTCCGGAAACTTTCCAACCTTTTCCTTAAGCTCGCCAACTTCTTGTAAACGAGAATCTAGCAGAGCCTCTTTTTGAGTAAGATCTTGACGTCTCTCCTCAAGCTCCCTCTCAAGAAGATCCTTCTTGAGGGCGTAATCTTGAGACTCCTGACGACGAGATATTTCTAATGCATACTTATATTCTTCTTCCTCACGCTTACGCTGTTTTTCTAACTTTTCCTTAAGTTCAGAATAACTCGTTTCTAAATCAGCTTGCTTTTTATTCCACGTAATTTTTTTGTCTTCCATAT
>JAIEOZ010000156.1 GCA_019750035.1 Alphaproteobacteria bacterium | reverse complement strand
AGCACTCATCTTATGCCATTTCTTTGTGCAATAGGAATAGGAGCTCTAGGAACAGTCCCTTTTTACCTCATTATCGGGTTTCTCAATAGCTATTTAGTTTTTTTAAATCTCATTACCATACAAGATAGCGCCAACTTAAACTTTACCCTGTTATTGTTTTGTGTTTGTACAATGCCCTTGGCTGGATATGTGGCGGATAAAATGGGATCTACAAATATTATGCGTTTATCAGCGCTTTGCTCTTTAATATTTGCTTATCCATTTTTCTGCATAGTGTATGCAGGTTCATTTTTGAATATCGTTCTCGCCGAAATCCTTTTCCTTGCCATTTCTCAATTATTCGTGGCTCCCATCAATGCATTCATGACTCATCTTTTTCCCGTTCGTTCTCGATATACAGGCACAGCTTTGGGTTACTGTATGGGTATGGCTTTATTTGGAGGAACAACGCCTTTTATTTCTCTCTCTCTCATAAATTGGTCAGGAAGCCCAGCTCTTCCCTTTGTCTACATTATGTTCATCTGTTTGATAGGGTATATCTCTGTCAAGTTTGGTAAGAATTACGTGTCTCCTCGAATAATAAAAGGTAATCTTATTGGGGTCGAAGCATGATGCTTAGCATAAGAATTAAGAAACGCAGTGTGCAACTCTTTTATGTTGTAATGGCATCGAACTGGAGCGAATTGACAGTGAAGAAGCAACAGGTATGAGCAAGGATTTTGCGTCCGACTTTAGCTGAAAGATGCCAGAGATCTTTTGCTTTGATGGATTGGATTTGGAATCGATCTGCAAGTTGAGAGATTACCGTTTCAATAGTTCTACGGATGCTCATGATCTGTTGGACCCATTTTCTGGGCCGTGTATCAACCATGTTGTCCCTTAGAGGTGTTTGCAAATCTAGTCCATAATCTCCCAGTTCTTTCTTTAAGCTGGGACGCATGAGACCTTTATCGGCTATTATTAATCCTTTGTAATCGCGCACAAGTTCTGGAAGAACATCTCGCTCGTCAATATTAGCTGGCGCCATTTCGTAAGATAGAATGAGACCACTTGTGTGTGTCACGAGATGGCCTTTAAACCCAAAATATTTTTGATCTTTCGCAGCGCAATAACCGAAGGCTGCCTGCCCAAAAAAGGAATTTTTACGGCGTATACGCTTGACATGGCAAAGAGGAATCGGGAGGCCATCAAACAGAAATAGGTTACAAAAAGGCATAATCATGTTGACAAGATGGAGACGGAGCCGTTCCTTCACTTGCCATAAATTAGCGCACTGCCGTGTAAAAGTTGTACGGTTCCCAAGCTTAGGAAACCATACCAACCACTGGCGCTTAAAATAGTCATAGATTCGCTTGTCTTTCCCTAAACCTAGATATTCACCCACAATTTCCATCGTAATGACCTCTGAATCCGTTAGCTTCGGCTCAAAGCCCCCTTTGCGAATGCGGCCAACCGTCTTCAAAAAATTATCGACAATCAAGTAAATATAAATCATAAAATCTTCTAAGGGCATGGTTCCTCTAATTAATGAAAGTTTCGACAACCTTTATTTAATCAGAAAATCATGTCTTCCTCCATCACTTCCTAAAAGAGTTGCACACTCCGTTAAGAAAGGCAAAAACTTGGAAAAACGACGCACATAAGGGGGAAGATTAAAAGCATGAATCAAACTCATAAACTTAAAGAAGCGGAACATAAGATCGTTAATTTCTTAAAAGAAGAATTTGTCAGATTAAAAGCTGATTATCAGGATGAACTTCACAAGAAGAGAGTAAAGCAAAAAAAATAAAAAACGACAGAAACTTTATCAAAAAGTCGAGTCTACCCTCCATATAAATTCCTTAGATGCAGAAACCGTAACAGCACTTCGTTCTCTTCAGCAAGAAATAAAAAATGAGAATCTCTAAAAACCTTTCATTTTAGATTTTTGTCCTCCTCAAAACCGCAAATTTCTTAGTACGCATTTTTTATCGTAAGGGTTTTTAAGTGTCAAAATCATCTCTAAATGTCATTCTCAAGAAAAACACTGAGTCGTCGTAATCGTCCCGTCAACTCTTATCATTACACACATTTCATGAACCTGGGGAGATATTTCTAAGGAATAAAGAAGAAAAAATACAGAACGCATAGCGCTCTCTCCTGAGGAAGAAAAGTACATTTTTACTCCGCCCTTTGGTGCACTTTTAAATCGTCCTTGACAATTGATTTTTACCTCCATTTGTATTAAACATTTTTTATCAATTGATAAGATAAAAGAGGAGTTTTATGTCAGAGTATGCTTTTCAAGCTGAGGTAAGCAAACTATTACAGCTCGTAACTCATCACCTTTATTCAAATAAGGAGATTTTTTTAAGAGAGCTTATTTCTAATGCTTCAGATGCTTGTGATAAATTGCGACACCTTCAGCTGGTAAGTTCAGATCTTTTAGAAAAAGGCACTGAATTTAAAATTACCTTATCCACTGATGAGGCTTCTAAAACCTTAATTATTGAAGACAATGGCATAGGGATGACGCGCCAAGAGATGATTGATAATCTTGGGACTATAGCAAAATCAGGGACCTCTCAGTTTCTAAAGAAGCTAACGGGAGATGATAAAAAAGACACCAATCTTATTGGTCAATATGGAGTTGGTTTTTATACATGCTTTATGGTG
>JAIEOZ010000199.1 GCA_019750035.1 Alphaproteobacteria bacterium | reverse complement strand
TAGGCTCAAACCGATATTGTTCTTTAAGAGTCATAGAGCAATTCCTCAGCTTGAAGAACTTCTAACGGAATTTCAACAAGAGCAATACGAGATGCTTTAAAAAAAGCGGTTTCTCCATCTTCATCGGTGAAATGAAGCAATTGCTCTTCCTCATAGGTATTTAGTGCATAAAAAAGGAAATTGTTCATTTCTCCTTTATTCCCTTCATCTGCAAGATCAGGCTGATCTACCTCAACGTTGAAAATCATAGGATTTGGATTATTAGTAAAATAAATTTTTACAGCATAAGGATCCTCCTCTTCCTCATTAGTGTTCGGGGAGTCATCATTGTACTGAGGTTCAAAAAGAAATTGAAAAAATATAAGTTGGGCAGATTGCATAAGAATACGGTGAGTCGTGGTGTTGAATTCAAAAAAATCCAACCCCCCCTTTTCTTCACATATTTTTGGAAGCCTAACCGACAGATCATTTTTTTCTAATGCTGAGAGGGGATAACATTCCTCTACCCCATTCTGTAGGCGGTACTTGATAAACCATTTTTTAAACTCTTCAGACTGATTGGTTTTTTTAGGCATTTTCTTTGTTCTCCTTACCTTCTTAGAGTGAGATTGAATAAGATTGGAATGTTCTATTTGTCAATAAGATCATAGAGGAGATGTGGATTCTTCTCCGCTTTTATTTGGCTCTGGATTTCAAGATATTGCCTAACTTTTTCCACGCTCTCTTGTTTCTTCGTCCGGCGATATAAACTATCTTCCGCAATCCATGGAGCCTGATTAAAAGCGATTTTCACCAGCTTTTGAGCAATAACTCTGCTCGCGCTTGGCTTAACTTCTGCCGTCTCAGAAGCAGGCATTATGTTTTGATAATTTTCTAAGACGGAAACCCTTCCTGCATCTTTCTCGCTCTCTATGTGAGCTATATGTATATCATTCATAGCAGCATTATGGTAAACTAATACTTTTCCAGGAGGCATAGTATCAATAGATTCAAATGGCATAATATCAACCGCTTCAGAAACAACGAACGTGTTTTCTCCAGGAATAATCATTTTGCCTTTTGTTGTCCTAACAGCCCCTGCGACAAGATCAAAAGCGTTATAAGCGCTGACCCATTCTTTATTTTCGGATGTATTACGTTGAAAATCAAAAATTTTATACTCGATACCCTTGTCAGCCAGTTTGTTGGCAAAGTGTTCAGTAACGCGGTCAGACCTACCCTCTCGATGAACGGTTAGAAGTTCTTTTCCATCGATGTCGTGTGTTCCCGTTCGTGGGCTGTTGAGGACAAGGACGCATGGTTTAAGTCCCCTTTGATTAATTTCTTCCGCTTTCACAATAACATAGTCTGCGAGACGGGTAGCATCAGCTTCCGCAAAAAATTTCACTTCTTTTGTATCTGTTGGCGTATCTCCACCTAAATAGACACCAAGGTAAAGATCCGCAGGCGGTAGTTCTTTTTGGTATTCATCATAAGTTGTCATATCTGGGCGACGATTATGGGCAACGCCTGTTGTTTCAATGAGCTTTTTACCCAGCTTTTCTTTTACATCGGAAGCAACATGCGTTGGCAGTGCAATAAAATCAACTTGCTCTAATAGAGCCTTATCCTTGTATTGTTCTAGGGCGGTAGATGACGCAAGGCAAATAACAAGGTTGGGATCTTTGGGCAAGCCTATAACGTCGGCAATTCCCCCTTCACCTATTCCTATGAAAACCACCTTCTCTTTAGAGAGATCTCTTTCAATTTTATCTTTGATTTCTAGAGAGGTCAGCGTCTTCGCATTTAAGTCTTCAATAGAAACTTTTTCAGAAGAGAGATTTTCAAATGCAGCTCCAATTCCCAAGGCTTGGGAATGATCCTCAGCATGATCATGGTTGGAAATCAGATAGAGTTTTAAGGCGTGAACTTCAAAGATTATCAAAGAAACAACGCTTGTATATATGAAGAAATTTTTTATCATTAATTAGTATCTTCCTCGTTAATATTTATAAAAAATACAACACATCCGGTAAATTAACAATCTTTTTGCAGATGAAGCTCATCTTGCTCCCTTTTTTTGAATACGGTATACAACTTGTAAAAAATATTGCATAAAATTTTAGATAAATTTTTAGTAATGAAAAACATTGCAGGTAGAAGTAGTTTGTTAAAAAGCTCCCTTAACGTAAGTCAAACATCTCAAGAACCACTGAAAACTGATACCTCCAAGCCATCTAACAAAGCTCTTGACTCTCTCATCGGAATCGCTTTGGCCCTTCCAGGGATAACGTCAGGACAAGCCCAACAACCCATTAGCACAAACCCTCAATTAGATGCCTTTTATTCAAGCTATTCAGAAAATAAAAGCCATGAGAAAATTGATACCTATCAAGCATCATTCCTTACTCCTGTATCATCAGATCTTGAAGTAGGACTAAGAGCAACAAAGGATTCTATAACAGGCGCAAGTCCTAATGGCTATTATCCCAATTTTGTCATCTCTGGAGCTTCACAGGGCGTTATAATCCCAGGAACAAGTACTGACCCCGCTTATCTTTTGACAGATGTATCTTCAGGTCCCAGCATTGTTGATACAAGAAACCAGATTGAAGCTGGATTACATTATTATTTACCGGAAGGTAAACTTACTTCCTATACGGG
>JAIEOZ010000256.1 GCA_019750035.1 Alphaproteobacteria bacterium | reverse complement strand
TCTCTTCTGTCATAGTATCTTTATGCCATAAGATGAGTTAAAAGTTTATTACAAATGCTGAATTTTATGAAAATTTTCTTTAATCGATGCTTTACTGGACTTGTTTGTCTCCTTGTCCTTACACTTTCCCTGTATGCAGGAGATAAGGCTCCTGTTGAACTTAAACTCGTTCCTGGGGGCATCAAAGGGAATCATGTTCTTGCTGGTCTTTTGCTAACGATCCCTCAACACTGGCATGTTTATGCTCCTACTCCCTCTCAAGAAGAAGCTGCCGGATTTGAGCCGACGATCACATGGGAAACCTCCTCAAATCTTCAGAATGCAAAGGTGTTATGGCCTGTGGCTCATCGGACAGAAATCCAAGGACAGACCTCGTATGTTTACGAAGGGCAAGTCCTGATCCCTCTTCAGCTGACGCCTGATCACATCAAAGATCCCATCTCGCTTAACCTAAAAATTTCTCTCTTAGCCTGCTCTGCCCTTTGTGTTCCCATTGAAGAAACCCTTTCTATCATTCTTTCTCCTAACGAAAAGGAAAATCAAGTTTTCAATGCAGCAAACAATTGGGAAAAATCATATGAAGGTCTTTCACTTTTAAGCCTGCTTTTAATCGCCCTTTTAGGAGGTTTGACTTTAAATTTTATGCCATGCGTTTTACCCGTTTTATCTCTTAAAATTATGTCTCTCGTTAAACAATCAAAAAAAACCCATCTCGGCCAGGCAAAACAAAGCTTTTTTATTACTGGGCTTGGAATATTGGCTTCCTTTATCCTCCTTGCTCTTCTTACAATTATCTTAAAAGCATCAGGAAACGCTTTTGGGTGGGGAATTCACTTTCAAAACCCTCAGTTTTTGCTCTTTGTTTTCCTTGTTCTTATTGCCTTTTCTGCAAGTCTCTGGGGTGTTTTTGAGATTGACCTTCCCTCAGGCCTAGGCACATGGCTTATCAGCCATGAGGGAAAGGGAAGACTTAAGGACTTTCTTTCAGGAGTTTTTGCAACCCTTCTCGCCACCCCTTGTTCGGCGCCCTTTGTTGGAACGGCTCTCACATTTGCTTTAGCTCGCTCCACAAGTGATATCCTTTTAGTCTTCTTCTTTTTAGGTCTTGGATTTGCCTTCCCTTATTTTTTACTCGCTTCACTCCCTCAACGTGCACTCTTCTTTCCTAAACCAGGCTCCTGGATGGTTTGGGTGCAAAGTGTTTTGGGTCTAGGTCTTGCCTTAACGGCTCTATGGATTGGTTGGGTTCTCAGCTTTCATCTCTCCTTATGGGTCCTGTTTTTCAGTACGGCTTTCACTCTTATAGCCCTTTCTCTTTTTTGGATTAAGCATCACAAAAAACCATCTCTTAAAGCTTGGGCTTTTGCAGGACCTCTTTTCCTTATGGCTTGGAGTTCGCCTTGGATCTTTTCAGAAAAAAGTGTGAATCCTGCCCACCAACTTGCCACATCCTCTCCCACTCTTGAGATATGGCAACCTTTTGAACCTGACGCGATTAGTGCCTTTGTCCATCAAGGAAAAATTGTCTTTGTTGATGCGACTGCTGAATGGTGCGTAACCTGCGCAGTCAATAAGTCCTTAGTCTTGAATGACCCCCACATCACAAGTTTACTGGCTCAGCCCACGGTCATTGCGATGCGCGCAGATTGGACAAAACAAGACCCAAGGATTATGAAGTTTCTTCAAGAGCACGGACGTTACGGCATTCCCTTTAATATTGTTTTTGGTCCTCAAAGCCCGCATGGTATTGCTTTGCCTGAAATTCTTACGATCGGTGCAGTTCAAAAAGCCTTTAATGATGCTGGGTTTCAACCTTAAGACGCTTATGAAGTGTTCTTCAGTTTATGACATCACAGAAAAAAGTGAATTGAATTTAATAAAAATGCTACGTATAGTTTTTGCTTTCTAAAAGAGTAAAAAATGGTTCCGATGCATTCAAAAATATATTATAGGGTAAATAAGATACACTTTAACTCACTGGGATTCTTAACAACTCCCTTTTCAGTCGAAGGAAGCCACTCAAAAAAAATGAAGAACATTTTTAAGTTTTATATCTTGTTTTTTTCTTTTTTTCTTTTTTGGGCTTGCCTCAATAAAGAAGCTATTTCTTTAAAGTATTGCCAACAACAGCCCTCATGGTGGAACCAAGGATGGGCTGCAACCATCTTCAGTGGTCCCTTAACAACCCAAACCTCAAGCCGCATTATCCGAAATTCTGGCTTTGGTGATTCAGGAATTATTGCTCTTGCCGTGTCAAAAGAGCTCGTTTATTTTTTTGAAAAGCGCTTAGATTTTGAATTCGAATTCCAAGGAGTTCAACATTTTGGAGGACAAAAACACTTCGAACTTAATCCCGCTGTTCTTATTGCCCGTTGGAATGATTTTCCTTGGAATAAAACACTTCCCACAACAATAGCAATTGGGGATGGACTCAGTATTGCCACACAAAGACCCCACTTGGAAGTTAAAAGAAGAGGGCGTAAAAATTCAGCCCGTACACTCAATTTTGTTATGTGTGAAGTCACCCTATCCGCTCCTTCTCTCCCTCAGTGGGCCTTTGTTTTGCGCTATCATCATCGCTCTGGAATGTTTGGTACATTTCATGGCGTCGAAGATGCATCTACCGCCTTTGCCGC
>JAIEOZ010000209.1 GCA_019750035.1 Alphaproteobacteria bacterium | reverse complement strand
CCTAGGCCTCTAGACGATGGGGACCTTATGCTGTCTTCTTTACAAGGTGTTCCTTTTAAAATCAAGAAGGAAATTCATTCTCCCCTTCCTTTATAAAAAAGAAAGCCGATTCTCTCAAAAAAATTGACTGTTAAAGTATAGCAAACCATTTGAATATTTCCTAGTTTTAATCTACCTCATGATCATCAAAGAGAAAAACATTCCGGCAGGTGATGTAGAGAAAATATTTAACTAAGCTCAAGATATGTAGCTGAAGAAACCTTCCTCTCAAACAACGTCAAACAATCACAACGCAATTTTATAGCGATGTTGATTTCCTAAAGCATGACCAAAATCATCTGCATTTAACGAGCCACTTTTTGACACGAGACTGTCTTGAAACAGAAGACTTGCGTGGTAAAGGCTTCTTTTTTGCCTGAATCGCTGTACGCTTCGTTTTCTTTTGACCTTTTATTGCTTGTTTAAGAAACCGTTTTGGCGTTATTTTTTTAGGTTGAGCAGGAGGTTGTTTTGAAGACAAAGGTAGTATGGGCTTCCTTTTATGAATCCCTGAATTATTAGCATAATACTTTACTTTTTGTGTAAGAGATGAATTTGTCCCGAAAACTTCCTCTGTCATGTCAACAAGAGACTGACCTTCTATTTTTTGATGGAAATCAGCCCCCTGATGATAGAGCATATCGAGTATTTTAAGACGTTGATTCATTTCTTTAGGAAATTGTTTTGCAGCAAAAATTGTAAAAAGCAATGGATCAAAGGAAACTTCGTGCATAGGTGAAAAAAATCGCTGATTAATCAAAGCCCCCCGTTGAATGAGCTTTTGAACATAGGCCTGATTTCCCATCATTGCCGCTACGTGTATGGGTAAAACTCCCCAATTCCCTTCGGCATCTTTCCCCCGAAAATGAATATTAAAGTTATGCTGAAGAAGATGATCAACTAGACTTGTTCGTTCCTCTCTTAAAGCCTGTGTTAGCAATGACCCCCCTCTCTCAGATAATGAGGGAAGAGGAAATTTTGATAAGGCAAAATTTTTGAATTGTTCATCCGAAAGGTTGCGAACTTTAAAAACCTTCGAACAACTGCTAAAATCATCTAATGTGAATTGAGAAGACGGGTGTTCTTCCAAGTTTAGAGAACCTTTTTCAAGAAGTCGTTGAATATGGGTGTCATGACCATAATCCCCTAAGAGGCTCACTACATCCAATTTGTCTTTAAGGTTTCTAGAATTTCTAAAGACATTAGGGTGGGTTGTTTGCAAAAGTTTTCTAGAATTTCTAAAGACATTAAGGTGGGTTGTTTGCAAAAGTTTAGCAAGAGAACCTTGAGGATTCCTATGCTGCTGACGCGATTGATTAAGCGTATGTGCGGCCTGTAGATAAAGACGGGCATCGACAACACCATGTCCGTATATTTTTTGATTAAGATCAGCATTGCCTGTGCTGAGTAAGTTTCTTTTGTTCGCCGTTTGAAAAAGCAACTGGATGGCATCTTCACTTGTTAAGTGTGGGTTTGCCAATAATGCTCGCGTCAGTAAACCCGTAATAACAGGCGCGGCAAAGGATGTTCCGTATGGTGTCGTTTGACGTTTTTTTTGTGGGGAGTACGCAGAAAACGCTGATGGAGCCAAAATAAATTGATTGTTGAATTCTCCCGCATTATTGGAATAGCGAGAATTTATTATTTCTTGACCTTTGATCTGTTGCGTGGCTCCCACAAAAATTATATATTTACGTAAATCAGGGGGTAACTTTGATATAATATTTGAGAGGAGAATAGTATTGAGATTCTCTTTCCCCCCTAAAGAATGACCCGCATTTCCAGCAGCCACCACGAGTATTTTTCTGAGCCGTAAGAGAGAAGAAATATTTTGATAAAAATTTTTTAACATCGCATTTTTTTGTGCTTTACTGGTCTCCTCTATAGAAGTAGAAATGGAGCAGTTAATTACAAAAATAGGATGATTTTTTATATTCTGTTGGGCGACCGATCCATAATCTAAACTATCTGGTGTTATCCACAAAAAAGTTCTGCCTTTTGGTAAAAATCTACTGGTAACACTTGAAACAATGTTTCCGTGATCTCCATCTTCACTATGTTGATTATTAACCAATGTTACATTATCTTCGTCAATATTAGGATCATTTTTTACAGCATTATATTCCGTTACTAAGGCTCCTCCTGGCCGCTTTACAGAACAAACAGGACTATTCAGAAAAGCGTCATCAAGTTTAAGGCGCTGGAATAGAGAATTTTGTACAGGAGGAATCGCACGGACATTCCAGGAAAAAACAACGGCAACAAAAAAAGAAGCTACCCACCTCAACATTAAATTTCCTTACAATTCATTAAAAAAACTCATTCCCTAGGGGGAATAGCATTGAATTAAATTTAAGTAAAGAATGAATAATCGTAAGAATATAAGATTGAATCCAATTAATATTACGCTCTGAGGAGACTTTTTAACAAACAAGAGAGAGACAATTCAAACGTCCAACATCGACAAGATTTATCTTCGTCTTATACCAATTTCGTCATTTAAGTTTACATTTCTGGATTGCTTTGTCGGGACTTTGTCCCTCCGCGCAATGACGAATTAATTGTTTTTCAACATAAAAAACCGTCA
>JAIEOZ010000298.1 GCA_019750035.1 Alphaproteobacteria bacterium | reverse complement strand
TCCAAAGCCAGAAGTTCAATTGCAAAAGATATAGGGCTTGGAACTCACAAAAAAGATAAAAAGAAAATTGCTGCATAACACATATGTAACGTGAGTTCTTATGGATTTAGTTTACCTTTTAAATAGTGACCTCATTACAAAATAGGATCTCTTTCTTCCTACGCTTTTGGCTCAGTGTAAGAATTCGAGTGATGTGGGGCCACTAATGCGTATGGAACTTAAAGAGATAGGGGAATAAGTGTTTTTTACCTTTTCCCTTGTTTTTTCTCCTTTCAGCAAAACTTTATCTAAATTGCAATTTACGTATTAATACCAATAAAGAATTTTATTGTATAAGATATAGAAATATAACAATAAAATCTTATATAACTTCTTTTTTTTCTAAAAAATATTCTTTAATTAAGAAAGCAAATTATATCTTGATTATTCTATCCGCTAAAATTGAAGATAGTAGGAGGGCAATATTGCACGCTATTTTACACCGGAAAGGATAAAAATACCTTCTTCTTTGCAAATTCCTCTGCTAATCGGCTTTTTCCTATACGTCTTTTGCCATTGATCACAACTAAGTTAGCTCTGTTGGATTGATTGAAATCCTCAGCAGCTCCCGCTAAGAGATAAGAGCAAACGCCCATTTTTTGAAACAAAAGCTCCTTTATCTCGTCTGGCGAGTGAACAAAAATTATAATTTCAAATCTGTTGGCTATGAAGAAGTTTTGTTGTTTCAAATAACGGAGGGGAGACTGACTGGGGGTGGCCTTACAATCGCCTCATATAACGTTTCAAAATTAGGAATAGATTCATAAACATAGAGACTATGAAGCATTCTTTCCCACAAGGATTTTTTCCCAAAACAACGCTGGAGAGCGCCTTGAAATCTTTTATTTAAGCGTTGTAAACATTGATCTATCAAAAAAGCTAACATCATTAACATTGAAAAAACATGATTCAAATACTGATTTCCGTGTCCGAAATTATGTTCAAATTCATAGCCTTGATTTTTAAGCGTATTAAACGTCTGATTTTCAATGTGATGTCTTGCTCTGGCTCCTTTAACAATTTCTCGAATATTTTTAGAGGTGACTGCCAAATCCGTAACCCACATCCACTTTGTCGTTTTTTCTTCTCCTTTCTTTGTTTTTTTCTTTGTTTCCTTGTACCTGATAACCGTAACAAGAGGGGCGTTTTCAGAACCTTTTAAGGGAACTTTTTTGAAGTATTCATACTCATGAGTCACACCTTCAATGGTTTCTTTGAAAGAGGGACCATCTTCCCCCTCCATAGCATTCACCCAATCCGCAAGATAAGCGTGGTCTCCCTCGCTGCATCCCAAAATATATCGCATGTTATGCTCGGTGAGTTTCGCTATATGGGGAGCATTGGAAGCTAAACAATCTTCTACAATAACGACAGGAAGATGAGGGTGTTCCCTTCGAAAATCTGCGACCCAGCGTTTTGAAGCGTTCCGCTCGCAGTCATTTTTCTTGGCTCCATCGTGCTTGAGAATGGGCTCAGGTGCAATCGGGAAAACAATTTGCTGATCTGGATGTACGAGAGCTGCTCCTAGAATTTGATGATAATAAGTCTTGCTTCCATCTTTGTGTTCTTTGACACAGCAATTTTTGCAGTGAACCTGAGAAGAAGAAAAAACACCCGTCCCATCTGCACTTATTAAGTAGTATTTTTCTAAAAACAAAAAATGCTCTAATACTTTTCCTCTCTGTAAAAGAGTGAAAATCTTTCGATAAGCTGGGCGTATGACTTTTGGAGGAATATTATCTAAGCGTGTCCGCATCTGAGTGTCACAAGGCGTTGCTTTAATTTGAAATAATTTGGTGAGATTTTTTCTGGCCCAGATTTAATCTTGACGGGTCTCATCAAATTTCAATAAAGAAGGAAACTTAAAAGTAAAGACGGCAAGGCCTGCCATTATACAATCAATATTGGAGAAAGAAGCATTGGGGTTATCTTTTATGCCTGCAGTTTTTAAGCCATCTTCAATGGCGCGTTTGACTGTTTGCAAAAGAGCATCATGAGTAAAAGCAGGTCGGGTCTGTTTCATGCGGCCTCCATTTAAGGAGGTCAAATTAATACAAAATAGCAATCATACACATACTTTACGAAAAATTTATTGCATACTCCTTACTTCCCTTCATTAAATCAATGCTCCGGGAATTGCTGTGAAATCCTCAAGCTTTTTTAGCTCATTCTTACGTTCGATAAAGGTTTTCATTTTTATCTTATGTTGCTTATATTCTACATATGCTTATTATAAGCAACATAATATATCAATAAATTATTCTCCTACAGAGCATTTATAGGTTTAAAGAAAAAATTTTAGATCTCAAAGTTTCATAAAGACAAAGTATGTTTATGATGCAAGCATCCTAGCAAGTTCAATCTGAAGGATTTTCTAATGGTGTAAGTGACACTCTGGCTTTATTATAAGAGAAATATCAACTCTTTCTCGTGATAGGCCTACATGAATCAGGAAAACACTGCTATCACCTATGAGTTTCTTTCAGGCCTTGTAGAAAGAGTCACCTTTCATAATCCAGATAATGGGTATTGTGTACTTCGAGTTAAAGCAAGGGGGCATCGAGAGCTTGT
>JAIEOZ010000240.1 GCA_019750035.1 Alphaproteobacteria bacterium | reverse complement strand
AATTTTAAATTAGTAAAAGATTATTATATGAAATTTAATACTTATAAAAAAGAGCGCACTAAAATATATCCAGCGGTTAGGCTATTAAAATTGGCGGGTAGCGTTAAAATATCGCATGCACGATTCTTATGGGGTTGGGTGGCGGTAATACTACCTGGCTGCCAGGCTCTCCAGATTGGGTATTATTTCTAAATATTGAAGATATGCAATCTCATTACATTTTATGCAAAAATAGCCAGTGCGTTAATAAAATCTTCTTTTGTGTCAATTTCAGTCCATTTTAAACCAGTAATTTCCACGCAATAAAAAGGGATATTTTTATTGATTATTTTTTCATACGCACTTTCATAATAGTTTTGATGGTTCTTCTTTTCTGTCATCATATATTCTAATTCTTCAAATAAAATATTGGACATTTCAGCACTAATTTTTTCAATACCTAATGATTCACCTGTAGCGCTTTTTGGATTTACTGTCTTGCTGACCGCAAGTATTTGGTTGTTTTCTCCAACAACAACCTTTATTTCTTCTTCCTGAAGATTTATTTTTTTATCAATACACAAGCAATTTTCATATTTTGACTTAATAAGCTTCTTAAGGATTTCAATATCAAATATCACGTCCGCATCAAATTTTATAAATGATTCTCCTTGAACCAAAGTCTTAGTTAACATTAAAGAAAACCCTGTGTTTGTTTCCTTAAATTTGTCGTTTATAACGAATTTTGCATCTAAATTAGGAAATTTTTTCTTCACGAAATTTTTTATCTGTTTATCTAAATAGCCAAGAACAAATATAATTTCGCTGATTTCACAGTCCTGAATATGGGATACCATTCTCTCAAGGATAGTTTGACCCGCCACTTTTAAAAGACTTTTGGGACAATTGTCGGTCAATGGTTTGATTCTTGAGCCCACTCCGGCTGCCAATATAATTGCTTTCATCTTTCCATCAACTTTCTTCGTTATTGCAACACAATTTGAAACCCCTTTACACAAGAAATTATTCGTTTGCGCCCTGTTATTTTTGTATGTCTATTTTTAAATTTCGCTCGATTTCCAATCCACGTTGGAAACCACGAACTATACCATAAAAAATTTGACTAATGGCAAAGACCCAAAGCATTGGAATGAGTGTATTAAATATTAAGGATAGTGATAACATGAAGATGAAGACACCTTCATCAAACAAAAATATTTTTCGCTGTTCGGTTACAAACCACTTTAAATTTGAGAAGATATCAAACCCAAGACCGGCAGTTGGTTCATTTTGAGCAACTAAAATTTTTTGGGTTTTTTTCTCCAAGAAATTGGAGTCACTATGAATTGCTGTATATACAGAGAGATATTTTATATAACCCCTAAGAGAATAGAAGGAAACACCGATAAACGCTAAGAATATAGGAAGAACACTTTGAGATTGAATGTATGCAGTATAACCCACTGATCCAAACCAAATGATTACCTGCACTTGATCTGTGATTTTATCAATAAAGCTTCCAAATGCAGAAGGTGTATTTCTATATCTGGCCATTTGCCCATCCATACAATCCAATATATGGCTTAATTGAATCAAGGTTGCTGCAATGATAAAATTCATTGTGCTGCCTAAAATTATAAAGACGGCAGACATACATGCGACGATAAAAGAAATGATCGTAATTTTGTTTGGTGTTAGGAATTTGATATCCACCACAACATAATTAACTGCGATTGCTAGAGGAGAGGTTATAAAAGAAGACCACCATTCATCATCTTTATTCTTTGTCGCCCATAAACGGATTAGTTTGTCATTCACCTGTCACCTACTGATAGGAGAGAACTATTATTTATAGGATAATTCATTGAATTAGAATAATTTGTTGAGGCGATTTTCTTTTCTTCAATTTGAGAAGAATCTTCCAAACATTCTTTCAGAACACTCAGAAAAAATTGGATGTCATCCAGCGATAATTCGCCAATGTTACCAACCTGAAAAACTCTATTTTTAAAACAACCCTTTCCTTCATAAATGATAATGGATTTTTCGCGAAATTTTTGACGAAGGCTATCCAAATCAATATGAGAAGGCACATGAACAGTTGTTAAGACGGAACACATATCTTTCTGATCAATAAGGAATTTAAGGCCTAAGCTTAACATACCCTGACGTAACTTGCGTGCTTTATGCCTGATATCTTCGTGACGCTTAGAAACCCCTTCGTCTAAAATATTTATTATGGCTTGTTCCAGAGCGAAAAAAAGAGGAATTGCAGGTGTATTTGGTGTCTGTGAAATATTTTTAATGACGGTATAAAATTTGTATAAACTCAGGTAAACAAATTTAATTGGAAGGTTTTTTAGTTTTTCAAACTCTTCTTTTTTTCCAATAACAAATGATAATCCCGAATAAGAACCAATTGCTTTTGAGCTTGAACTTGAGCAAAAGGCAATGTGGTTCTTTTCCATATCAATAACTTCTGCTCCGGCACTGCTGACACAATCAACAATAAGAATTGAACCATTTTCTTTTGCTAAGACACCAATTTTCTCCAAAGGATTCAGCATTCCTGAGCTTGTTTCATGATGGACCATGGCAACAATATTAATTTCATGTTTTTTAAGGTAAGT
>JAIEOZ010000188.1 GCA_019750035.1 Alphaproteobacteria bacterium | reverse complement strand
AAATTGTAGGCGGGGAGGGGATACGGTGGCTCGATTAGGAGGCGATGAATTTACCATTCTTCTGGCAAATGTGAGGGCGTTGTCAGATGTTGAGGGCGTTGTCAATCGTGTGCTTGATGAAGTTTCTTTGCCCTTTGAAATTGCAGGAGAGAAAATTATTTCTCATTTGAGCATCGGAATCGCCTTAGGGGATTATTTAATTTACAAGCAACCCGAGGATATTATCCGAGATGCAGATATTGCCCTTTATCAAGCCAAGCACAAAGGAAAAGGGAGTTATGAAATTTTTAATCGGCAGATGTCCCATCAGAAGTTTCCATTTTAGTTGTTTTATTTTTTAAAAGAAAGGATTTTGTTATGTTGAAAATGAGGAGTGTTGGATTACTTTTTTTCATCCCTATAAGTCTTCAAGCTTTAGAAACTGATGCTGAAGAAGAATTGTCGACAATTTTGCAAACCGCTAGTGTCAATAAGGCGACAGGAAAATCTCAACCTGATGAGGATCTTCGTCCTACCAGTCCGAGCTTAGAGCAGCAAATAGAGTTGAAGGTGGTGTATAGAAGTCCTTGCCCAAGTCACCAACGACTTTTGAGAGAAACCCTCTTGAGGTGTACGCTCACTCCTCCCCCTAAGCCAGATTCAGAGTAAGGTACCTTAAAATAATTTTTCATATTTAAGTTGCATTCTAGATAAAAAGTCAGCTATTTTCCTTTCATTCTGTGCGGAGAGGTGGCCGAGCGGTCGAAGGCGCACGATTGGAAATCGTGTATACGGCGAAACCGTATCGAGGGTTCGAATCCCTCTCTCTCCGCCAGGACAAAGTCTATATCTTCAGGAGGATGAGCTCCTGCCCGACAAACCCAGAAAAAAGCGCTATTTAAAGACGGCAGTGTTAGACACAAGGAGGTCTCTGTATCCGTTTGTCAAGCGTTGAAAAGTCTTATCCCCTTATGTCTCTTTACGAAGATCCATAAGTGTCATCCCCTTGATACGTGGGAATCCAATGTAATTGTCTGTAATAAAAAAACTATTTTATGGATTCCTGCCTGCGTAGGAATGACACTCGTCGGTATGGGATATGGTCTTTTCAAGTTCAATGGGTATAGCCTATTTTTCAATAGGATATTTTTCTTTTTCCCATTCTGCAAATCCCCCCACCATTTCTTTTACAGGGTAACCTAAAGAAGCAAATTTCACTGCCGCTTTTTGACTTAAGTTGCAGAGCAGCTGATAACAATAAACGTAATTATATCCATCTTTTCTTAATTCAGGAAACGTCGTATCAGGACCATCGAAGCCATTATATTTATCCCAGGGTAAGTTAATAGCTCCTGGAATATGTCCCTTAGCGAACTCTTCGGCTGAACGGACATCGACAATCGTGATGTTTTTTTGCTTGTCTTTAATAGCCGAGTTAACCCCATGAGGGTTTGTCTTAAAATTTAATTCATGACGAAAAAATTCAGCAGCTGCTTTTGTGTCTTGAGGAGAGACTTTTGTTTGAGAGTCTTTCGCCCATACAGATGGTCCCATTAAAATCGATAGTCCTAGGATGAGGATGGTTTGAGAAGGTTTTTTCATTATTTTTCCTTATCTTATATTTTTCATCAATAAGTTATCTTGAAATTTATAAAGTTTCAAGGTTGATTTGCCTAATCGTAAATCTCACTGCTTGCAGAATGTGTAAGAGTCAATTATTTTACAAAATTACGAGATAGAAAAAGGTCGTGGGTGGTGAGGCAAAAATTTTCACAAATTTCCGTAGTCGTTTGTCTATGTTTTTTGTTGGCTGCGTGTTCGAGTGGTCCAGAGACGCCAGAGTTTTGCTCACTAGGAAAAACAGTTGCTCCCAAAAAAGCCACGAGTCGACCCTACCAAATCAAGGGAGTTTGGTACTATCCGCAGCCTCATTTTGAATATGAAGAGGAAGGAATGGCGTCTTATTATGGAGGAGGAGATATCTTTCATGGTCGTCCGACAGCAACGGGTGAGAGATTTGACATGAATGAGGTAACGGCTGCGCATAAAACATTGCCCCTTCCTTGTGTCGTAAAAGTGGTTAACTTAGAAAATGGGCGAGAAATTGATGTTAAAGTGAATGATCGAGGCCCCTTTGTTGAAGGAAGAATCATTGATTTATCCAGAAGAACTGCCCAACTTTTGGGTTTTGAAAAAAAAGGAACGGCAAAAGTACGTGTGTATACTCTTGTTCCTCAGAGTTTAGCTTTACATGGGATTGATCCCTCTTCAGTGATGCTTGTTAAAGCATCGTCTCCTTCTCTTCCTCCGCTTGTCACTGAGGCTCCTCCTCCTCCTGCAGCTGTTATTATGGCGACAAGCCTTCCAGATGTTCTTTTTGAAGAACAAGAGGAAGCTCCTCTGTTGGCTGAAGTTGAGCCTCTTCCCTCTCCGAAAAAGCCTAAAGCTTCTGCCTCAACGGGTATCTTTGTTGATGTAGGGAGTTATGCAAATCAAGCTGAAGCGAGTGCTCTTTCCCACTCTTTGACTCAGAACATGGCTTCACCCGTTCAGTCAGTTACAAATAAGGGACCCCAGCCTTATGTTGTAAGGGTAGGTCCCTTCCCAAGTTTGTCTCAAGCGAATCTTG
>JAIEOZ010000060.1 GCA_019750035.1 Alphaproteobacteria bacterium | reverse complement strand
TAATACGTCCATTTTGTAAAGATGAAAGCCTGCCAATAGACATCTCCTCTAAAAATTTCGTTGTTCGGGGCCTTCAGTTTAGTGAGTGAGTATTGAACAAAGAAGAACCGGTGGTTTTTTGAGGGCAGCTGTCACTATTTGATTAAACGAATTACGGAAACCAAGGTCTACATAAAAAAACTTAAAAGGCGATTTACTTTAGCGCGACGATCCAAAATTCTGTCATTTTTCTTTAAGAATTGCCTGTTATTTTTCTTGTTTAATTTCATTTTTAATTAAAAATTCTTTTTTCATTATTATATTTCGACGGACATGAAAAATTCGCTCATTAACTTTTCCTAAAGTTACGTTATCTCTTTTTTCTATAAAAAAGTTGTTTGGAAGAATATAGGAAAGAGGTTTTTTTTGTGGAATAATGGGCGTTTCCAAAATTTCTTTTGCATACTGATATTTTTTCGTAGGAATTCCATTATTTATATCTTGCAGAGCTTTTTCATCACTGGAAAACGATCTAGACATTCTAGGCAACGCCTTTGGTTTAGATAAAGAGTTAGTAGATCCCAAGACAAACTTCATTGACCTCATTGCAGAAGCATTTTCACAAAAAAGAACCGCTAAAGATAGAACAAGAATTAAATTTTTTCCAAAAATCATAATATAATATCATAATTCGTTTAATATTTTATTAAAATTAATTCAAATAAAATAAGAAAGTCAATCCCAAATGACATAATTTATTAATTTACTATCGTTCTTTGGTTAAATGTCCCAAGATTTTATCGAATTTTTTGTCTTTATTGTCAATTATAGCACAATATGGTGTTATCATTTAAATGAAATTTTTAAAGCAAAGGAGATGTAAAATGAAAAAAAGAGTAATTTTATTTTCAATTCTATGGCTATCAGCTAATTCATTTGTTTGTATATCCCAAGCAAAGGCGATGTATAGAGTAACAAATTTGTTTACAAAGGAATTTACTCACTCTTCTGTTCCAAAAAGATTAATTCATAATTCACCTCCTGTAAAACAAGAGTTTTTATATAATAAAGTAAGGAATCAATATCATTACTACGTAGAAAGCGATGATTCATTAAAACTTGTTGAACAGGGAAGATTTATTAGTAGAAATGAAATTTCACAAAAAGATGTAACACATAGGCTTAAAAAGGACGAAGATGAAGGTCTTGAAGAGGATTCTTCTTATAAAATGCCTGTTTATAAAAAAAAGATTAGAGGAAAGAGTCCTTAATCAAAAAGAGGGGAGGGTCAAAGTTATTGACCTTTTTTCCTTCCTGGGGGTTCACTTTTTATTATATGGTTTTTGTGGAACTTCAATTCTTAAACGCTTTTTAGCTCTTTTTTTCGCTTGTTCCATTGCTTCTCGGTTGTCATTAAACAGTTGCTCTAAACGTTCGTCCTGTATTTTTTGCTCATTGGCAAACGAAAGCTGCCTTTTTGGTTGAAATTCCCCCCTGTTTTCTTCCATAGTGGAAGCGGATACACCAGAAAACAACAACAAAACAATTGATAAAGTACTTCTAATGTATATAAAAACCTTCTTTTCTTTACTCATGATATTTCTTCCTAATTTCTAATATTATTGTAGATAGTTTATTGTGTTCTGTAAAAATATCGAGACGCCTCTTTTTAATCTTTCAAAAGATCTGGGCATTTTTCTTTTAATACATCAACACGAATCATGTGGTAGGCCTTCTTTACAAGTTCATTAACTGATTGAGGAGTTTCTTGCTGTTCATGAGCTGATTTAAAAAATTCTATCTACTGTTGGAGTTTTTTATTGTCTTTTAAATCTGGATGCTCTAGGTCCACATCACCCAAGAGGTTTATTCCTATTACATCTTTAATTTGACTAAAATCTTGGTTTATCATGAGTTGATCTCCATAAATATTTGCTGCGTCGGCAAGAGCTCTTTTATCCCAGTAGTCTTGCTTTGCAACTTGAAACGCAATTGTCACATAGCCAAAATCTGTTTCACATAAAAAATCAACAGTTGAGCGATACTTATGGTCAGGAAAAGCATGAATAATATCACCATATAAAGTACCTAATTCTCTTAAAAAATCAGGGGCATTGCTGTTTTCTTTGCCTTCTAGAAGGAGCTTTATATTTGAGGCACTTCTTATGTTTTTGACCAATGCCTGAGCGGAAGAAGAATTCATACTACTAAAAGGATCAAAAGGGTTATAATGCTCATCAAGTTGAGTAGCAGTATGTATAGAGTTAAGTCCCGTAAAAGATTTTAGGATGTCAACTCTTACAGATTCATCAGTGGAGAGAATATGTTTAGCAATGCGATCGTAAGTTGGGCGAGAGAAGACTTGCATTGCCTTGCCTTTTTCTAAAGAGGGAGCGGTGCTAATCGTACTATATTTTTTTCCTGTTATAATTGGCTGAGAAAAAAAATAAGGGTACGTAATTGCTTTTAACGCTCTTTTAGGCACTTCAGCCTCGATCAAGAACTTGAGAGCGTGGTGCGTTGCCGAGGCCGTACTTGAAGAAAGAAAAAAGGCGCAACATATATAATAAATTTTCTTCATTTCTATTTCATAAGTACTTATAAATTGAATTAATACATTAAAT
>JAIEOZ010000193.1 GCA_019750035.1 Alphaproteobacteria bacterium | reverse complement strand
TTTTAATGGAAATCAATTGATTTTTTTCTGAACGAACCTGTAATATCAACTTAAAAAAATAGAGGAGAGGATTCAATCGTGCTTTATGGGATTTATCAAAGATTTTCAAGCGTTATTAAAGCCTGTACTTGGTGCCGCGAGCATCCTCGTTTTTATCACTCTTATTTTTATTCCTTCCTATATTTTCTTTGAATATCAACAATATCTCTCAACCTATCAAAAAAATCAACAAGAAGAAGTCAAAAGCATCCAACATAAAACAAAGGCTTTTCTTGAAAAAATTCAAGAGTTAGGGGATCTCACCAGTTACCGTATTCTAGCCACAAAAGGAGAAACGAAACAAGTTCAAGATATTTTGATATCTGCCTCCCGTCTATATGACCCTATGGAAATACCAAGAATTCAAAAGCTTTCTTATTATAAACTTTCTATTCCTTCGAAGATTATCACACGATATGGAACATCGACTTTGGATCTTAAATCCTTTTCTGTGACTCAAGCGTCCGATGACAAAGCATCGAGTGTGTTTTATCAGGATCTTTTTTTAAGTAAAACTCCCGTTTTAAACAGCAAAGGTAAGCTTGAAGGCATCTTGGACATTCAATTTGCGCTATCAGAATTTAAAGCCTCCTTAGGAATCCTAAAATCCATCTCCTTTGATCCTTTATTCTCAGCTTCCGAAGAAGAAGCCCAACTCCTTCAAAAAGAGCCTTTTATGATTTATTCAAAAAGTCCAAAAAATTTTTGGTCTTTTGTTTTTAAAAATAAAAATTATTATGTAATATTTTTGTTTTACTTTGTTCTTTGTACTTTTTGTTTTATATTGGGCATGCTGTATTTTCGAAGAGAGCAGCAAAAAGCATATGGAGAAAAAATTAAAAATCTGAATGCTAAGATTGAAAAACTAAATACTGATCTTATGAAATCAAGAATAACAGGAGAAGAAACGAAAAAAAAATTTGCTGTTTCTGAAGAAAAGAGAAAAAATCATAATATAACGTATAATTCATACAAGAAAATTCATTTCGATTTAAGCCTTTATCAACAAGGACGAGTTCGTCATATTACCAACTGCTTGAATATTCTCAAAAAAGATCTTAAAGAGCAAACTGCTGAGCTCGCACCAGAGCATCAGTTAAAACTACTTCGCTCCTGTCTCTTGTCCACTAATCTATTGGCTAACGGTCTTGTTTCAAAAACAAAAAATGAACGTATAAAAGTTGCAACATTACTTGAAGAAACAAAGTCTCTTTTTGCAGAAAGAATTTACGCATCTAAGATCAATTTAGAGATAATTTGTTTAAAAGACTTAAGCTTCTTTGGAGACCGATTTTTTATTCAGTTCATCTTGGTGAATCTTCTTGGAAGGGCAGTTCATAGGGTCCCTAAAAAAAAGACCGTTACTCTTACTGCAACAAGCCAGAACGAAGGAATCCTTTTTGAGGTACAAGACAAGGGGTTTGTCATTGTTAACTCCTCAGAAAGACTCATCAAAAAAGCTTTTGATTTTCTCATAGGAGAGGAAGATTTTAATAAAGTATGCATCCAAAATGGATTGCAGTACCAATATCTAAGAGATGAAGAAGATTTCAATCACACAGCAATTTTTATCCCTGTCTCTTCTGAAATAGAGAACAAAGATAATGTTGTTGATTTGTTTAATAAAGAAATCGATTTAATATGAATAAGTTTAATAAAATTCTTATCTTTTTCAGTTATTTTGGAAAATTATTTTTTATTTTTTCTTTTTTAATATTACTTTTGACAAGTGCTTCTGCAACTCCTTCTCCTCAAGTATGGAACCTCTCCGATGCAAATCCTGTTTTTGTGGGAAGAGAAAAACAGCTACAAACAATTCACTCTTTTTTTACTAGAAGAGAAGGGCACGTGCTCGCTCTTACAGGGGGGGCAGGTTTTGGAAAAACTCAAATTGCAAAAGAATATGCTCAAAAGTTTTCTACTGACTATGACCTTATTTGGTGGTTTGATGCCCAACAAGATCTTCCCAGCCAATTCAAAAAGCTAGCTATCGCTTTAAATCAGCTTCTCTCCGAAAAAGACAAAATAATCCCTTCTCAACTCTCTAAAGACGTTCTTATCGATGCAGTAAAAAATATATTGAGAGTCAAAAACATACGCTACCTCCTCATATTTGATAATCCTCAAACATACGCTCAAATTCAGAATTTTCTTCCTTGCACTCATGATAAACCTGGGAGACATGTTTTTTTAACGTCACGAAATGCAAATATATGGATCCATAAGGTAGAGATTGGCGCGTTTGAACGTCAAGAATCTCTTCAATTCGTCCAGAAAATTCTACCAAAAAAAAAGAAAGAAGAAATGGTAAGATTAGCAGAAGCGCTGAGCGACTATCCTATGGGATTGACACTGGCGGTTGAGTTTATAGATTCTCATCCTACGTCCACAATCGATAAATATCTTTCGATGCACTTGAAGAAAACGCTCAAAAAAAGAGAAAAAAACACAAGTCCGCTTTTGGACCAGTATCCACAAACTGCTCTCCCAGCTTTAGAAATGAGCTTAGAGGCTATTGAGGAAAAATCAAAAGACTC
>JAIEOZ010000145.1 GCA_019750035.1 Alphaproteobacteria bacterium | reverse complement strand
GCATAATTTTAGGTCTCACAGACTTAAAAGCGGATACCGTTACAAAAACACTTGATAAAAACCCCGTTTATAAAGAACTTTTGGCAACAAAAAATATATCCCAACTCGAGGTTTCTCCTAACAAAAAACACTTACTGATGGCTTATTCACAGCCGCAATTATTTTCCTTTGATCAAGAGACTTCAAGCCAATGGTTTAAGGTCATTTCTGTAAAAAATAATTATCAATCTGAAAAAAATCATACAGTTAATTTTCCTCAGGATGCCATAGTTTTTTCTCCAATGTGGTCCCCCAATTCGCAATGGGTGAGTTATCTAGGAAAGGGGGATAAGTTTTTAAGTTTGTGGGTAACGCCCCCTCAAGAATTTAAGCCTCGAAAAATAATTGAGTTAGAAAATGACATTATTTTTTATCGCTGGTCACCAGACGGCACAAAACTAGCGGTTGTGGAGAATAAGCCAAGCTCCCAAGATTCTCTTAAGCAGGTTTATGACGAAAAAAAGAGAAACCTTCAAACTCTCTATATGATAGAAGTCGATGATAAGCTTGAGAAAGTAAATAAAACAGCATTGACGTCAGGTCTTTCTATCTTTGACTGGAATGTGTCTTTTGAGTGGACACCAAATAGTGAAGCGATTGTTTGTGGCTATAATCCAGAATCTGAAGATAAAACCTCTAACATTCCCCGAATCGATCTTATCAATGTCAAAACTAAAGACGTTCGGACATTGGTAGAAGGAGAAGAGATGGATTTATCAGTTAAAGTGTCCCCTGATGGAAAGTGGGTTGCCTATACCACCACGAACTTTCCCGGGAATGCTCAAAATCCTATTCCTTTGATTGGGGTAGCTGCCTCTCGAGCATGTCTCATAGACTTACAAAGCGCTAAAAAACAGTGTCTTGCCAAAACTCCTAATGAAGCTCCTGGTATTTTGGGGTGGAAAAAAGACGGGAATTCTCTATTTGTGGTTGATTATGAAAGAATGTTTGCACAAATTTATGAACTCGACTTAGAAGGAAAGTCATCAGTTAAATTTTCCCATGGAGAGCACGCGATAAGAGCGGCTGAAATAAGTGGCTCAGGGGAATATATTGGATATGGTGCTTCAGACTTTAACACTCCACAAGAGGGTTATCTTACTTCGATAGATAGTTTTAATCCTCAGAAAGTAACTTCTTTATCAACCTCACGTCCTCAAGAAGATTTTGTTGTAGAAAAATTTCAATGGAAATCTAAAGATAAAAAATTTGATTTAGAGGGCACATTTGTTCATCCACAAACCTCTCAAGAAGGAACGCTCTTTCCTCTCATCATAATTCTCAATAGTGATGGGAATAGCGTAGCCCCTGGCTACGTTGGAGATCTACAAACTTACCCCCTCTCTTATTTAAGTTTATTGAAGAAAGGCTATGCTCTCTTTATGCCAACATGGCGAGGGAGTACTGGCTATGGTGTGGAGTTTCGCCAAGCGATTTATAAAGAATTGGGAAAAGGAGATTTTGAAGATGTGATGGGTGGTATCGATGCTCTACTTGAAAAGAAGAAGGTAGATCCTCATAAGCTTGCTCTTTGGGGATGGGGGGATGGAGGTTATCTCAGCGCTTGGGCCTTAACGCAAACAGATCGTTTTAAAACGATTATTGTTGGGCAAGGGATTTCTAACCTTATTTCTCAGGTGGGAACAACGAGTAGTCCTTCTTTACTAAAAGCCGTTATGGGAGAACCCTTTTGGAAGGATAGGAAGACGTGGGAAGAACAGACACCCATCTCTCATGTTAAAAACATGAACACCCCAACACTCCTTCAATATGGAAGCGATAGTGAAATAATCTTGGCTTCTCAAGGTGAAGAACTTTATTTTCCACTTAAAACCTGTGGAATTCCAGTGGAAATGATTACCTACCAAGGGCAAACTGATAATTTTACGACCCCGCATATAACTTTATTAGCCATTCAAGATCTTGAGGAATGGCTAGAAAAGTATTTAGGTCCTCAATCAAATCCTAATGTCAAAAAATAGGTGAGGATGCAAAAATGAATAGATTATCTAAGATTCTACTCTTGCTTTTTGTCATTATTGCCACTTGTCTTGTAAACAATGTATATGCTGACATTCCTCCTAAGCCATTATGGACTCCGGAAGACGCTGTGACAATTCCAATGGTCATTCTAAAGGATGTTTCTTCTGACGGTAAATATTCGCTCTTAGCATTACAGCACACCTCCCTCACAGAAGGGGCTGCGGAGGAATCTTCAGATTGCGTACTCATCAATAATGAAAATTTAGAGATGAGAACTATCAATAAAGTAGGGGAATCATGTTTTCCACTTCAGTTTGTAAGAGAAGGAAAAGCATTTTCTTATATCCTTTATGATAAAGAAAATAAGAGATTTCTCTTTGTTCAAGACGTCTCCTCTCAAAAAGATATTCTGGTTCAAGAGCTTAAAGAAGATTTTAATAACTACAGCTTCGCCCCAGATGGTAAAAGCTTTGCGTTTATCCATAAGGAATA
>JAIEOZ010000055.1 GCA_019750035.1 Alphaproteobacteria bacterium | reverse complement strand
TCCATGGTGATATGCTTATAGAATCAAAGGTACTCCTTTCCTCACTGTGAGTAAATAATGCTTTATTTTGTCGCAACACCCATTGGAAATTTAATGGATATCACTTTAAGAGCCATCGAGGTTCTTAATCGAGTGGAGATGATTGCGTGTGAAGATAAACGGGTTTCGTCAAAACTTTTCAACCATTATGGAATTTCAAAACCCTTGCTTTCCTATTATGATCATAATGCTGAACAGGTTCGCCCACGCCTTCTTTCGCTTTTAAAAGCAGGAAAAGACATTGCTTATGTCACTGACGGGGGTATGCCTTTAATTTCAGACCCTGGCTTTAAGCTTGTCGTTGGCTGTCAAAAAGAAAACATTCCCTACACGGTTATTCCAGGAGCCTCATCTCCTCTTATGGCGCTGTGTCTTTCCGGTCTTTCGCCAGAGCGTTTTTTCTTTTGTGGGTTCTTACCTTCAAAAACAACAGCTCGAAAAAATGCTCTGAAAGAGCTTAAACAAATTCAAGCCACTCTCATTTTCTTCGAGTCTCCCAAGAGAACGATCCCTTTTTTAAAGGATGCTTTAGACGTGTTAGGAGATCGAATAGGGGTTGTGTGTCGAGAAATGACGAAGCTATATGAAGAGGTTCAAAAGGAAGATCTTTCTTCTTTAATCGCTTATTATGAATCTCACCCCCCTCGAGGAGAAGTCGTCATTGTGATTGAAGGAGCCTCTTTACTTTCTTCTTTTTCTGAAGAAGAGTTTGAGTCAAATTTGGAAAAAGCGCTCATGACATCTTCACTCAAAGAAGCTGTAAGTCTTATTTCGGAAGCTTTTGGACGACCAAAACGAGAGGTTTATCAACGTGCTCTTTTACTTAAATCCAAAGAAACGAGCCTACCTTAAAGGCCGATGGGGAGAAAGTCTTGCAACTTTTTATCTCCGTTTGAAAGGATATGAGATTCTTGAAAATCGATTAAAAACGCCCATGGGAGAAATTGATATTTTGGCTCGCAAAGGTAAATTTTTAATTGCCATAGAGGTCAAAAGTCGAAAGCGCCTTGAAGAAGCTTTTTTAGCTTTAACCCCTTTTCAAAAAGGACGTATTGAAAAGGCACTGTTATATTATCTAAGGGGGAAGCCTTCTTCTCTTGATCTTCGGTTTGATGTTGTCTTAATCTCTCATTGGAGGTGGCCTTGTCATATTCAAGGTGCCTGGGTATCTCATCAATAAGTGGAGGTTTTTGTGTATAATAAATTTACTTTATCTTTTTTTCTCCTTCTTACAGGGTGTGCCGCTCCTCTTGCCATAGGAGGCCTAAGCAATGTTGGAATGAGTGCTGTTGAGGATCGTGGCTTGAGTGGTGTTGTCAGTGATAAAATCCTCCGTGTAAAAGTTGATGATGAACTTGCCTACATGAACACAGATTTTTCAGAGATTGACATTACCGTTTATAAGGGACGGGTTCTCTTAACTGGTGTGGTTGCTAACGAAAAAATTAAGGACGATGCCTTACGCATTACAAAAAACATTTCTGGTATTCGAAACGTCATCGATGGCATAAAAATAAGTGGAGAAGATAGCTTTTCAGATTACACTCGTGATGGATGGATGACGACAAAATTAAAAGCAACTTTATTTACGGATGAAGATGTTTTTGCCCCTAACTATTTGATAACAACTTTTGATAAAATCATTTATATCTTTGGGACGGCAGCAACACGAGAAGAAATGCAAAGAGTCATTGATTACGCCTACGATATTACAGGAGTCAAAAGAGTCGTCAATTTAATTGAAGTGCGAAAGCCCTCTCAATCATAAGACACAGACTTAGGGAGGGAAAAAGTGTTTTCACGTCTAAATACCGTTTCCTTTCAAGGAGTTGAAGTCATAACCATTGACGTTCAAGTCCAAGTTTCGACAGGAATGCCTGGCTTTTCGATTGTAGGATTACCAGATAAGGCTGTTGGAGAATCGAGAGAGCGCGTAAGGTCTGCCTTTCATGCCATGGGTCTTTCTCTTCCTTATCAAAGGATTACGATCAACCTTGCTCCCGCTGATGTTCAAAAAGAAGGCAGCCACTATGACCTTCCCATCGCCCTTGGACTTTTAGCAACAATGAAGGTGATCCCTTCAGATATTCTTGCAGAATACGTCGTTTTAGGAGAGCTTTCCTTAGATGGTCGATTGGCCCCTATTTCGGGTGTTTTGCCCGCAGCTATTCATGCTGTCTCTCTTGAAAAGGGAATTATTTGCCCAAAAGCGTGTGGAGGGGAAGCTGCTTGGGCTGGTGACATTACTATCTTGGCCGCAGAAACCCTTCTTTCTCTTATTAATCATTTTAAAGGAACACAAGTTCTCTCTCCTCCAGAACCATTACTGGAAGAGGAAAACAGGCAAACAGTTCTCGATTTACGCGATATTAAAGGACAAGAAACAGCAAAGCGGGCGCTTGAAGTGACAGCGTCTGGGGGTCATAATTTGCTCATGCTCGGTCCTCCAGGAGCCGGAAAATCAATGCTAGC
>JAIEOZ010000066.1 GCA_019750035.1 Alphaproteobacteria bacterium | reverse complement strand
GTAAGCGTCACACTATGAAGAATTAGCGAGGATTTGCCCTAAAATTCCAAGGGAGAAGGTCGTAATAATTTTTTGGATCCGTTGAAGAAATGTTTTCTAGGACATAGCGCAGGTAATCAAATGTGTTGATCTTGTTTGCCTTGCAGGTCTCAATCAAGGAATAGATAACCGATGAGGCCTGTGCCCCTTGCACATTTCCCATGAAGAGCCAGTTTTTGCGACCCACAGCAAAGGGGCGGATGGCGCGTTCACAAGTGTTATTATCAATATTCAATCGTCCGTCGTTTAAATATTCCGTTAAAGGTCCCCATTGATTGAGGGCATAGCCAATGGCCCCACCCAAAGGACTTTTAGGGGCTGTAATCTTTTTATGATCTTCAAGCCATTTTTTGAAATCTTCTAGGATTGGCTTTGACTTTTCCTGTCTCAAAACCTTGATTTTATCAGGAGGATGTTGATCTTCCTTGGCTTCACGCTCTATATCATAGAGTTTTTTGATGATTTTTATGGCTTCACCCGCTTTGCCCGTTTTGTTTCCTGTGGATTTTATAATCTCGACGAACTTCCGACGGGCGTGTGCCCAGCATCCTACGGACATGATCCCCTTTTTTTGGACCAAGGCCTTGTATCCACTGTAGCCGTCTGTCTGAAGATATCCTTGAAAGCCTTCCAAGAACTCTGCGGCTTTCTCTCCTTTGCGCGTCGGGTGATATTCATAGACAATTGATGTGTTCGGGCGATTTCCCGTCATATAAATCCACATATAGGATTTGGTCGTCGCTTTCCGCCCAGGTTCACTCAGGACTTGAGTTGTTGTTTCATCAGCCCGAACATAATCATCCTTCAAGATTTCAGATCGTAACAGGTCCTTGAGAGGAGTCAGCAAGTCTCCAATTTGTAAAACCCAACGGCTCATGGAGGCACGTCCCATATCAATACCAACTCTATCCCAGATCTGAGATTGCCTGTAAAGCGGCAGATGATCTTGAAACTTTGAGACTAAAATGTTGGCCAAAAGACCTGGTGCTGCAATGCTTTTCGGAATGGGGTGGGACGTGAGGTCCGCAAGCTTCACTCCTTCCTCACACCCTTTGCACCCATACTTTAATCGCACGTTTTGAATGACTTTCAATTGGGCAGGCACGTAATCAAGTTGTTCGCTGATCACCTCTCCAATTTTATGCAGAGGATGGCCACAAGAGCACATCTTATCGCCTTTAATGTCGTGGATCACTTGTTCGCGTGGCAAGTGTGCTGGCAACGGCCGGCGTCCAGATTTGCTACGCCCTGGCTTGGAGGTCTTTTCATCTTCAAGGGATGGCTCCTCAGAAGATTCAGGGTCTTCGTAAGTTTCATCAAATATGTCCTCAAAGCCAGGAAGAATCGCTTGTTCAGAAAAAGATATTTTCTCCGAACTTCTTCCAAAGCGAGCCCGTTTCATCTGCACAATCCAGGATCTCAGACGATCGTTTTCCTCTTTAAGACTTTCATTCTTCCGTTCGAGAAGAGCGTTGCTTATTTCAGCATTTTGCCAGCATTGATAAAGAGCATCGGCGTCTAAAATGGAAGAAACTTCAGAAGACGTTTGGGGTTCAGCTCGCATACAAAAATATATCCCAAAAACCAAGAATAATCTATGTTTTTATGGGGCTTATGCCACAAAAATATCAGGAATATCCTTTGTAAATTCTCGGTTGATGCCCTTTCACTTGTTGATAATTCAGCCCATCTAAAATCCATCGGAGTTGCTGGTCCGTAAGCATTACCGTCTCCCCTGTAAGGCAGACCTGAAAACGTTCCTTCTCAAGCCGTTTGTACCACAAACAAAATCCATTGCGATCCCAATACAAAATCTTCAGCTTATCTCTCACTCGATTGCAAAAAACGTAAAGCCTCCCGTCATAAGGTTCAAGGCTTAAGCGTTCACTTACAACAGCCGAAAGTCCATCAATGGATCGCCGCATATCTATGGGAGCTGTGTAAAAGAAAATCTTTCCAGAACTCCATTCAAGCATGAAGTCCTCTCATCACGTCAATCACACGCCTTAACGTCACCACATCAAATCCACGCCCAATGGCAATCCGCTCTCCCCCCTCAAATAGAATCTCAAGGCATGGACTCTCCCCGTCTCTTATTGAGTCAGCATGATCCTTAGATTCTAACGGAGAAGGGTTTTCCGCTTCCTCCACAAGGACTGGAACAAAGTAACCTTGGCCTGACTTCTTTACCTTAGGCTGCCCTAACCGAGAATTCCAATACTTATATGAGGAGTAGCTTACTCCAGCCTGAGTGCAAAACTTCCTTTGGCTGAGCCCGCTCTGCCTCCACTCCTCAATCAGCCTTCCCCACTCTCCACGCTTCTTCTCGCCTTTCTCTCCACAATTCCGTCCTGATTCTCTTAAGCTCGTCTTTGACATATAGACCTCCGTAAATTTTCAGTTTCTTCACGGAATCAACCTTGACCCATTACTTCACACAAAAAAAGATGGGGTTATTAAGACGCTTAC
>JAIEOZ010000027.1 GCA_019750035.1 Alphaproteobacteria bacterium | reverse complement strand
TGCTTTCCTGTAGAGGAAAGCATTTTTTGGGCCTCATCACGTGGTCCCGTATTCACCTCAAAGTCATTTCCAAGACCATGTGCTGAAGCTTGAGAAGCTGCGGTACCCTGAGTTATCTCTTGATTCACAGGATTAGCAATACGGCTTTTGGATTGATCATAAGTTCTATCAATATCTGATGACTTTGAAGCTAGCCCATGAGATCCCACAAATTGATCTGCCTGTTGCATCTTGTCTTCCATGAATCGCTGTTGATAATGAGAATCTAATTCGGGACGACTGGTGAAAATCGTTTCCGCTTCTCGAATGCCCATGGGACCTGAAGAATTGGGCAGAGATTGATCTTGTAACCAATTCACATACTCTTGATTCAAGTTCGCGTTAATACTGCCCGCATTTTGTTTGGTCCAAGAGGCCATTTGAGAGAAAGATTCTGATTGTTGAAGGCTAGCGCTGGCTTCCTCTCTGTATTGGTGGGACTTTTCATAAGAATCATTGATACTGGAAGCAGCGCGTTGTCCTTTGTCATTGAGGTCTGCATATCGGCTATCTCTTGCGGCTTGAGAGGCTTGATTCAGTGTTTCTTGAAAGTTGCTTTGTTGGGAATAGTCTTTCGCTGCGGAGAAGAGGTCTCTGTCACTTGCAGATCCTGAAACACCTCCCCCAATTTCACCTGTAAAGTTTGCTGTTGCCCCGTTTTCAAAAAACTTAAACCCAAACCCAACACTGGTAGACGCCGCAGCTTTCGCCATGATTTGAGCCGCTACTTCTTTTGAAACGCTGTGATCCTTGGCAAATCGATCCACAAGCCCATCGAGTTTGCTGAAAGCTTGGTTGGTGGTAGCTGTGTCTCCTGTGGAATAGCTCTCACTACCAGAAACTTGCTTGGCTTTATGTTCACTAAAATCCATGACTTGGCGATTATGATCCGCTTCAGCTTGGGATGCTGCCACTAGTTGGGTCTCAGCTGTTTGTTTAGCCTTTGACGCTTGTTCCGTATAACTGTTACTTAAACTCTCAGAGAAGTTAAGACTTGATCTAAGGTTCGAGCTAGAAACCGTCACCATATGGCTCCCATCACTTCCTGTTGTGCGACTAATCACCCCATCATTTTGTGTAAAAGCCCCTGAGGAATAGCTTGGAGAAAGATTTTGCTGCCCAAAGGATGTATTATAGGCTTGGATGTTTCCTTGATTGACATTCCCAAAGCTATAGTTGCCACTCATGAGATCTTCTGTGGCTCTACTCGCTGCGGCGGCGGCAGGCCCTCCTAAATGAGAGGCTAAGTGCACGAAGCTTGCGGCTCCTCCCTTTACAAGAGCATAAGCGATAGATCCAACGGCAATTGACATGAATCCAGCTTGCGCTGCCATATCTGCATGGAGGTTCATGAAGCCAACGGAATTGGCAATAGTGATTCCTGATCCTTGAGGTCCAGAAATCATTCCAATTCCTTTCGACCTTACAGAGACATTCATAATAAAATTAAGAATGGCGTAAAGGGGGGGCCATAACTGAATCCACATAACAAGGCCAATCCACCTGCTAATGAAACTCCATCCCATGGGCAGAAGAGCTAAGGGGAGAATAAAGATAAATCCCGCATAGATCAGCGCTTCTAGCACATTTTTCATCGCAATGAGCTTTTGAGCGGCAACGCCAGCTAATGTTTCTTGATTGGCTCGTTGATGAAGATAAGCCCGCCTTATGGCAAAGTTAGGGGCATTACCGAGTGAGGTTGAGGTGTTTTCAATGGAATCAACCACAGAATAGATCATCATCTGTTGCATCATGACGTCTTCCGCAGATTTGGCCATTTGGGTCATGTAGTGAAAAGCCCCTGGCAGATATTGTTTAAGGTGTGCTCCAGAACCTAAGGAAGCCAGATTAGGAGCGTTTTTTGCCTCTTTTTTACCAAAGACTATGCTTTCAAAAAGTTGAAAGGCTGTTTGCATGTCTTGTTTGAGCCATTGATTCAAGAGAGGGACAGCTTGTATACAAGGAACAATCCGAGACTTTTGTCCTTTACCGGGGGCTTTAAACGTAAAGGATCGAGCAGGAGACAGCTTTTGAATTACTAAGTCCCAGATATTGGGGGAGGTCTTTAAATCGTCGAGGGTGTATTTCTTTCCTAAGAGGGCATCATACACCACACATTGCGTGACGAAGGACTGAAGGGTTTCCGCCAGATCCGAATTGGTAATATGAAAGGTTCTCGCATTGGCAATCAGGTTTGAAGCCATCACCGCTCCGGTCTTATGGTATTTAAAATCATCGGGAAGAGAAAAGACGGTTTCAACTTCTTTGGTCATCCGATCTCCTATCTTGCTAATGGCCCCTGCCACAGCTCCCAGTCCCCAAGGGACATGGTCAACGGGAAAGCGATAGCCTGTCACCGGATCGTAAATATGAACGCGACAAGTTGGCACAAAAAAGAGGACGAGAATCAGAAAAAGAGGCATGATCCAATGGGTCAAGAATTTTGTATGATTTCCCTG
>JAIEOZ010000249.1 GCA_019750035.1 Alphaproteobacteria bacterium | reverse complement strand
AAAGCCTTTTCCAAGGAAGAGGCCCAAAAGTTTGAAGGCCATTGCTTAAAGAAAGAGCTTAAAAAGATGATGGGTCAGCCTTACTCTGACCTTACTTTTGCCAAGTATGTTCTTCAAGCTCTTGAAAGTGAAGCTGAAAATAAGATTTTTTTAGATATGGCTAAAAAATTCGCCGCGTGGGCTTTGCATCAGGAAAAACCCTCAATTTTATTTAAACTCCCTCAAAAAATAAATCCTAAAGACCTGAGCTTTTTCAAAAGAGAAGGTGAAACTTTAACGTCTCCCCGTCCCCTCCATCGGGAAGGATTTGATTGTACAGATCCAAAAATAACAATCGAAGCTGCCCTCGACCAAGCACATTACTGCATTTTATGCCATAATCAAGGTAAGGATTCATGCTCAACAGGGGCGTCGGAAGCAAACAAAGGATGTCCTTTAGGACAAAAAATTTCGGAAATGAATAGTTTGCGAAGCCAAGGATACACCCTCGGTGCTTTGGCCGTTATTATGGTGGATAACCCCATGGTTGCGGCAACAGGACGTCGAATTTGTAATGATTGTAAGAAAGCCTGCATTTTTCAAAAACAAGAACCAGTGGATATCCCAAGTGTAGAAACACAGATTTTAGAAAGCACTTTAAATCTACCCTGGGGTGTTGAAATCTATAGTCTGCTTTCACGATGGAACCCCCTTAATTTGCAACGCCCTTTTCCAAAAAAACATTCTGATTACAAAGTGTTAATTGCGGGTATGGGTCCTGCGGGTTTTACTCTTGCCCATTATTTGCTTAATGAAGGTCATACCGTTGTTGGGATTGACGGGTTAAAAATTGAACCTCTTGAAAAGGAGCTTTTCACAAAACCGATTCGTGATTGGGAAGGCCTTAAGCAACCTCTAAGTCAGCGAACACCTGCAGGTTTTGGAGGAGTGACAGAATATGGGATTACAGCAAGGTGGGAAAAAAATTACCTCACGTTGATTCGCTTGCTTTTAGAAAGAAGATCTCATTTTGCTCTTTATGATGGGGTGCGTTTGGGGGGAACATTAACTCTACCTCAAGCGTTTTCTCTCGGCTTTGACCATGTTGCTTTGTGTTTAGGAGCAGGTCGTCCCAAGGTCCTTAACATTCCTCAAGGACTGCCGCGTGGGCTTCGCCTGGCCTCAGATTTTTTAATGGCCCTTCATCTCACTGGTGTGGTGCAAGAAGACTCGTTTGCAAACCTGCAAATCCGTCTGCCGATTATCGTCATAGGAGGGGGGCTTACGGCTGTGGATACGGCAACAGAAGCGCTTGCCTATTATCCGGTTCAAGTTGAAAAATTTTTGAAACGTACTGAACACTTAGGAGGTCTTCCCCCTTCCCTTTCCTCAGAAGAAAAAAGAATTGCTGAAGAATTTTTGTTTCATGCGCAAGCCTTTCGCCGAGGAGATCGGCGTTTTCTCGAAGGGGCTTGCCAGATTGTTTACCGCAGGGCCATTCAAGATTCTCCCAGTTATCGCCTTAATCAGGAAGAGCTTGAGGTGGCCCTTCATCAAGGGGTGCACTTTCTTGAAAATGCCACCCCCCATGAACTCAAAGTTGATTCCTATGGGCATATGGAAGGTCTTGCGATTAAGACGGAGACAGGCTTGGAAACTCTTCCCTGTCGCACACTCTTAATAGCGGCGGGGACTCAGCCCAACACTGTTTTGGAAGAGGAGGATTCTGACTTAAAAATAGAGGGAGAAAATGTTTTAATTGTGTATCAAGGAGAGGAAAAAGTAAGTTTTTTTGGTGACTTAAACCCTGCCTACCATGGAAACGTTGTGAAAGCGATGGCCAGTGCAAAGGAGGGATATCCCCATTTATGTAACGTCCTCGAAAGACATAAACCACGAGCGAATCCCCACTTTTTTACCCAACTCGAGAATTTATTGCGTCCTCGCATACAATCTATTTCTCGACTCACCTCTGATATCGTCGAGGTCATTGTTAAGGCTCCGCAAGCCGTACGTAATTTTAAACCAGGACAATTTTTTAGGTTACAAAATTATGGACCACAAGGGATGGAAGGCCTTGCTTTAACAGGCGCTTACGCTGATCCTGAACAGGGGCTTTTATCTCTTATCATCCTTGAAATGGGAGGATCGTCCCAGCTCTGTCAATTTTTAAAACCGGGAGAACGTGTCACATTAATGGGACCTACGGGAATGCCGACAGAAATTCCGACAAATGAAAACGTTCTTCTTATCGGTGGCGGCCTTGGAAATGCCGTTCTTTTTTCTATTGGCCGCGCTTTAAAAGAAAAGGGAAACCGTGTCCTTTATGTGGCTGGGTATAAAACACCAAAAGATAGATTTAAAGCGGAGGATATTGAAGCTGTCTCAGATCATGTGATTTGGTGTTCCGCGTCATCGCCTGGATTTATACCCACCCGAACACAAGACTTTGCATACGTTGGGAATGTCATTGATGGTCTTTTATCCTATACAACTGATGCTCCTCCCCTCCCC
>JAIEOZ010000253.1 GCA_019750035.1 Alphaproteobacteria bacterium | reverse complement strand
TGGCTCTACTTACTTCAGCATCCAATCTGTTGAAGACTTCATCGAACAAGAAGGGGCATAGCCCTTTCTTAAAGATCGTTGAGTAGTCCAATAACCCCATCTTTGTAACCGAGAGCGTGGGCCACTCGATCCAGGGTCAGCAATCCGACATTTCCTTCGGCATCAAAGATTCTTCGCACCGTGGCCCTAGAAGTTTCGCTCTCCCATGCCAGCCATTCAACGGGCTTGTCCAAGTCATGTAGTTTCTTGTGAATCTGCTGCCCAATTTTCCTAAGAAGGCGAAATTCTGCGTCGGATCGGGGTAAGGTGGAATTTTTCTCGCGTGGTTTCATGGACTTAGGTTATTCATAACCCAAGCCAATGAGCGGCCATATATGAGCCTTTTATATGAGGCTCATATATGGTACTTTATATGCGATTTTATTTATTCCTTTCGCATGGATACAGCTCTTCACCAGACACCATGCTCCATAAACAGGCTAAAGGAGATTCTTTTGAGCAATATTTTGCAGCTTTCAAACTTTCGCCAAACTATGGCTTATCAAGTCCAACAACCAGAACTAGGCTCTTTCGGAACTGTAGAACACCTACATGGAACGCTCTCACGCTCACTACGCCAGCTTCGGAAGGATATGCTGAGGGACGACGACTGCACACCTGAGCATAGATTCCTCCGAAGCGTACGACCCTTCCGCCAGCGATTTTGCTTTCTGGTAAGGAAATTTAGCGGCTTATCACTGGAAGAACTCTGCTCTCGCCTTAACGAACACCCAGACATTCTCAAACTACATCGGTATCCGAGCTATCGACATTTTTATCCAATCACAGAGCAATTCCTGACTGATCTCGAAACCGACATTTCAAAGATATTCGAGTACTGTTCCTCTGGAATGGCCTTTGGTGGGATCGGTACTCCCACCGACGAAGTAGAGCGAGCTATTGCAGACATTTGCGAAGTTAAAAAAGAGCACAAAGAATACATCCAGTGGTGCATGGTATATCGCTTCGGAAAAGACATGGCTTGGTAAGTCGTTAACTGGAAGTGAGCTTCAAACCAATGATCGCTACCAGCAAAAGTCCCAAAAAAAGCAAACGAGGTGGTGAGATACCCTCGTTAAAAAGAAAAATCCCAAGAATCGCGGCACCCATCGCCCCGATTCCTACCCATACGCCATAGGCTGTTCCAATCGGCAGCACCTGGCTTACTTTAGCAAGCAGATACATACTCGCGGCAAGTGTTGTGAGCGTGAAAATACTTGGTTCGAATTTCGTAAACCCATCGGTGTATTTTAATCCGATTGCCCAACAGACTTCTAAAAGTCCAGCGATACCAAGAATAACCCAAGCCCATGTTGTAGACATAAGACGCTCCTTTTTAAGAGCCGTCTTTTCGTCGCCTGGTACGGTTCGCCTCGTCAGGTGGCCTGATGCCAAAGTTAGTTGTAACTCTTCTTATCGCACAAAAAACTTACTGAATGGCAATATTCTCAGTCATGGCACAGGCCGCAAAAAATTAGATTTCCGACGACGACCGTCATATGAAAAAGAACGTAATTTCTGAAGGGTTGCCCAGCTTTCTTGTAAGCGATTGCTAGTTAATTGTTAATTTGAGATAATCAGATCATGGAGTCATTCCCATCAACTTGGTTCTATCAAAAAATCCTCATGATTCCCGAGGGAACATCAAGAGCTACGTTTGCAAATCGACTTTATATTGTTACCAAAAGTACTTTTAACGAAGGGAATAGCTTTAAGTTATTTGCGGAAGAGGCTGGCGGAAATGATCATATCAGTTTGAATCTGTACAAAACAAAGAGCGCAGTTCATCTGAAGCCATGCGAGCAACCTATTTTGAAAAGTTTAAGTTTTCTTCGGGACGCTAAGTTCTTTTAGCAGTAACGCCATAAGCGTGCCGAATTAGCATCCCGTACTTAAATAGACTCAAAAGAAACGTTTTTTAATCTCCTGTAAACGATCATATATGAGAGGTGGATAGTTCGCGTGATATTCACCGCACTCTGGGCACGGCTCCTGTCTTAAATGCGCTTTGCTATCTAATTCTTGATACGGAAAAATGCTAAACAAAAGTTCGTGTTGCATCAGGGTTCTGTGAAAATTTTTGTGGTAGGCTTCGATGCTGCTGGTTTTAATCTTCTCGAAAAAAAGCTCAACGCTGTTTAAGATACTCATAATTTCTTTCACTCCGTCATACATCAGCACATCGGCGTCGTTATGAATATCAACCTCCAGATCTTCTAAATCTTCGATGAAGCATTTAATAGCTCGGCGTGAGTGTAAGAGCGTTTTTTGCGACTTACCATCAATTGTCGTTTTTTGATCATAGCTAAAATTTTTAATATTTCTCTCCACGAACAGATAAAGTTCATGAAGCTGATTTATCTCGTGTCTCAACTGCTCTTTTTTATTCTCCTTCTCTATCTGAAGATGAAG
>JAIEOZ010000155.1 GCA_019750035.1 Alphaproteobacteria bacterium | reverse complement strand
TGTTCCCTCTCGGCTAAAATTCACATGGGTTGTAAATGCATTTAGTAATCTATTGGGAACGAGTTGCATATCTTCTTTTGCAAGATATTCTCGCTCCCAAGGTTCAACATTAACACATCCTCCTAAAATAAAAGGAAAAGAAAAAAACAGACATATTATCTTTTTATTCATGCTTTTTATCAACTGTTTTTTATTTATTTAAAGCTTCTTCGATTTCTTTTTCCATTTCCGGAAGATCTCCTTCATGATATCCTGGATGGGTATAAAGAATATCACCAGAGCGTCCGATAATATAGGCTGTAGGCATGGTCGGTAGATTATACGCTTCCGCTACTTCTTTTGTAGGATCAGCTGCGATGTGAAAACTTGCTGGATTTTCAGCTAAAAACTCCAAAGCCTTTTCTTTATCATTGTCAATATTTATGCCAATAATGACTAATTCCTTACTAGCGTATTTTTTTAGAAGCTCATTATAAGCCGCAAAGGAAGCCTTACAAGGGGCACACCAAGACGCCCAAAAGTCAACAATCATCACTTTACCCTTATAGTTCTTAGAACTGATTGTTCCTTCTCCACTTAGGTTCGGAAGTGAAAATGGTTTCATCTGTTCTGCCCAAGTTGGCATAACATACAAGGAAACGAGAAGGCTATAGAGAGCTACTCTCTTCAGGTTTTTTCTATTTTTCATCGTGTTTCCTCATTTTAAATTTTTCACGTATAACCAACGCTAAAGTATAATCTTTAAAGAAATACTAATGGGCGTAATAATTTTATTTTTGTGATCGGAGACTCTATAAGGAGGAATATTAGGTACAAAAAGTATTTTAGCTTTGTTCCTTTGATAATAATAGAGTCCTGTAGAAAGAGAAACAGCAAAGTTTTTATCGAATCGGTAATCGACACCGGCAAGAAGGGCTCCATTAAATAAATTCTGAGCTTTGAAAATTTCAAATTTTCCTATTAGTGGCCCTGGAGAAATACTGAAGGTAGGGTCGCCAAGGATAGAATAAACGTTCGCTTGCGTTTTTGGTTGCCATTCTATACCTGCCATGATGCCTACAAAGGGAGAAAGAATTGTTTTTGTATCAAAATAATATTTTGCACCAAGATTTGTACGATAAGTTGTTCTGTCTTTAAACTGGAAAGCAAGCATATCCGATGCTGTGCCAAAATTTACAGGAACTGTGGGCCGTTTTAACTTACTTTCATAAACCAAGCCCAAATCTGCAAAAACTTCAAAAAAGTCTAAGAGAAAATAGCCAATTTTGAAGTCATAGCCAATCCCGTTACGATGGGTATCGTTTAATCCCAACCCACGAAGATTCCGGTACATATTATGGGTAACATGGAAGCCTGGAGATACAAGCTGCGTATCATAATGTTTTCTGCCATAGGTCATACCGACGAAACTTACTGTTAAAGGTTCTATAGAAATCTCCCCTTTCCTATAAGCATAATCCCATTTTTCCTGTTTCTTAAAGGAAATTTTTTCAGGTAAATCCGCGGTGAGTTGGACAGCTACATATGTTGAATGAAATTGGTTACTTGGATTTTTTGGTCCCTTATTTTTCTTCCAACTAAAACCTGTATCTGTTTTTGTAAATCCAAAGGTTGTGCTTAGTTTTATGCCAGGATCTTTAAATAATTTTGTAAGTGTAATATCGTAACCTACGCTACCAAAATTTGCTAAGCGCCAATCAGATGAGCCGTAACGACGAAGGGGCTTACTATAAAGGTAAAGAGGGGTGGGCGTTGTATGGAAGGAAAGGGCATAAAAACTCGCGCGATCCTGAGTATAGTATCTTACTTTAGGAGAAATTTCCCAACTCTTAAGGAATGGTTGATAATAGGCAAGTTCAAACGTATTGGAGTGAATATTCCAAGTATTTGCAGCATAACGATAATTAAAGTGAAGAGCAGAATCAAAATAGGCAATGTAGTGAACAAAATTCGTGACAAAAGCCCCTGTAATGCGGCGGTTCGGACGTACGTCATTCCCAGCAAAAACATTGGGGCCACGTTGAGCCGAACCTGGCCAATTAAGGGCTTGAGCAGAATCATCAGCCCCATTAAATGTAATGTTTTTATACCAATCAGACAAAAAACCGTTGTCAAATATGACTTCTGCATTTTGTTGGATGTAAAAATCTTTATTAATGTCTTGTTTTATTCCCAAAAATAAACTTTCAGTATTACTGATTCCTGTGCCTAGGGAACCAGCAGTCACGTTTGTAATGTTGTACGCATATCCAACTCCAACATATAAGACTGTATTCTTCTTATTAAAGTACCATTCTGTGGTGATGTTTTCGAAAAAGGATTCATAATCATTCTCTGTAGAATAACCCGTATAGGAAGTAAGTTTACCTTCCGGTAAATAATAATGTAATCCAGCTTCAATCTGGTTTCTTGTATCAACAAT
>JAIEOZ010000003.1 GCA_019750035.1 Alphaproteobacteria bacterium | reverse complement strand
TCTTGAAAAGGGATTGAAGCCCAGCAAGACAGTTTACTTGGCAAAAACTAGAGGCCCTAAAAGAAATTTGCAATTTAGCAAAAATGGTCACCCAACAATCGAAGCAGCCTATCAAACTCATTATATTTCTCCTCTTCTCTCAGAAAAGAAACAAGAAAAAATCAAGGAGAAGCTAGAAAAAAAACCAGAGCTTGTCGCCTTTATCATCATGAAAGCCTCCCATTGTTCTCAATGCAATAAAGAGCTGTCGAAGGGGAGCTTGTTATACATAGAAGAGAAACAGTCTCTCTGCCTCAACTGTGCAGGATTTGGAGATCTGGTCTTTCTTCCAAGGGGAGAGGGTTTATTAACGCGCGCAGCAAAGAAATACAGCTCTACAGGTCTTGTTGTTGTAAAATTTAGTCGTGCACGTAAACGTTATGAACGTCAAGGACTTCTTGTTCAAGAAGAAGGTCTTCAAAAAGCGGATAATGAAGTAAAAACAAATAAAGAAAGAATCAGATGCTCATAAAACAAAAGAAACGCAAGGGGAAAAAATCTAAAGCTGATCGGGTTACACATTCAGTAAAGATTCCTTCAGGATGGAATACGACAGATGAAGATGAAATTAGCCGCAGGTGCTTAAGGGCAGCAACCGAGCCTATGAAAGTAACCAACTTAGAGCCAGAAATTGTTTATTTTAGCGATTTTACTGTCCATTCAAGTGCAGCACAATCTTATCACATTGAAATTCGTTCCTTATCGGAGCGTGTTAATAGTTGTTCTTGTGCAGATTACGATACGAATGGTTTGGGGACGTGTAAACATATTGAAAAAGTTCTGCTTACATTAAAGAAAAAAGGGAAACGTAACTTTAAAAAAGTAACCATAAGAGGTAGTGAAAAAGTTGAAATTTACGTGGATCCGGTTGATAACCAAATCAAGCTCCAGTGGCCACAAGAAAAAATAACAAATCTTGAAAGCCATCGTTTCTTAAAAGATTTTTTCTCAGCGAGTGGAAGCTTAATTTCCGATGCTAAAACAGCAATTCCTGTCATTTTACGTTGGGTTAATAAGGCCCCTGAACAAGTTCGTCAAAACATAAGGATTTCGAACCGGATTCAAAATGTGCTTGCCGATTCTCATACTTTTATACACAAAAATGAGGCCAAAGATTTTTTCTTATCTGATGTAATGGAGGGAAAGCACACTCTGGATATCGCAAAACTTCCTCTATACGACTATCAGAAACAAGGAATGGTTCACTTAGCCTTTCTAGAAAAGGCTATCCTTGCAGATGAAATGGGATTAGGCAAAACTGTTCAAGCAATAGCTGCTGCTGAATTATTGCGCAAAACACGGGGAATTCGGAAAGTCCTGGTGGTGGTGCCCACATCCTTAAAGGCAGAATGGGAAGAACAAATCTCGAAGTTTGTTAATCTACCGAGCCTTCTCGTCTATGGAAATCGAGCCGATCGCCTGCGTCAGTATCAAAAAGAAACTTTTTTCTATCTCACAAATTATGAGCAAGTTGTTAGAGATAGGGAAGATATTCAAAGATTAATTGCGCCAGATATTGTGATCCTTGATGAAGCCCAACGGATTAAAAACTGGCGGACAAAAACGGCAGCGACCATCAAACAATTGACGAGCCCTTATGCCTTTGTCTTAACGGGGACACCTATTGAAAATCGCATTGACGATATTTACTCAATTGTTCAATTTCTTTATCCAAAATTATTTGGATCATTGTTTCGTTTCAACAGAGAATTTTATCAACTTGATGATAATGGAAAACCTACTGGATACAAAAATCTTCATCTCCTCCATGAACGTTTAAAGCCCATTTTGTTGCGGCGTCTGAAAAGAGATGTGGAAGGACAGCTTCCGAATCGGACCATTAACACCTATTTTGTTCAGATGAGCAGTGAACAACGATCTCGCTATGAAGAATATGAGGATATGGTTGCTCGTTTAGCTGCTGCTGCAACAAAGCGCCCTTTAACTGAAGAAGAATTTAAGAGATTACAGCTAGGTTTGGCTAGCATGCGCATGTTATGTGACACCCCCTATATACTTGATCAGAACTGTCGAGTTTGTCCCAAACTTCATGAGCTTGAGAGTATTCTGGAAGAGCTGTTTCAGGATAATACAACAAAAATTATTATTTTTTCTGAATGGGAGAGAATGTTATTTTTAGTTCGGGAACTGCTCGATAAAATGAATGTTGGGTATGCTTGGCATACAGGTTCTGTTGATCAAAAGAAACGAAGAGGGGAGATCCATCGATTTAAGGAAGAAAAGGAATGTAAAGTCTTCTTGTCAACGGACTGTGGGGCTGTTGGGTTGAATTTACAGGTCGCAAATGTTGTGATAAACCTCGATTTACCATGGAATCCGGCAAAACTTGAACAACGTATTGC
>JAIEOZ010000213.1 GCA_019750035.1 Alphaproteobacteria bacterium | reverse complement strand
CAGGAAAGAATAGATCTTCTGCAAATCTTTATTGATATTTTTGGAGCTAAAAAAATTGCAGCCCTCACGGCAGATCGAGAATTCATCGGCAAAGCGTGGATTGATTATTTGATCAAAAACAACATCCCCTTCTTCATTCGAATCAAGGAAAATAGGCTCGTGGAATGGGGCAAAGAAATGAGACATATCGCTGTCTTTTTTCAGCACTTAAAGAGAGGACAAAAACGTCATGTCCAATTTAATCTGGATGGACATTTATTGTTTTTTGCAGGGACACGCTCTAAAAAAGGAGAGCTCGTTATTGTGATGTCAAATCAAGATAAGTGCCTTAAAATCCTGGAAATCTATAAAAGAAGATGGATGATTGAGCTGTTGTTTGCTAACTGCAAAAAAAATGGCTTTAACCTTGAAGACACTCACCTGATCAACCTTGAGCGGATTGAAAAATTGTTCGCGGTCGTGTGCTCTGTCTTACTTCTTTGCTTTATGGTCGGAAATGTTGAGGAGAAAAAATCTTCAACTCCCTTCAAGAAAACCATCAAAACTCCGGCTTTCTCAACTTTTAGACGAGGATTTGATTTCTTAAGAAAGCTCCTCATTCAGACAAGGGACCTAGCATTAAAACTTATTCTGTCCCTTCTCAAAACGCCCCAAAACATAACCAATCCTTACGTTTTTAAAAAATTATAGGGCAGTAAGTTAATTAATCTTGAGTGTTAGTGATATGCTAAATAATAAACTTAAATCAAACAGTCAGTACGTTCACCCTGTTGAGCTGGGTGTCGATAGTGCCACCTGTACAGGCTACAAAGGAAGAAGACAGCTTATTCAATGTTAAACTTCCTTCTTCCTCCTCAAGGTCAAAGCGTTTTGTTGAAGAGATAATATCGTCGTCAAGTCCTTCTTCATCAACTTCTCTCTTATCCTCTCCTTCTGAAAAGGTAGATTCTGGGAAACGACAACGTTCACTACATTCATTAGAGGAAAATAAAGAGGAGAAAGAATCATTGACATTCGTCGGCCTTGGCGCTCGTTACAGAGGCTCCAAGTTATCGGAGAAGCTTAATGTTACTTCCTCTGTTCCCTCAATATCCCTATTTTTAGGAGGAATTACGGTAGGCAAACTCAGTCCCACCTGTAGGGGATAATAATATAGACTTGTTCCTGGATATGGGCTTGCTTTTTGAAACTTAATCATTCCAACCCCTATAGAGGCTCTTTGAGAAGCGATGTTATCATCATTTATCGAACCTTCAATATAGCGTACTGGACAATTTTCTACATTTGATACTGTACGCTTCATGGAGTCTAAAAATCCTTTGGCGACGGCCTTTCCAAGCCCTTTTCCACGATAATCACTATGTAGAAGAAAAGTGATTTCGTATGCATTATAAAAACGCTTTCCACGTAAAATAGAGCCTTTCCCCAGCATTTGATCATCCTCAGAATCAAAAATGCCGTATATCGCCTGCTGCGGCATATCACTCTCCAAGAGTTGACGAAGTGGATCTTGTATTTCTTTTATACTGGGTCGAGGCTCATTAGAGCTACCCTCATCCATAGGATCCGTTGGATCATACATACAAAATCTATCAATAAATATTTCATTCACATCAGTTATCTTAAGAGGTCGAACAACAATTCTCTTTCCTTCAAAATTAAATCCAAAATTTAACGTCATAAATTCTTTAGAAATAAATTTTAATTTGTCTTGTGGAAGCTCTGTCTTTTGATCTTCAGAAACTTGTAAATTGCAAGGTTGCTGATCTTTCCTAATTTTTTGTGACTCAATTTGATCATCCTCGTTCTCGTGCATTGCAAAGGTATTTTCTAATAATGACAAGCCTAAAAAAGTAAAATAAAACATTTTTACCGTAAGTTTTCTCATAGCACTCATGCTCCTATTTAAAGTTTATTTAATATCGATATAATATAGGTTATTTTTAATCTATTTCAAGTAATATTTTCAAAATACCAATACAATCAAAATGTCAAGGATTCTGTTGGATCGTGTAGGTTATTCTTTTTATACGCGCGAAAAAACCACGAGGCTTGCCCCGTGGAGAGAGCGCTCCTCAAGCCTTCTTGCTACAAAGGCAGGTGTGCAGATCAGGAAGCAAGGACACTGTGCCTACTAATGTGAATATCACCTGGTACATGTGAGCAAGTATCGACGTAAGATATTCAATGAAGGTAGTTTTGTGTATTTCAAAGAAGTGATGAGCAAAAGACCCCTACAAACTCCGACTTTCTCAACTTTTAGGCGAGGGGTTGATTGCTTGAGAAATCTCCTCTTTCAAACCAAGGATATAGTAGTGAAACTTATTCTCTTACTCCTCGCTACACCAAAAAAAACCGATTAATCCCTTTATCCTCAAAAAATCATACGGTAGTGAGA
>JAIEOZ010000272.1 GCA_019750035.1 Alphaproteobacteria bacterium | reverse complement strand
GCTTCGGGTTTTGTTTCCTCAACAATCGGTGCAACAGGAATAACGGGTTCAGAAGCCTGAGGGAGAATCATGTTTGATCCTGTTTTGCGGACGATTTTTTCAGCAATACGTGCTTTTTTACCGGTTAATCCACGCAAGTAATATAGTTTTGCCCGACGAACAATCCCTCTGCGGACAAGAAGAACTTCAATATTGGGAGAGTAAAGAGGAAAAACACGTTCAACACCTTCCCCATAAGAAATCTTACGCACCGTAAAGGAAGAATTAATCCCTGCATTTTTCCGCGCAATACAAACGCCTTCGAAGGCCTGAACACGTTCACGCGTGCCTTCGACAACTTTCACCATCACTTTTAGAGTATCGCCCGCGCGAAAGTCCGGCGTCTTTTTGTTTTCTGTGAGTTTTGCGAGCTGTTCTTGCTCAAAAATTTGTAAAAGATTCATCTTTCTTCTCCTTACATTACGTTAAATTATGTTGTCTCGCGTATTTTTCCCATAAATCCGGACGCCGTTCACGGGTCATCGCTTCAGCTTGCTGAAGCCTCCATGCCGTAATCTTTTCGTGGTGCCCAGAAAGCAGCACATCTGGAACGGCCTGTCCTTGCCATTGACGAGGCCGGGTATAATGGGAATACTCTAAAAGGCCCTGGGAAAAGCTTTCTTCTTTCAAAGACTCTTCATCCCCAATAACGCCAGGAACAAGGCGTAAGACCGCCTCTAAAATCGTCATGGCCGCAAGTTCTCCCCCATTCAGAACAAAATCACCTAAGCTCACATCTTCAGCTTGCCACACATCCAAAACTCTTTGATCAATCCCCTCATACCGCCCACACAAAAAGACAAGGGGCCGCTCCTCCATCGCCATCTCTCGCGCAAAAGCTTGTTGGAACACCTTTCCCCGGGGGGAGAGATGAATCAACCGCGCTTGGCCTTTTTCCATCACTGCAGCTAAGGCTTTATCGACGATATCGGGTCGAAGGACCATACCTGGTCCCCCTCCAAAAGAGGTATCATCCACGGTTTGATGCTTATCTTCTGCAAAATCTCTGATATCCACCACTTGCAGATGCCAGAGCGATTTTTCAAGAGCTCTTCCCATCAAGGAATGACCCAATGGCCCCGGAAACATTTCCGGAAAAAGGGTGAGAATTGTCACTTTAGGAGACATGAAGGCCTCCTGTTAGGAAGAGTTCCCCCTCCGAGCTTAAGTGCAGAACACCAGATTGAATGTTAATATCAGGAACAATCTGTTGGGTGAAGGGAATCATTTCCAGATTACCCTTAAGGGTTTTAATCTCTAAAAGCTCGCTTGCGCCAAAATTGTATATGGCGTGGACTTTGCCTAAGGATTGCCCTTGCGGAGATTTTACGGAAAGACCCATCAGCTCATCGTGATAAAAAGTATCTTCTGAGAGAACGGGCAATCGTTCTCGAGAGAACAGGAGCGGCGTCCCTTTCAAAAGTTCAGCCTGATCACGATTGGTGACTCCTTCTAGGGATAGAATAAGAATATTCTTCGTGCGAGAAAGAATTTTATTGATCGTATAGGTCTGTTCTCCTTGCTCATTCAAAAAAGGAGAATAGGTTTTTAAAAGGCTTGGATCCTCCAAAAAACACTTCACCTTGACATGGCCTCGAATACCATGAGCAGCCGCAATCACTGCAGCTGAAATAAGGGAAGGAGCGTGAGAAGAACCTAGCGTCATAAAATTCCTTAGGCCGTTGCTTCGGGAGCTGACTGTGCGGGAGACTCTGCTTCAGCTGGAGGCTGCGCGGCAGCTTCAGCTTTCGCGGCAAGGGCGGCTTCTTCTGCTTTTAATCTCTCTTGAGCTTTCGCCTTCGGCGCTGATTTCTTTGGTGTAGGCCGCGTAACAGGAGCCTCCATCAGTTTTTCTTTTCCAAGGAATAACGCCACACGATCCGTTGGTTGTGCTCCAACAGAAAGCCAATGTTGAATACGATCAACCTTCAAGCGTATCCGATCTTGATGATCTTGAGGAAGCATGGGATTATAGGTCCCTACTTTTTCCACAAAGCGCCCGTCGCGTGGCGACCGTGCATCCGCAACAACTATTTGATAAAATGGGCGTTTTTTAGCACCACCCCGTGCCAGACGAATTTTTAATGCCATGTTTCTTTGTTTCCTCCTTTAAGGTTAACGGCGGGGAATTAAACCCTGTAATCCTTGGCGCAACAATCCTTTTTTGCCAAGTTTTTGCATACGTTTCATCATGTCACTCATATCGCGAAATTGCTTTAAAAGCTTGTTGACTTCTGGAACAGACGTCCCGCTTCCCAGAGCAATTCGACGCTTACGCGAGCCATTGATAAGGCGCGCATCATTTTTTTCATTCTTTGTCATCGAACGAATAATTGAAATTTGTCGCTTAAT
>JAIEOZ010000105.1 GCA_019750035.1 Alphaproteobacteria bacterium | reverse complement strand
ATTATCATGGAGGTCTAGATGCTTAAAAATAGGAGTGCTCTTGCTAAATCTGTACTATTTTCTGCGACTTTTCTTTTCCTCCTCTTTTCTAATGGAGCCATTGTGCATTCTGCTGTGTCGATGGGGACAATGAAATCTTTTTCTCTTCTAGTTTAAAGGGTGAAAATACCGTTAGCTCAAGTAGCTTAAAAGGAAAAGTCGTTCTTATCGATTTTTGGGCGTCCTGGTGCGTTCCTTGTAAAGCTTCTTTCCCCGCCTACAATGACTTTTATCGTAAATATAAAGACAAAGTGTTTGAAATCGTTGGAATTAATATTGATGATAACAAAGATAAGGAAAGACTATGCGGCAGACATTGCTTTCTTGAAAGGCCCTCTTGAAGGCGTAAAATGGTTAAAATCTACTCACCTTCCTTATTTTTGTGTGAATGACAAAGGCGTTCTATTGGATCAAAAGAATTTGACAGCTCTTTACCCATTTAAATTTTTGATTGGGGAGCCTTAAATTTTATTGCTCTTAATTGTCCTCTCTTGTACTCTTTTCAGATCATATATGTTCGATAAAAATGGAGAACACAGATGGCGCTACAAACTGCTCCGTCTCTCGAGACTCTTCCTTGTGGATTTGTCTATCTGCAGGACATTGATCCCACTATTTTGCAAGAAGTCAGGTATGCGGAATTTCATAATTTTGTGGGCCGTCCCATTCCTTCCTATAACGCCCCCGTCATTATCGCAACCCATCCTGTTGCATTTGCTTTAAAAGCCGTTCAAGCAGAATTGAGGCCCTTTCAGTTGACCCTTAAGGTCTATGATGCTTATCGCCCTCAAGATGCAAGTGATGCCTTTGCAAGATGGGCTGCAGATCCAAATGATCAACTCATGAAAGCCGAATTCTATCCAACCGTCGATAAGAAAAATCTTTTTAAAGAAGGATATATTGCAACGCATTCTTCCCATACGCGTGGCAGCGCTGTGGACTTAACAATTGTTCCTCTTCCTGTTCCTCCTCAACCTACCTGGAAGCCCGGCGATCCTCTCGTCGATGGACGACTCCGCAAAGGTCAAAGATTTCCAGACAATTCCATCGACATGGGAACAAGTTTTGATTGCTTAAGTGAAGCATCCCACACAATGAATCCGGATTTTCCTTCTGAAGTGAGAGCCAATCGGTTACTGCTGAAAACTTTAATGGAAAAACATGGATTTCAAGGCTATGCGCTCGAATGGTGGCACTTTAATTTGGTGAATGAACCTTACCCTGATACCTATTTTAATTTTCCTGTGGAATAAGGCAGAAACGGGTTTTGTCGATATTTAAGCTAGACTGCAATTTCCTCAGAAGTCCAATAATGCCAGCAACATCTCGTCTCTGTCCAACCGACTCTACTACGAGATTCTTTCTGGACTCCTTATAATACCAATACTGTCATTGCGAGCGGAGCGAAGCAATCCAAAATTATACTTGCTCTTAATTATTTTTTTTGTAAATTGGGTCAAATTTATTGACAATTATAAAAAAATAACTATGTAATTAAAAATTGATTTCAATTTATTAAGATGTGCGTAACGTTTATTTTTTGGTGGAGTCATTCTTATGAAAAAAATTTTTACTCTTTTGTCGTGTGTTTTCCTTTTTGAGGAAGGACATGCATGTCTTCATGAAGACCAATATGATTATGTGAGGATTAAACAGGCTCTGAGGAGGCACTTTAATGAAAGGGGCGACTACGACTATAATTTGCCTAAGGGCGCTCAAGTTGATGTAGAACAAGACCTTCGCAGGGTGCTTGCGATGAGCTCTGAGATGGGACTTGAGGATGATGAGGTTCACTATAACCTGGCTAGCTTTCTGATCTCTCGAGGGGGGTGGGACAATAAATTAGAAGGGCTCGGTCTTGTTGCCCGATTAGCTTTGCGGCAGGAGTTTTTGCAGGGAAATTCAGTATATCTCTTTATGGATACATTGACGACCCTTCATCAGAGCAGCCCAATCCCTTGGGGAGGAGATAGCTTTTCTTTATTTACGCCGATTAGTGATTTTTTTAATAAGAATACTCTGACGCATAAAAAAACGGTACTTCGTCCTCTCAATGATGCGATCTCTCGTTTTCTCAAGGTGTTCACCACATGTCCTCAAAGCATAAGAGAACACTCTGCCTTTTCGTCTATTCTCGATGCATCGGTGCAAAGTATTATCAACTTTCTGGGTGTAAAAAAAATGCAAGGTGGTCAAGTTATTCTGCATCAAAACTATCTCTCAAAAACAGATAAGCAAGGACTTATTTTTCGACATATTGGAGAGGTGCTCAAAAAAGAAAATCTTCTTAAAACCCCTTATACAAAAGGTCTTTATGCTTCCTCTTTGATGACTTTTGGT
>JAIEOZ010000064.1 GCA_019750035.1 Alphaproteobacteria bacterium | reverse complement strand
ACTCTTTGTTATTTTGCAGCAAGAATTTTTTCAAAATTGACCTTTACTTATAAGAAAGCTATTCTCTTTACTTTACACAGAATCAGTTATTAAAAGGAAAAAAAATGTTATTGAGGGCCATTTGTCTATGTTTAAGTCTTATTTTTCTTGTTGCTTGTGGAGAAAAAAAGGCTCAAGACGCTCAAAAGCCATTAATTGTGATTACATCTCCCGATAGTCCTCCTTTTGAATTTAAAGACACCGCTCGAGGGGGAGATCAAGTGATTGGTTTTGATATGGATGTCGCCCATAAACTTGGGGAATATTTGGGACGTCCCGTTAAAATTGTTGAGGCTGATTTTTCGAGTCTTATTCCCTCTCTCCACTCTGGACGCGCTGATATGGCGATTGCTTATTTGTCTGCAACGGATGAAAGACGTAAAAGCATTGATTTTTCAGAACCGTATTATGCGACTGCGCTCGCTCTTCTGGTTCCTGAGGGTTCTCCTATAAATTCGGAAAAAGATCTCGAAGGTAAAAGATTAGGGGCTCAGCTGGGAAGCGCTAATGAGACCTTAGCTCATCAATGGGCAAAAGAATTTCCAGGGCTTTCCGTCGTTTCTCTTAATAAAGTTGGAGATTTGGTTCAAGAGCTTAAAAGTGGCCGTCTTGAGGCTGTCGTGGCTGAAGATATTGTTGTCAAGAAAGTGGTTGCCGCCAACCCAGGACTCAAAGTTGTGAATTTAAAGGTTACGGGTGATCCTCTCTCCATTGCTTTTCCTAAGGGATCTCCCTTAGTTGCTCCCACAAATGAAGCTCTGAAAAAAATGAAAGGAGACATTCAGGAATTCACATCAAAGTGGTTGTTAGATTGATAATATTAGATTTTGAACGCATCTGGCCCTCTGTTCCTTATATTCTTGAAGGTGTACAGGTTACGCTTGCTTATACTAGTGTTTCTTTATGTCTAGGCTTTCTATGGGGGATGCTTTTGGCCTTATGTAAGGTCAGTCATCTCACCTTTCTGAAATGGTTTGCCAGCTTTTATACGTCTATTTTTAGAGGCACTCCCTTATTGTTACAGCTCACACTCATCTATCATGCCACACCCCAACTTACAGGATATACAATTTCACTTTGGGAAGCAGGAATTCTAACTTTTACTCTAAATTCAGGAGCTTATGTTGCTGAGCATATCCGTGGAGGAATTAATGGAGTCGATAAAGGGCAAATGGACGCCGCCCTTTCTCTTGGGATTTCATACCCTTTAATTATGAAAGATATTATTTTGCCCCAAGCGATTCGTAATAGTCTTCCCTCACTTGTTAATGAAGCCATCGACTTGCTTAAAGAGTCCACCCTTATCTCAGTCCTTGGAGGGCTGGATATTTTGCGTCGGGCAAATGATGTTGCTTCTCAAACATTTCTTTATTTTGAGCCTCTTCTTATTGCCGGGTTTTTGTATTATGTCCTGGTCATGATCCTTGCATTTGGGGCTCGGCTTCTTGAAAAGAAATTGAAAACAACATGATTCGTCTTGAAAAAATTCATAAATCCTTTGCAAATCATGACGTCCTGAAGGGGATTTCGGGAACGATTCCCCAAGGGGAAGTTCTGGCCATTATTGGTCCTTCAGGATCTGGAAAATCAACACTTTTGCGCTCGATCAATCTCTTAGAAATCCCCACAAGCGGTAAGGTTTATATTGATGATGTGTGCCTCACTGAAAAAGGGGTTGATATTGGGAAAGTTCGCACGAAAGTGGGGATGGTTTTCCAACAATTTAATCTTTTTCCCCATATGACAACTCTGGAAAACGTGATCTATGCCCCTCTTAAGGTCAAGAAAATGTCACGAAAAGCGGCAGAGATTTTGGGGAAAACCCTTTTAGAAAAGGTCAATCTTAAGGATAAATTGAATACCTACCCCCCTCATCTTTCGGGAGGACAAAAGCAACGAGCGGCCATTGCCCGTGCTTTGGCAATGGAACCAGAAGCAATTCTTTTTGATGAGCCGACGTCTGCGCTCGATCCTGAAATGGTTAAAGAGGTGCTGATGGTCATCAAAAGTCTCGCGCACACAGGAATGACCATGGTGATTGTCACCCACGAAATGGGTTTTGCCCGAGAAGTTGCCGATAGAATCTGGTTTTTGGATGAAGGATTGCTTGTGGAAGATTCTTCAAGTCAGGATTTTTTCACTTCTCCCCAAACCAAACGGGCTCAAGATTTCTTAGAAAAGGTACTGTAGGAGAAAGTCTCTCGCCTTTAATTTTACGGGACAGATAACATAAGAACGATGTTATGATAAGATAGCCTTCTAATACCAAATCCCAAAATTAATTGAATAGATAAGAGCAAAAGCAGAGTGATTTAAGAAGGGAGTGTTTGAGTGAGG
>JAIEOZ010000266.1 GCA_019750035.1 Alphaproteobacteria bacterium | reverse complement strand
GGATTCGAACCTCCGACCCCAAGATTAGGAATCTTGTGCTCTATCCTGCTGAGCTACGGACACCCCCTTTTTTTATACAGAGTGCATTGAAAAGAGGCAAGCTTAGGAGATAACTTTCTCTATCTTCTCTTCAGCAAGCAGCCATTCTTCTTCTACAACAGCTAGATCTCTTTCCAAAGTATGCTGTTTTTTCAGAAGATCAGAAACGGCTTCTGAATGATGGGCGTAAAGTTCAGGGTTATCTAGTTCTTCGGCAATCTTTTGCAGGGAAGAGATAAGAGAATCCATTTTAAGCTTGGCGGATTGGGCGGCTTTTTTGAGAGTTAAGTCTGATTCTTTCACCTGTTTTTGCTTTTGAGGTTTAGGTGAAGTGACTTCTCCTTTCAAGATCATACGACGGTAATCTTCAAGGTCTCCTTCAAAAGGTTGTACCTTTTGATTGGCCACAAGCCACAGACGATCCATGGTGGAAGACATCAAGTCCCAGTCATGGGTGATAAGAATCACAGCGCCACGAAAATCATTTAAGGCAAGCATCAGCGCTTGGCGCGAATCCATATCCAAGTGGTTGGTGGGCTCATCCAAAATAAGAATATTTGGTTTCTCTAAGCAAATGAGAGTGAGATTAAGACGAGCCTTTTCTCCACCGGAAAGATTTTTTACCTTTACGTCAGCTTTAGGGCCACCCAGACCAAAGCGGGCTAAGTGAGCTCGAGTTCCAACGGGGGAAAAAGAAGGAGCTTTCCGAATAATATGTTCAAACGCTGTGGCCTCTAGATCAAATTCTTCAACTTGATGTTGGGCAAAATAACCGACATTGAGTTTTCCTGACTGCCGAATTTCTCCCGCTTGGGGAGAAAGTCGTCCTGCAATAAGTTTGGCGAATGTGGATTTTCCATTCCCATTAGCGCCTAAGAGAGCAATACGATCATCCTCATCAATACGTTGCGATAGTCCTTTAAGAATGGAAACGTCAGGCGTATATCCTACATTTACATGATCCAAAACAACCAAAGGAGGAGCGAGCTTTGCTGGTTCTGGAAAGTCAAAGCGTACCGCAGGATCATGAACAATGTCGGGAAGCTGCTCCATTTTTTCAAGAGCTTTAAGGCGGCTTTGGGCTTGTTTGGCTTTTGTGGCTTGAGCGCGGAATCGATTGACAAAAGCCATCATGTGCTTTCGTTTGGCATCTTGTTTCACATGCTGGGCTTTGAGAGTTTCCTGTTGAGCTCGCCACGTTTTTTCAAAAGTATCGTAGTTTCCGCCGTAAGATTGAATCTTTTCACTGTGTAAAAAGAGGATGCGATCACACACACTATTCAGAAGATGGCGGTCGTGACTAATAATCAACACACTTTTTGGATAATTTTTGAGGTAATCTTCAAGCCAAATAGAGGCCTCTAAATCTAAGTGGTTTGTAGGTTCATCCAATAAAAGCCAGTCAGGTTTTGAAAAAAGCAAAGAGGCAAGCGCCACTCGCATACGCCAACCTCCCGAAAAAGCTGAGAGAGGTTCTTTCTGCATGTCTTGAGAAAATCCAAGGCCCGCTAAAATTTCAGAGGCTCGACTTTCAGCAGTAAAAGCATCAATGGTGATGAGTCGATCATAGATATTTGCCAGGTTTTCAGGTTCATTTCCCTCTTCAAGCTGAGCCATAAGGAGGAGACGTTCTGAGTCAGCGGCCATCACAGCATCTAAAGGAGTTGTGGGGCCGGAAGGGGCTTCTTGGGCAACATGGCCAATTTGTATCCGTGCGGGGATTTCAAGGCGTCCCGCATCAGGATGAATGGTTTTGAGAAGTACTTTAAAAAAGGTGGATTTCCCCGTTCCATTTCGCCCCACAAGGCCATACCGGTGGCCTTCATTAAGCGTTAATGTAAGGTTTTCGATAAGCGTGCGTCCAGCAATTCGGAGGGTTAGGTTTTCGAGCTTAATCATGATTAATGACCTTTATATAAATGACAAAAAACAAACTCTCAGAAGGAAAAATCCTTTGAGAGGAGGAATGCATTTCGTTAGTGTGTCATTAAGGTCATGTTACCCATGAAAAAGCCCTTTTGAGAATAATGTATATCTTCAGCTAGGATACATTTCTTATATACCATTTTCTTTTTAAAGTCAAGAAATTTTAACTAAAAAAAATTGCAGGGCGTAAAGCAGCATTGACAACCCAGAATTTCGTTTTAAGGGAAGGGCTACTTCTTGTAATTTATAGCGACTTAAATGACCAGAAAAAGACACCCTTCAGAAAATAGAATACAACCACATTAAGTATATAGAAGGATATTACTGATTAAATCACAAATATCTGCACATCGGTTGGGGTGTTCTTTAGGAGAACATCTGACAAGACAATTAAGAAGGGAGAGCAAATT
>JAIEOZ010000083.1 GCA_019750035.1 Alphaproteobacteria bacterium | reverse complement strand
TATAAAGCTCTTAGCATGAGAGGCTTCTCTATAAAAAACGACAATAATCCTAAGAATGTTTTTGAGAAATGATCCGATTAGCATTCAAGTGAGAGTAGGTGGTGTGTTCAATGGATGCCATAGGTTGTATCCCGGAAATTCCTGTTTTTGGATGTTCCAAAAAGGGGTTGCCGCCTTGATCAAAAAATTATAAAAATATGGACCAGAACTAATCCCAAAAATAAAAATATAATTAGTCTTCATGTTTTGGGAACTTTTTTCTTAGAGCATAGAGTCAGAAAGAAGCTGTTGATGAAATTTGGATATGCCCGTGCTTCAAAAAATGATCAAAGTCTGGAACTTCAAATCCAAAAGCTGAAAGATGCGGGTTGTGATGAAATTTTTGTGGAGAAGGTTTCGGGCGCCAAAGATGATCGAACGGAATTAAACCGTTTGATGGATAAACTACGAAAAGATGATATCATTTATGTAGTACGTCTGGACCGCCTAGGCCGACGCATGATGAAGCTGATAGAACTCATCAATGGCCTTAAAGCGAAAGGCGTCGAGTTTGTGTCGTTGGAGAATAATATCGACACCACAACCTCTCTAGGAATGGCCTTCTTTAGTATGTGTGCAGCTTTCTCCGAAATGGAAAGCGAGCTTATCCGAGAAAGTGTAAAAGCCGGACTTGATGTTGCTCATAAAAAAGGTCGAAAAGGAGGGAGACCCAAAGCACTTACCCCCACAAAACTTGAAACTCTTCTCTTTCTTAAAAAATCAGGAGAGTTTTCTGTGAATCAAATATGTACCATGGCGGGTGTCACACGCTCTGTTTATTACAGAGCAATAGCTGAGCTAGCTTGATATAAAAAATACTACTGTGGGAACAGCAATTTTTATCAATAGGGTATTTACTGGAAATGTCCAAAAGGATTTTAAAGTAGCTTATGATAGCAATTATTGAAGCTTATAAATCAGGGTTGTTTCGCTCTCAGAACTGGCTACCCAATATCATTGCGGGGATTACTGTAGGGATTATTGCCTTACCTTTAGCTATGGCTTTTGCTATTGCATCTGGAGCAAAACCCGAACAAGGAATTTATACTGCCATCATCTCTGGTATAGTTGTTGGGCTTTTTGGCGGAAGCCGAGTTCAAATTGCAGGCCCTACGGGAGCTTTTATCGTTATCCTTTCTATGATTACCGTCAAATATGGGATCGAAGGCTTGCAGATAGCCACTCTAATGGCAGGATTTATTTTAGCCTTCATGGGAATTGCAAAATTAGGAAATATTATTAAATTTATTCCTGATCCTGTTATTATGGGATTTACAAGTGGAATTAGTGTAATTATTTTTGTTAGTGAATGGCAGGACTTCTTTGGTCTTCCAAAACTTCCCCAACATCTCATTCACTTCCATGAAAAACTTCTCTTTCTATTAAATAACTTTTCAAATTTAAATTTGACAACAACAACCCTTGCTTGTGTGAGTTTGTTTATAACGATTTTTTCTTCGAGACTTCGAATGATTAAGCGCATTCCTCCTCCATTGATGGCTTTGGTTATTGTTACGAGTATTCAATCTATTTTTCAATTCTCTGATGTAACAACTATTGGATCCGTTTTTGGTAAAATTTCTCAAGAACTGCCTGCTTTTCATTTTCCAACTCCCTCTTTTAGCGAGGTCATTGAACTCATTGGTCCTGCGTTTACAATCGCGCTTTTAGGAGCAATTGAGTCACTTCTTTCTGCTGTCGTTGCGGATGGAATGATGGGGACACGACATAATTCTAATCAAGAGTTGATTGGACAAGGTCTGGCAAACATTGTTTGTCCCCTCTTTGGGGGCTTTGCTGCAACAGGGGCTATTGCGAGAACAGCAACGAATGTTCGCAATGGTGGTAACAGTCCGCTTGCAGCGGTCGTTCATTCTCTTGTCCTCCTTTTCGTTATTTTATCCTTAGCTCCTCTTGCACAGTACATTCCTCTTTGTACGCTAGCTGCAATCTTACTTGTAGTGGCATACAATATGAGTGAAGTTCATCACTTTTATTATATGCTGCGGCACGCCCCAAAAAATGACGTTCTTATTCTTGTCGTAACCTTTATTCTCACTGTCTTTACAGACCTTGTCGTAGCCGTAAATGTAGGGGTTATCCTTGCTCTTTTTTTATTTGCACGACGCATGAGCCAATCTGTGACCGTTGAACACGAAACCCCTGCTAGCCTTCAAGAAGAATTAAGCCAATTAAAACTTACCACCATTCCCCCAGAAATTATTATCTATAGTATTCAAGGTCCTTTCTTTTTCGCAGCCGCAGAAACCCTAGAACGCACATTAGCCGTGACACATACTGACCCTAAAGTTCTTATCTTTCGTCT
>JAIEOZ010000276.1 GCA_019750035.1 Alphaproteobacteria bacterium | reverse complement strand
AATAGCTAAACAGATTTCAACACGTATGAAAGCAAAAGATATTTCCGTAAGAATATTAGAGAAAGAAGCTGGACTAAAATCACATGCTGTCCAAAATATTCTCAGGGGAAACTCTAAAAAGCCAAGCGCTGAAATCTTACAAGCTGTTGCGGATGTTTTGGGGTGTACTGTCAAAGATCTTCTTAATAAGGAGGAAATTTTTCAGGAGGACGAAGCTTCTGAATTAACACAGGGGTTTTTAAGCAATACTTATGATCATCCCGCTTTGCTTCTCGAAACCGTTCAATGGATTAATGAGAGGGCAGCTCACAATAAACTCACTGTCAAGCAAGCTCTTACCTGTGTTGAAGAAATCTATCTCCATTCTCTGCAAAGAGATCCTATAAAAGTTGATCAGGCTTTTGCAGAGTGGTTTTTCGAATTAATCATTGATTAATTTTAAAAAACCCTGTCCCTTAAACAACTTCACAACGTTATTCGCTGGGGCGTCTGGAATAACGACAGTAGTGATATTCAATCCATTAGCAACTTTTGAGCAGTGGTGGATGAGCCCATTCTCTTGACATATTGCGTGGAAGGTCTCATCTGTCATAAAGAAAGCAAAAGTCTTTTTGATAAGTTTTTCTTTGTTTACCAGAGTGTAACCCTTATCCTGAATTTCAAATTGAAGAGCTTCCCCTTGGTTTTTGACAATGAGGGTCATCTTTTCATTTTTAGAAAGACAATAAATCGACTTACCCACAAGGGTGGTGAGAATAAACTCTGTAAAAAAAGAATCTCCATAAAACGATACACCCTCAGAGCAGATAAATTCGATTTCAATGTTTGATTGATATATTTTTTCTAAAAATATTAATCTTATTTTTTCAAGAAGTTTTTTTAAATTAATGAGTTCTTTTTTTATTGCTATAACAGAGCCATGGGTTAGCGATTGAGCGACTTCGAGACACGATTGCATTATTTCCTCTCGTTCCTTCCCCGAGACCTTAATGATTGGATTTTTAAGGGACTCTTTTGCTACATCTAATGATCTGTAAATATACTGTGCTTGATTCTTTTGTCGTGCCATTAAGCTTACCAGAAATTTTTTATACGCTTGGCACGAAATCTGATGATTCTTATAGTCTTGTTCTTGCTTTAAAAGTGATTTTATCAGCAGGTTCTCTCTAGATTTTAATTCTGAGAGAGTAGTCTTGAGTGTTGTAATTCTGATTTTATAGGAATGAGTAAGGTAGAGAGCAAAGAGCCAACCGCTCATTCCAACGACCATAAAAACAAGGCAACTTAAAAAGTTACAGCCAGATATTGATTCAACAAAAGAAGGTATGTTGCCCCAAAGAGGTGAGGTAGATAAAAGATCTATCTTTTCGAAAGTCGATTTTAATATCTCTTCAGCAGAATAAAAAAATTCCATAAAATTAATACTCCCTGTTTTTTATTTTTATAATAATTTCAATAAGCTAACTTTTTTCAAGTTGTTCTATCTTACACAAAAATTCTGCTTCTCTATCTAACGAAAGCTAATTAATTAAATTTTGATTAGATTGGAGGATAGGTAAAAAATGATTTTTTTGCTAATGTCTTGGTGATACTGTGGTTACTTAATAGGGGTGACTACTAAGGCATGACTAAATAAAAAAGCAAATATCGATGGAAAAGCAAAAGATCGAGAGAGCACCCTCACGATTTATAAGATGAATTAAATGATTTGCTGAGTTAACTTAAACTTCTGTCGGCTGCCTCTTTTAAGACTTCTCTTGCCCAAGAATTTAAACTTTTGTTTTTTAATGCGGCGGCCAAAACAAGTTGACGATGCTCTTCTCCATTGACACGTAATGTAAACTTACCCGTAAAAGGTTTTTCAGGGTCAACTCCCTCTTCTGCACACATAGCTTTATAGTCCTCTACGGAGATTTTAAATTCACGATGTAAGTCTGCCGTGGTCATTCCATAAAACTCAATGACATCTCTTATTCCTATAACACGACCATGAAAAAGATCACTTTCCTCATCGTATTCAATACGTGCTATATATTTTTCGTAATGCATAACATTCATCATCGTTCTTTCTCCTGCTCCGGTTCAATTCCTATGCTCCTCAAAAAATCTCTTGCGCTCTCGACGCTTCCTTTGACCATTTCTGGCCTAGGATGGGGTTTATGCAGGACGGCCCTTCTTTCCTTAAGTCTTATTCTCTGTCTTGATCCTCCCGTTTTACCACTGGCTTCGACACTTCCCCCTAAAGCAATAATCAAAGCACTAAACTCCTGCCAACGAATGGTTGATAATGTTGGTGTCGTAAAGATCGCTTTTAAGGTTGTGCGATGTTTTTTTGAGAGCTTCATATA
>JAIEOZ010000098.1 GCA_019750035.1 Alphaproteobacteria bacterium | reverse complement strand
AGAAAGTTTAAAATCATGATAACGAAGTTGTTATTGGAATTGATGATATTAAAATTAACAAGCCAACTCACAAGGACACTTGCAATAACAATCCATGCATAAATTCCAATAATGGCACTTACTAAAGCTAACAGAGGAATAAGGATAACATCCATTGTTTTATGATTTTTCTTGTTTAAACTCTCTCTAATATACAGTGGTTTTAAAAGAAAACAAGATTTGAGCGTAGAATCTTCAGGGTTGTCCTCATAAAGAAATTATGTAATCTCTCTTTGTGTCATCCTTGTATTAGGAATCCTTTGTTTTTCAAAGAAAAACATTATGGGTTCCTTATTACGAGGATCTTTTAGGAATGAGATCCTCGGTACAGGAAATGCTAATGTTTTCTTTTAGAAAACAAAGCATTTCCTGACCAAGGAGGACACTTCGGAGAGGGGATAAATATTTTTCATGAGGTAGCCCTGGTAGAGTCCTTAATTAAGGGAGTTAAAATCTTTGATTAGGTGCTTTTTTTCTCGTTCCTTCTCAAGAAAATTGAGTTGCTCCTCATTAAGGTTAAAACCAGCGTAAACAGCAACTTCCTTATGGGCAGGAATCCGTTCTTGCAGATTTAAGAAATTGACTTTTGTGGTTTGATTTTCCTTAAACAAGATTTCAAGATCCTGGTTTGATTGAGAGAGAAGTGTGCCATTACTATCCACTATAGCGATAAAGTAGGGGACTTTAAGTGTTATCGAGCTGTGAAAACTAGGAAGGGGCCTGAAACTTGTGATACGAAGACGTATATTCATAAGTGTTGTATTATCTTCGGCTGTACAGAAAGCACGGAGGCTATCCATTTCCGTACGAATGGGGGTGGTCTCATGAAAATCTACGCTTTTTGAAAATTCAGCTAAAATTGCTGTTTTTGGACAAGGGACTCTTTCTTCATTTAAGAGGACACATCCCGAAAGGTAAAAACTAAAAGCAAGACTAAGGAATCTTTTCATTCACAAATTTCCATATGGCTTCCATCACAATAAGGGAGAGTTTTACTTTTTTTACATCCACAAAGCCACATTTTCCGAGTAGCGTCTGCTGTAAAACATAGAGATTTAAGACCAGAACCTTTGTGAGCTCCATCGCAAAAGGGCTGCTTTTGGCTAAGACCGCAGGCGCAAAAAAAGTACTTTTGACCTTCTTCAAGTTCAACTTCAAAAGGGCTAGCCGAGTTAGTGTGAGGGTAAGTCATCAAAAATCTCCTTTACTTTTTAACTTAGCTGATGAAGGGGCTCTCGACAAGATTGATTCATTTGTGGCACCTTTCGTAAAGAAAGGGATTATTCATGGATGAGAAAGTTGAGATTTATACAGACGGAGCTTGTTCGGGAAATCCAGGACCGGGAGGGTGGGGTGTTATTTTACGCTATAAAGAGAGAGAGAGAGAGCTTGCGGGTTTTAGTTTAGAAACGACGAACAATCGCATGGAACTTCAAGCTGCCATTGAAGGATTAAAATCTTTAAAGCGATCTATGAATGTGGATTTGTTTACAGATAGTCAATATCTTCGTGATGGGATAACAAAATGGCTTTTCCAGTGGAAAAAGAATGGCTGGCGCCTTGCCAATAAAAAACCTGTAAAAAATCAAGATTTGTGGGAAGAGCTTCATACCCTTGTTCAAGGTCATCATATCAATTGGCATTGGGTCAGAGGTCATGCAGGGCATCCCGAAAATGAAAGAGCGGATGTTCTGGCTCGTCAAGCCATCAAAGAGGCTTTAAAAACAACTTTATGACTGTATTTCACGTTCGATGAGTACGAAGAGAAAAATAGGGTTTTTGATTTTTTTAAGTGGTTCTCTGACTATCTGAAAACTCTTCAATATGCCTGAAAAAATGCCAGATGTTAAGTTTCTCCATTTTTAAAGTATTAACTTTATTAATCTCTATGCTATACTTTATTTTATAAAATTTCACAAGGATGTGGGGCCCCTTGATTCAGTCATGGAGACTTAGTTTTTTAGCCTTTTGGGATAGGCGTATTCTCTCGATTTTCTTCTTCGGATTTTCGAGTGGGTTACCTTTTTTGCTAACTCTATCAACCTTTACAATTTGGCTTAAAGAATCAGGCGTCAATAACACAACGATTGGCCTTTTTGTGATGGTCACCCTTCCTTACACCTTTAAATTTCTTTGGGGACCGGTGGTTGATCGTGTTAAACTTCCGGTTCTCTTCACATTTTTAGGTCAACGACGAAGCTGGGCCCTACTTTCTCAATGTGCTCTCATTTTTATGCTGTTAAAACTTGGATCATCGAATCCAACAGACCATATTTTTGAAACAGCTTTTTGGGCCTTTGGTGTGGC
>JAIEOZ010000130.1 GCA_019750035.1 Alphaproteobacteria bacterium | reverse complement strand
CATCTTTCCCTCCAAAAGTTAAATAAATATTTTTTATTGCTCTTATCTACCCTTTATTATGATACACTAGTTATTAACAAAGTATTAATAAAAGTTAAAAACAGTATTTCTTTGTTTGACGACAATCAGTGAACACTCTATGATGGCAAGAGTAAAAAATGAAGTACTGCCCCCAATGTTACACAACCCACTCATTGATGTCTCCGTCCCTTTTATGCTTCCTCGTTTTTCTTTAAGGGGTCGTTTAGTGCGTTTGCAGAACGTTAGCTCTAAAATTCTGCACCAACATGCCTATCCCTTTCCTATCGCAAAGATTTTAGCTGAATTTTTAGTTGCAGGTGCCGCTCTTGCCGGACTTTTAAAGTTTAAGGGCGTCTTCACCCTTCAAACAAAAACAAACGGCCCGCTGAATCTCACAGTTATCGATGTCACTGATGAGGGTCATATGCGAGGATATGCACAATTTAATCCGGAAAAACTTGAATCAAACATTACGTTTAAAGATCTTCTTGGGCAAGGTTATTTAGGTTTTACAATAGATCAGGGCCTCAACTCTGATCGTTATCAGGGCATTGTCTCCTTAAATCACGCCGGACTTTCGCAAGCCCTTGAACATTATTTTGATCAATCTGAGCAATTAGAAACTCGTCTTTGCATTGCTTCTGAAAAAACAGGGGACGACACCTGGAAAAGCAGCGCTCTTCTTCTTCAACAATTGCCCACGCAAAGCGTAAGTCAAGAAACTTGGACACACATTGATGCTCTTTTAAACACCCTTTTTCCTGAAGAATTTTTAGATTTTTCAATAGCTTGCGATACACTTTTAACACGCCTCTTTCATGAGGGAGGTCTCACCGTTTTTGATCCCCTGTTTCTCAAAGCCCAGTGTCGCTGCTCCAAAGAGCGCATTAAAGACTTTTTAGCAACACTTATCCCTGGCGAAATCGAAGCCCTTCTGGAAAAGGAGCAATTGAAAATGACTTGCGAATTTTGTAACCATCGCTATACGTTTGACCGTAAGGACATCATCACCCTTCATTAAGGAGACTATTACTATGCGCCACCTCTTATTAACATGCTTCATTTTCCTACTCGCTGCCTGCACACCTGCAGCTCAACTTCCCGAGCCCATAGGATTAGCGTATCTTTCTAACAAACCCATTCGTCTGGATGTTGCTCGTATTGAAGTCGTGAAAAAATACAAATCCTCTTCTCAACCTCCACACGTTGAAAATGATTTTCCTGTACCCCCTGTTGCCATGATTCAACAATGGGTTCAAGATCGCCTTGTGCCCGTTGGCAAAACAGGGCACGCTGTTGTTACCATTGAGGAAGCTTCCATCGTTGAAATTCCTCTTAAAGGAACGAAAGGCTTTAGAGGGATGTTTACAGTAGATCAATCTGAACAATATGACGCCAAAATGACTGTCAAAATTGAAATATTTGACGATTTTGGCAACGCTAAAGGATTTGCTTATGCACGCGCCCAAGGATCTCGAACCATTGCAGAAAACTTTACACTTGGCCAGCGTCGCAAAGTCTGGATTGTTATGATGGAAAAGATTATGAACAACCTAGATGAAGAACTCGATCGAAATGTCAGAGGATACTTAGGTCAGTATATCTCTTAGGGTTAGACTTCATGAGCAAATTTTTTGAAAGATCAACTCTTAGCATTCTTCCTGTGAAAATTAGACATATTGTTGACAGAATAGATCCAAAAAGTGTGTCATCTTTGGCCAAGAAAGGCTTGTTCTGCAAAGCAGAGCTTAGCCTTTCTTGTGCCGAAGATCCATTGATGAGCATTCTATAAATCCTTCCCATGAGGACTTAGATCTTCTCTTTCCTGGGTGTATGTATCCTGGATTCTCGGGATAAGAAAAGCAAATGCCACTGCTTTGCAGTGTCAAAGCTTTTCTAACCCAAGAATGACGCGTGAAGGGAAAGAAATATTGCCAAATGACCTGATTATTCGGATGGTAATCCTATGAATTTTAGAAGGACCTCACCCATAAAATTTGTTCATGGAACCTAGTTCAAGTCCCTTCTTTGGGGCTAAAATGTTCTGGGTATTTCTGGAGCACTTTAGCCCACGCATCGGCATCTTTAAGAGCTTCTTTTTTGCGGGTAATATTAGGCCAAATTTTGGCATATTGAGCATTGAGTTCAACCCATTTTTCTTGACCGGGCACCGTATCTGGGACAATGGCTTCAATAGGACATTCAGGCTGACAGACGCCACAATCAATACATTCTTCGGGATTAATCATGAGCATATTTTCCCCTTCATAAAAACAATCGACGGGACATACTTCAACACAGTCTGTATATTTGCA
>JAIEOZ010000283.1 GCA_019750035.1 Alphaproteobacteria bacterium | reverse complement strand
ATTCCTGAGCCTTATCAAGACTGGCTGATTGATATTGCAGAGCGCATGCAGTGCCCTTTAGATTATGTGGCTGTAGGGTCCTTGATTGTGACAGCTTCTCTCATCGGTACAGGGTGTGGTATTAGGCCAAAAGCCAGGGACTCATGGACCGTAATCCCGAACCTTTGGGGAGGAATTATTGGGGCTCCCAGTACGCTTAAAAGCCCCGCTTTAAAAGAAATTTTAAGACCTCTTGAGATTTTAGAGAAGGAAGCTTTTGAAGCTTACGAAAAAGATCAGCAAAACTATTTTGTTGAAAGTGAAGCCTATAAAGCAACAAAAGAAGTCATTAAGAAAGACATGACCAAAGCTGCCAGTGAGGCGGATAACTTTGCCATGAATGCAGCTAAAGAAAGGCTACGTAACCTCCAAGAACCCCAATCGCCCTCCTGTAAACGCTATAGCACCAATGATGTCACCATTGAAAAAATGCATGAGCTTTTATCCCGTAATGATAGAGGATTGCTCCTTTTTCGTGATGAGCTGATGGGGCTCCTGACAAATTGGGACAGACAAGGTCATGAAAGCGATCGAGCTTTTTACCTGGAAGCTTGGAATGGGTATGGGTCGAAAACAACAGATCGTATTGGACGTGGGACCATCTATACGAAGAATCTGTGCATTTCCATCCTCGGCAGCACGCAACCTAGCAAGCTTCTCTCTTATTTCCAACAGGCTTTATCGGGGATTGAAAATGATGGGCTCCTTCAACGTTTTCAACTCCTCGTTTATCCTGATGAGCCCAAAAAATGGACTCTTGTTGATCGAAAGCCAAATGATGAAGCTCGAGAGCGCGCCTCTGTCCTTATGAAGAAGCTTGCAAGCCTGGATTTTTGTTCCTACGGGGCACACCCAGATGAGAAATCAGAAATTCCATACTTTCACTTTGATCACGAAGCCCAAGGTGTTTTTTATGAATGGCTGACAGAGCTTGAAGGTAAACTTCGTACCAGTACAGATGAACCCATCCTCACTGAGCATCTCACCAAATATAGAAAACTGATGCCCTCCTTAGCCCTTATCTTTCATCTTATCAATCTTGTCAGTGAGAGATCTGCTGGAGCAGTGACAGTGGATTGTGTTGAACGTGCCGCAGGATGGTGTGATTATTTAGAAGGGCATTCTCGCCGTATCTACGGAAGTGGCATGAACCCACCTTATCAAGCTGCAAGAACCCTTGCGAGAAGGATTCAAGGGGGAGACTTAAAAGATCGTTTTGATGTAAGAGATGTTTATCGAAAAGAATGGACTCGATTGAAAACCAAAGAAGAGGTCGAAGCCGCTTGTCATCTTCTTATTGAGAAGGGATGGCTCAGAGAAGAAACACTTTCAGAGGGCCGAAAAACAAAGAAGTGCTATTTCATTAACCCCAAGATGAAAGGGCCCAACCATGAGTAAGTGGCTGACCAAATTTTTGCCTGATAAAAATGGAACCGACAAAACCGACAGATTCAGCTTAGAAACGAATATGTCGGTGTTGTCAGTTCCTTCTGGAGGACTTTTAGATCAAAATCTGGGAAATATGTCAGAAGTAAAACCCGACAAACCCGACAGATTCAACTTAGAAACGAATATGTCAGTGTTGTCAGTTCCTTCTGAGGGCCTTTTAGCAGGAAAGAGGACTTATCTCTTTGATGGAGATTTTGTTCTTCAAAATTTTGAAGAACGGATCGCCATTGCTCAATATGATGGTGGCCAGACCTCACTTCAAGCTCAACGTATTGCCTACCTGGATGCCTTTGTCGATGTTTTAGTGACTCTCCTTCATAAAAATTCTCAAGCAAACCAGCGAGAAAATTGGTTGGACCAAAGAGTAAAGGATGCAAAGGACTGGCTTATTACTCAAGGCTTAGAACAACCTGAATAAACTATAATTGTGAAGCTCTAACGAATGGGAGTTTAAGGCTAAAGTATAATGCCAAGAGACCTGCAATTTGATAAAAAATTTGCCTATAAGCAAGCCATTCATTAAGAAAATTTGACTTTATTTTATTCTCCGTTTTTCATGTTTCATATACTATGGGATGAAACATCAGTGAAATAAAAGACTTTTTAACTGTTTTACAACCTATTTTTAGTGAAATAACTCGTAAAATGTAAGAAAATTATGAAAAGCTCACGCTAAATACCCAAGCAAAAAACGCCATATGGGCATAATGTAAATGGTTTTATCCTCGATTTTAAGATGTTCTTCTTCGTTGCGCGTTACAATGATCCCCGACTTTAAATTGAGTTCGTCCATCGCTTCATTGAGGGCTATAACTTCTCTCTTTCTCGTTAGTTCATTGGC
>JAIEOZ010000029.1 GCA_019750035.1 Alphaproteobacteria bacterium | reverse complement strand
CGCGGTGCTTTTCTAAATTCCGGGATGACAAAAGAGGGGACAGTTTTCAAGTCCTCCCTTTGGCAGGTTTCTTTATTTCTCTTGTTTCAACTCGCCTTTTTCATGCCCTTCTTATCTTTCCCCGGACACTTGTGCGCCTGCGCGGAGATGACACCCAGGTGAATTTTACAAGGATCTCATTCATAAAATCGACCGCCCCTTTTCTCTGCTCTTAAATTTTGTTCACAAAGCCTAAAAAACTCACAGACAATGAAGACTGAAAAAGGCCACTGTACATATTGAGACACACAGCCCCTAGTGTACATTTATTAGCTTACGCTTTCTTTAGCGTTTGTCAAACTTCTTGATTGGCCATTTCACCAGATCATTTATCTCGGGGGAGGTGTTTTGCTTTTACTCTGAGAGGGATACATAAAAGCAGGAATATGTTCACCAAATCCCCAGAGTTCTTTTTGTGGCGCAGGATGTTCTTTGGCAGCAGTAGGCCTTGGAACAGCTGGTGCTTTTACGGGAGTTTCTGCTTTTTTTAAGTCTAACTCAACGTGATACTCTTCAAGAACCGTATTTAGGGTTTTAAAAATTAAGGCGAGGTGCTTTTCTTCGTGAGGAGACACAAGCGTAAAGGCTTTCCCTTCTTTACCAGCGCGGCCTGTTCTTCCAATACGATGGATATAGTCTTCAGGATTTGTCGGAACATGAAAGTTAATCACGCCTGATAAATCCTCAACGTCAAGCCCACGAGCTGCAACATCACTGGCTATTAAAAAATCAAGGATGCCCTCTTTAAAAGATTTTAGGGTTTCATTTCGCGCCGCTTGATTTAAATCTCCGTGGAGAGCCCCTACTTTAAACCCATGTTTTTTCATGCTGTTATAGACAACATCAACTTCTCGTTTGCGATTGCAGAAAACGATAGCCTGCCTCAGCTTTTCTGCCTTTAAAAGAGCTCTTAAGGCTTCCCTTTTATTTTTTTCTAAAACCCGCACAATATACTGATCAATACTCGTTGCAGCTTGAGAGGAAGGAGAGATAGAAAGTTCTTCTGGGTGAGTTAAGAACTTTTGCGTTAAACGGCGAATCACATCTGGCATGGTTGCCGAAAAAAGAGCGGTTTGGTGAACAGGGAGAAGGGAAGCGATTCGTTCAATATCCGGAATAAACCCCATATCAAGCATACGATCAGCTTCGTCAATGACGAACATTTTAACATCATTTAAAAGGATTTTTCCACGATCATAAAGATCTAACAGACGTCCTGGCGTTGCAATGAGAACATCCACTCCTTTTCCAAGCTTTTTTTCTTGATCAACAAAGGACTCCCCCCCTATCAAAAGAGCCACTGTAAAATTATGGTATTTCCCGTAAACGGCAAAATCTTCAGCAACTTGGGCTGCCAACTCTCGGGTTGGTTCAACAATTAAAGATCGAGGCATCCGTGCCTTGGCCCGTCCACGCGTGAGCTTGTCTAAAAGCGGTAAAATAAAGGAAGCCGTTTTTCCTGATCCTGTTTGTGCTAAAGCAATGACGTCTCGCCCTGCGAGAAGAAGAGGAACGGCTTTCTCTTGTATAGGAGTCGGAGTTTCATATCCCACATCTGCGATAGCTTGCAGAGTTTTAGCGTTCAATCCTAATGTTTCAAATGACATTCATTACTTTCATATTAAAAAAATATTCTTAAGCTGCCATTTTAAAGGCTGATTCATTAACAAAAGTCAAATACTTCTTTAATGAAAGGTTAAGAATCAACATAAAGAGAGACTTTTAGGATACAGAGGGTATAAAATTCATCTTCCTTTATTATACCAATACCGTCATTTAAGTTTACGCTTCTGGATTGCTTCCTCGGAACTACGTTTCTTCTCGCAATTGCGAGCGGAGCGAAGTAATCCAGAATTATACTTGTTCTTAATTATTTTTTGTGAATGGTTATTATCCTTATCTTCATGAAGTCGGAAACTGCACTACCCGAGAAAAATTATACCTTTGCTCGATCAGCCCTTTTGCGCGCATTAGGATCAAGCAAAACTTTCCGTATGCGAATTGATTGAGGAGTGACTTCTACAAATTCATCGTCTTCAATATAGGCAATGGCTTGTTCAAGGGTCAACAAACGTGGCGGAGTTAGGCGCACCGCTTCCTCTTTACCAGAAACGCGAAAGTTTGTAAGCTGCTTAGCCTTTAAGGGATTAACCTCTAAATCATTATCACGCGTATGTTCGCCAATAATCATCCCTTCATAGACAGCCGTCCCAGGACTGACAAACATTATCCCCCGATCTTCTAAATTCCATAAAGCATAGGCCACAGTTTGTCCCATAGCATTCGA
>JAIEOZ010000141.1 GCA_019750035.1 Alphaproteobacteria bacterium | reverse complement strand
GATAACCAAGAAAGAAGTGCTTGATCTTTACTCCAGTCGGGAAGGTTACTCTCAATCAGATCAGGGTATGCATTTTCAATTGCTTTCCTTTTCATCTCCGTATCTGCCCTTGCGTAGATTTCTGTCGTTTTTAAGTCAACATGCCCCAGGAAGTCACGAATGTAGATGGGATTTACTCCTGCTTGCAACAGGTGCATGGCCTTAGAGTGACGAAGCATGTGGTTATTCACTTTATGAGGCAGGAGAGTGGACGTTTTTCTCGCAGACTCAACATATTTTGAAAGGATGTATGTTACCCCTTTGCGTGTCAGCTTATGATGCTGGCTATTGGTAAACAATGGTTGTTCGTTTTTCCAAGGTTTATCGAGTTTGTTTTCCATAAGGTAACTTTGAAGGAGGGAAGCTGCGTTCTTCATGAGAGGAACGCGTCTGCTCTTATTCCCTTTGCCCGTTAAGGTGAGGACAGCAGGAACGTGGAGAGTAACATCACAGACCCTCATATCGATTAGCTCCTGCACACGTGCCCCGGAATCATATAGCACGCTGATAAGCGTAAGATCACGCCTACCTCTCGGCGTATGCTTATCGGGCTGTTCCAGAAGAAGCTTCATTGCCTCTGGGGTTAGGTATTCAACCACAGTTCTCTTTACTCTCTTAATGGGAATGGCGGTTACCTTCTGGAAATGGAACATGCCCGCAGGCTCTTCTGCTTGTACATACCTAAAAAAGGAGTGCAGGGCTGCAAGTCTCTGGTTTCTAGTCGAGATACTGCACTTTCTTTCTCCTTCCAACCATCCTAAAAAGCCAGTAATCCATTCGCTCGAAAGCAGGTTGAGAGTTATTCGCTCTGAGGGTATTCCTTTGATTTTCTGACAGTAAGCAATCAAAAGTTTAAAGGTGTCTCGATAGGAACGAATCGTATTCTTGCTGACGTTTTTCTGTTCTGGCAGATAACCTGCAAGAAACTCCGTAAGGTATTTTGCAAAATCAGTAGGTTTCATCGGAACCTCCTTCCAGGAGAGGAATAAGCTCCTGATAGCGGGTTTCCATTTTTATGGTGATGGCAGGGAACACATCTGCCGTCATGCGTAGGTAATAGGCCGTATCATTAAAAGAATCATGACCCATATAGGTTTTAAGGATAGGGAGATATACCGTGAGATCCTTTTCTTGTTCCGACCATTTTTTTAAGCAATGGACCGCATATGTATGACGAAGATCATGAATACGGGGGCCCTTTCCTTTCCCCCTATGGGAAATCCTCGCTCGCCACAAAAACCGACGAAAGTTTTTATAAAGATTACCTAGAGTCATTGGCTTGTCTTCAAGGGCTGGGAAGTAGCAATCCTCTGAACTCGGATGAGGATGCACCTTTTTTGAATAATCTCGACACCTTTCCGTTAAAGAATCTGACATAACGACCAAACGACTATTATCTTTTTTGGAGTGATTGATAGTGAGGATACCCTTTTCAAGGTCAACATCAGCGAGCTTGAGCAGTCGTGCTTCTGACAATCTTAGTCCACACATATAAATCATGCGAAAGATCACAGGCATAATATGATGTCGGTAGGGGCATTCACAAGAATATCGACATTTATCCGTCTCTGCAAAAAATCTTGTCAGCTCATCGTAGGTATAAATATAAGGCATATATTGGGGTTCCGTAGGATAATATCCTTTTGGAAGGATATAAACCTTGGCTCCGATGGACTCTAGATATTTTCCGAACTCACGGATAATAGAGGCACGGGCGCACTGATTTGCTTGAGCTTCATAATCTTTCTTTCTACACCAATCAAGGACAGTTTCCTTTGTAAGGGCAGCAGATTCTAGGTATGTATCCACTGTAAATTGATCAAAGCGTCTTAAATGATGGGCTTCGGTATCATACTTGTACCCAACGGCTTGTTTTAGCGCTACGAAGTTTTGAATATGATCTTTAAAGGGACCTTTATAAGTGATGTTATGCATGGGTCAGTCCCTCCTCAAAACTAAGGGCACATTCCTTCAATCTTTTTATATTCACTTTCAGATACACTGCCGTTGAGTCAGCATCAGCATGGCCAAGAATGTCGGAGATGATAGAAAGAGGAGTGTCCTTTTCAAGAAGTACACTGGCCATAGTATGGCGAAGAGAATGCATTCCCCTTCTCTTTTTTAACGTCGGAAGATGAGCAAGCTCCATATATCTTTTGATCAGTTGGGTTAAGTGATCTCCTTCTGCAAAGGTTGTAAAAGGAGCCAGATGTCTTACAAAGATATAGGGACAGTCTATTTTAGGACGACCGTGTTTGAGGTA
>JAIEOZ010000030.1 GCA_019750035.1 Alphaproteobacteria bacterium | reverse complement strand
GTAGGTCATTCTAGCTCTATTTCGGCCGGAGAATTTCTTCAAGCTTCAGGAGTATGGGTTAATAACAAAACTCATGGGCCTCAGTTCAAAGCACAATTTTTAAAAGCCGCTCCCCCAACCACAGAAGAGGGTATTGAAAAATACTTAGGGTCAGGAATGATCAAAGGAATTGGCCCAGTGTATGCGAAAAAGCTTGTCCGAGCTTTTAAGACTTCTGTCTTTGAGATTATCGAAGGAACGCCTGAAAAACTGCAAACAATTGAGGGCATAGGGTCTCATCGCTCTTCTCTTATTGTAAAAGGATGGGCAGATCAAAAGGCCGTTCGTGAGATTATGCTCTTTCTCCATCAATATGGAATCAGTACCTCAAGAGCTGTAAGGATTTATAAGACCTTTGGTGCTGAGGCCATCCAGGTTATTACAGAAAATCCCTATCGGCTTGCCCGTGACGTGAGAGGAATAGGATTTATTTCAGCTGATCAAATTGCTCAAAAAATAGGGATTGAAAAAGAGTCCCTTATGAGAGCTCAAGCCGGGCTCAATCATATTCTCCTTGAAAGCATGGACGAAGGTCATTGTGCTCTTCCGATAAAAGATCTTCTCATTAGAGCTGAGAAGCTTTTAGAAGTCCCCCAAGATATTCTCTGTAAAGCTCTTCACGTAGAGCTTGAAACAGGAGAACTTGTTCAGGCCAAAATTGAGAATGAAGAGTGCGTATTTTTGAAGGGTCTTTATCATTCTGAGCATTCTGTCGCTCGCTTTCTTAAAAATATTGCGCAGGGGAGATTACCTTGGGGGAATATTGATGTGGATCAAATTACCTCCTGGGTTGAAAAGAAGTTATCTCTTACGCTTTCTGCAAGCCAAAAAGAAGCCATACAAAAGGCCCTTACCTCCAAATTTCTAACAATTACAGGAGGGCCAGGTGTTGGTAAAACGACACTTGTTAAAAGCCTCCTGACAATTTTAACAACAAAAGGGATAAAGGTTTCTTTGTGTGCTCCAACAGGAAGGGCGGCTAAGCGACTTTCAGAGTGTACAGGGATAGAGGCTAAAACCATTCATCGGCTGCTTGAAATTGATCCTAAAACTGGGGGATTTAAAAGAGGGACACACTTTCCTCTCAATTGCCAACTTCTTATTGTTGATGAAGTTTCCATGGTTGATATTCCTCTTATGAATTCCTTATTGAAAGCTCTTCCCGCAGAAAGTGCTTTGTTTCTTATAGGGGATGCCGATCAACTGCCTTCTATAGGACCAGGAAATGTTCTCATTGATATTATTAAGTCCCATGCGCTTCCCGTGGCTCGGCTCTCAGAAATTTTTCGACAAGCAGCCTCAAGTCGAATTATTCTCAATGCTCACCGGATCAATGAAGGTTTGATGCCAAACCTTCCTCAGAGCCAAGAAACTTCTGACTTTTATTTTATAAAAACTCAGGAAGCAGAAGAAGCCACTCAAAAGATCCTTGAGATTGTTCAAAAACGTATTCCTCAGCGTTTTGGATTTAATTCTCTGACCGATATCCAAGTTTTATGCCCTATGAACAGAGGATCGATGGGCGCAAGAGCTATGAATAGTGAACTTCAAAAAACTCTCAATCCTAATCCCTCACTGAAGGTAGAGCGCTTTGGATGGACTTTTTGTTTAAATGATAAAGTGATGCAGATTGTCAATAATTACGACAAAGAAACCTATAATGGAGATATTGGCTTTATCAATCATATTGATCCTGAAACGAAAGAATTGACGATTACGTTTGAAGGGAAAGAAATTCTTTATGACTTTGATGAGTTGGATGAGATTGTTTTAGCCTATGCGACGACCATTCATAAGGCACAGGGTTCAGAATATCCTGCCGTTATCATTCCTCTTATGATGCAACACTATCCAATGCTGAAACGTAACTTACTTTACACAGGCGTGACTCGGGGAAAGAGTTTGGTTGTCATCGTAGGTCAAAAGAAAGCATTAGCTATTGCTATCAAAGAAAAAACTACACAACTAAGGTGGTCAAAATTAAAGGAATGGCTTGGGTCTTGAAAAGGGGAGGGGGCTCAGTTTTTAGGTTGTTAAACCATAAAACCATACAACTGTTTTTAGAGTTGATTTTCATAGGGAGCGAGGGCAAAGTTTATTTAACAGCTAGTTTATGAGGAGGCAAAAAGATAAAAATATGAGTGCTAAAAAGAAAAATATTCCCGATGTTTCTATAAAAAGCACGAAAGATCAGATTCTTTCTGCTTATAATGAGGTTG
>JAIEOZ010000082.1 GCA_019750035.1 Alphaproteobacteria bacterium | reverse complement strand
AAAATAAAATTTGGAAAATGATATCTTTGTCTCCCAGGATTTTTTTCTGTGATCTTGGGAGCCATGTTTATAACATGTTAGCAATATGGGGTGAAAGAAATAACATTTTTTTCAGTAACCCTCCTTATGTTTTTAATAAAAATTATTTGTAAAATAAACATTATTTAAATCTTTAAAACTTAATTGCAAAAAATATATTTTATTCTCGATTGTTAAAATTACTTTTCTTAAGCGCTTATATTAGAAGGTCCTATACGTATTTTCTCCTATAACGTGAGAATTTCTGCCGTTATTTAAATTTTCCTCATCGCTTTTTTCTCTTTTGCCTGAGTTTCCTCCATAGGCTTATTTGCTAGCCAATTTTTTAGAGCATAACTTTGAGTTTCACCGTAAAACTTCTAAAAAAGAAAGTTCTTATTTCTGGTTATCATAAAACTTTAATTCATTTATTAAACAAATTATAGAGTTTAATTTTTATAATATTTTACACTGTAAAAATGTAGAGTTTATGCTGAATATTAACTTGAGTAAGGCCAAGCAGTGAAGTCAGGAATTTGCAAGAACAACATTAAATATATTTATAATAAATAATAATCATTGATATGTATTAAATGAATTAAGCAAATATATTATGTAGAATTGGAGTAAAATCAATTTCAAAAACTTATAGCTCCTATGCAATTTTTTATTCTTCTAGCTTTAGAGCTTGGTTAGTTTTAATTTTAATGGCCTTGCTAACTATTAATTTAAATCTTCAATTTCCTTGTCTCACAACCATAAGAGATGAGCTAGATGTTACAGATTTTATGATACAATTATCCATAGTGATTGGTCCAGGCTTAGCCATATTATCAAATATTTTTACAAATTTTTTAACTACTCGCTATGGAGTAAGGCGTCTTTTTATAACTTGTGTATTGCTTTTTTCTTGTGGTTCTTTAATTTGTGCTTTATCAAGCAATATCCTCGGATTTTTAATGGGGAGGTCGCTGCAAGTTTTAGGAGATGCTGGAGTTTCAGTCCTTGGATTTGTAGTTTTATCGAATTTATTTTCTAATGACTTAGATCTTGGTAAATATTTTGGCTTTAATTTAATATTTTCTTCACTAGTAACTATTCCATCACCTATAATAGGTGCTTGGGTTTTAGTACACTACCATTGGCGTTGGAATTTTATTCTCCTTTTTGTCTTATCAGCAATATTACTCATACTATTTTATATATACTTACCAGAAATTTTTCAGAAAAAGAAAAGAGCGAGCGCACCTTCATTTTTAATTTCGCTTCAAGAACTTTGGGGTTTGTTTAAATCTCCTCTCTTTTTCCTTGCAACAGTAATTCCGGCTCTTTATTTTTGTGTTTCTTCCTTGTTCGATTTATATAGCCCGTTTTTTTGTATAGATATGCTTGGGCTGGGTCCTTCAGATTTTTCCGTATTTAGGACAGGGCTGATTTTTTTAAATGTATTAGCCTCGACTGTATATATTTATATATTGAAACGCGGTGGACTGAAAACAATTTTTAATGTAGGGTTGCTTAGTTATTTTCTCTATATAGTTATCTTAATGACTTTTCTTGCGTTTTTCCCTCTAGTTAATAATTATTATAATGCTTTCCTCCTATTTTGCCTTCCAGCTATTCTTGGCATAAGCTTAGCCTTCGTTAATCCTTTATCCATGCTTAAGGTCTTATCATGCTCAGCGGGTAGAGAAGATTCAGGTTTAGCTATTTTTGCTTTAACTCGAAATATATTTTCAACCTTTTTTATGTTGATAGCAGCTTTTTTATTTAATGGAACAATTTATACTGTGCTATATATTGTCTTTTTTATATCTTTTCTTATCTATTTTTTTCTTGTAGCTATGAAAAATTATATGCATCTTCATCAATAATTTTTTGGATTCCAAGGAATCACTAGAGGCGTTTCCTTTAGCAGCGAGCTCTTTAAAAATTTTATATTTCTTTCTCTTAAGTTATGGAACGCGTCTATAAGTCCATATTCTCAAAAAATTAAGGAAAAATTGTAAGTTAGCTACTCCTGTATAAACTAGGGAGAGAGGTTAGCTTGAGTATGACCTCATCGTATCTCTTAGTAATAGTTTAAATTTATCTATGAGTTAAACTAGCATATAAGTCTTTTATTTGAATATCCTTTAATAAACTTCCAAGAAAAAGTTTTTGGAAGTTCATAAAATAACAACTTTTTAAAAACAAAAGGAAAAGGAGAAAAAAATGAAAAATTATAA
>JAIEOZ010000158.1 GCA_019750035.1 Alphaproteobacteria bacterium | reverse complement strand
AAGAAATGAAAAATTTTCTTGAAAATGCGAGTATCCAAAACACTCTATCTATATTAAATAGAGAAGAAATAAGAGAGGAAATTCCAAATATTCAAGGTTTAGATTCAAGAGAAGAATCAAAAAAAAATTCACGATTCCGCTTTAGTTGTGAAATTCTATAAAAAAGCTGAAAAAATAGAGCATCCGAAACCAAAGGGTATTGAGAAAAACCAAAAGGTTTGAGATAGTTTATTGATGGTACTTTAGGTTTATTCTATTGACAATTCTAACAAAATGGATTGGGCAATGCCTATACAATTATTTTTATATATTTTCTGTGGTGAGCATTTTATTTCTCGCCGTTTTATGACGTTCTCTTAATTCAATATCGATGTATTTATCTGTAATAGCGCTTGAGCTATGACCTGCGTCGTCACGCACGTGCTCTCGGGGACGATGTTTTACATCTTCAGATATTCCTGTGTGCCTTAGCCAATGTACCGTTGCCATGCGAAGATTATTTGCTTCTTCTTGATTGCCATTGGTTTCTAGGTAATCAGCTGCTTGGTCGAAACAAACTTGTACAAGTCGCCGTATGGGCCTCTCGCTGGTCATGGGTGTGTTGGGATTTTTAGCATGAGGGATCAGTGAAATTTTTTCATCAAGAGAAGGGAAGGGGGGAAGCTTCAGATAGATCACACGATAATGCTTTAGAGCATCCAGCATGGCATTACTTACCGCGATCTGTCTTGCCTTATTTCCTTTTCCTACTGTTTTAAACCACCAATTACCTTCAGAATCTTTGTAAAAATCTCCCATGGTGGGTGTCCAACGAGGTCTTGCTGTTAATTCAGAAATTCGCAAATACATGCCATAGAGGCACGAAAGGATAAAGACCGTTCGTTCATGAGTAATATCTTGAAGTGCTTTTTCTTTCGCAAGATTGACTACGGTTTCCCATTGTTGGTTAGAAAGACGCCGAATGGGCTGTATTTTAGCTTGTTTTTGAATAAATTTACTTTTTTGCCGGATTAAGGCAATGGGATTAACCTGAGCGACTTCCTCTTGGAGAAGATAGTTATAAAAGCTGCTCAGGATACCAAACATAACTTTCAAAGATTGCTGTGAGAACTGATAAGAATCTTTATTGAGTTTAAGCCCATCTTTATGATTTTTTTTGTTTATATGAGCCTCGAAAGGTCGCCATTCAGGATTAGGTCGCTTTTCTCCATGAATTGTTCTGAAACGTGCAACAGTTTTTAATCCGATCCAACGTTTAGAAGGCTTTAGGCAGAATTCAATGAAGGATTCGATGTCTTCTCGCTTATGCTCTAAGAGTGATTGATTGCGAACAAACCAACTCCATTGAAGAAAGCGTTCTAGGTCTCGACGATAAGCCGTAAAGGTATCAGCGCTACCTCGATAGCTGTGTAAGAAATTGAGAGCCATCTGATAATCTTTAGGGGCAAATAGGGGCACCGTAACTTTTGTTAAGGAGAAGCAATGATGGAGCCACTGAGAAATAATATGAAGGGGGTTCTCATCAGCATAAACCTTTTTATGCTGAGCCATCACTTCCTCAAAGGTGTCAAAAACAGGTGTAGGGATATAGTATTTGTTTGGCATCTTCGCGGATTCAAACAATAAGTGCAACCGGACCTATTGTTTGAATCCGCGAGCGAGATGACCGTTTGTCATCATACCTTTCTATTTTACAAAAATCATTTTCTACTAACGACTACAGATGAGAATATCTCTCTGAAGTAGAAAAAATATAAAGGTGTATTCATAACAAAAAAATTTCTAAACTTGCAATATGGCATACGCCTTGCAGTAGAAAGTTTTATTTTTAATGTACGCGGGCAACATGTAAGGGAATCTTCTTCAACTCATCTTCCAATTCTATTTCGGCTTTTTTTAAGTCATAGACCTGCTGCATTCTGAGCCACATTGCGGGATTATTGCCGCAAAAGCGCCCAAGTCGCAAGGCCATGGCAGGAGTTATAGGGTGTGATCCCTTCAAAATTCTGTGGAGAGTTTGGCGAGAAACTCCAAGCTCTTTAGCAGTTAAAGTAATGGACAATCCTAAATTAGGTAGAACGTCCTCTTTAAGAATAATTCCAGGATGTGTGGGTATCCTCTTAGAGCGTTTTGTAACAAAATATTCAACTTTTCTCATTTCATCTTCTCCTAATGATATTGTTCAAGGTTTACAGCCCAGGCGTCCGTACCACGCCATTCAAAAGT
>JAIEOZ010000279.1 GCA_019750035.1 Alphaproteobacteria bacterium | reverse complement strand
AAACTATGTCACTAATTTCTGAGAATCCACAAGGGGTCATAGCTCAGTTGGGAGAGCGCTACAATGGCATTGTAGAGGTCCGGGGTTCGATTCCCCGTGGCTCCACCAGATTTAAACTTTTCATATTATTAGATAAGACCGTTCTTGCTCATCTTCCCCTCCAAAGCTTGGGGGATTTCACAAGAAACAAAGATTTCCCATCATTGCTGTATTGAAAAAGAATTTTTTAAGTGAATTGTTCATTTTTGACCTCCCTATAAATCAATGTCTATGTTTAACGCTTTTAAAATTTGAGCATATTTTGATTCTTTTAATCGTAAAAAGAAAATAATAAAATGACCTGCCTAAGTTCTTTTGACAACTGATTTTTACATTATAGTACATTGACTTATAATAATTGACTGATATTATTTTATTTCATATTTTTATTGACAAATAAAATAATAATTAAATAATATGAAATCCTCATTTTATTATAGGTGATTTATGAAAACGTTATTAATGTTTACAAGTCTTGTTACCCTTTTTGCTTGTACTCAAGCTCATGCAACAAAATTTAAATTTGGTTTTACGCCACAGGGATCTATTTTTCAACTCACTATTAAGGACGATTTCATCACAGGTGAAGCAACGCTGTATGATATTAATAAAAAACTCATAGAGAGCTGGAGTATTCAAACAGGTCATCCTTTCAGCGACGTACTTATTCATCCTCAAGAAACAAGTCTTGTTACCATTAATGCGTCTGAGCATTTAGTACGCTTCGATCGTACGCACTTTCATCAGCCACATTATGAAGGACAGACAATAGCTGCAGCTTCTCCTTTTTCTTATTTTAATTTGCTAACCTATTCACAAAATGGCAATAAACTCTATTTTGCAGAGGTTTGTCCCAACGGCACACTTTCTTTAAAGAAAGAAGAAAAGGAGCAAAACGATCACCTCAACAAAGGAATAGACACCTTACAAACACAAGTTGATGACTTAAATAAGCGAAAATTTGCAATAACCTTTCAACAAATTGATCAGCACTCAAGCAAGATAAACGAATTGATACAGGAGAAATTTTCTAAAATAGCTGATCTCAACGATGAATTTTTCCAGAGACGTTCAGCTATTGCGTATGATGACGCAGAAAGAGCTTCACAAATTGCTTCTTTAGATCAAGAACAAGAAAATACTTTTTCTGAACTTCAACTCTTATATCAAAACTTAGAAACCCAGGCTTGTGAAGCCCTTAATAAAGAATTCTCCGCTCAACAGCAGAAAATAGAGGAAGAGCTTAGGACAACAGAGCAATTAATAGAAGATTTACGCAAGAAACTTGTCACCGAAGATCCAACACCTTTTACAAATATTCATATTATCGATCCTCAAGATGGCACTCGATTTGAAACGTTTCCTCTTCAAGCGCATGCTATCACTTATGGTCAATTAAGTGAAAATGGAAGTTATTTGGTCGTTGATGATAGACATCCTAAGCAAAAACACGGAACTTTTCTGGCGGTACTTGATTTGATAAATAAAAAATATAAGCGTATTCAGTTAATTGGTGAACATCAAGAAGAGAATACATTTTATAAAGTACGCGTGCGGAAAAATAATGTTTATTTTCTGTCTTATTCTGGAAAAGACAACAAATTTAACAGGCTTATTCAATATGATATTTCGCAAAACAAATTAAAGGTTGCGTATGAAACTGATCAAGACATCGTAAATTATTTTTTATCCCCTGATGGAAAGGCAGGTTATGCCTTACTTAACTCTACACAAGGCTTTGATTTGCAAGAGCTTCAAGCAGATGGAACGGGCAGTTTTATACCTCAGGGAGATCGTCAATTTCAAACAACCTTACGGAAAATTAAGTACGCTTCCCAAGATAATGGGGTGCTTTTATACCATGAAGACTTAAAAAATCCAAAAGCTGTGCAAGAAATTTCAATTGGCTCTAGTGTAGATGGAAGACTCTTTTCGCAACATGAACTTTACACAAAACCCATGTGTGAGGACTCTCCTTATTACGTGAATACACTTATGGTGAAGAATGAAAGTAATCAAAGAGATATTCCCGTCATTTATTATTCACAACCTTATACAGGCACAAAGAAACCATTAATTGTGTCTTTACATGGCGGTCCTCACGCATTTTCAGTTCCTGTTTACATGGAGGAAATACATCAGATTTTGAGTCAAGGCTACAACATACTCGATATTAATTA
>JAIEOZ010000286.1 GCA_019750035.1 Alphaproteobacteria bacterium | reverse complement strand
TCCCATAAATTTCGTTACGATAGAGCTCCTTAAATCCCATACTCTCATAAAGGAGCGCGCCTTGGTCAGAGGCCTCAAGGCAAACCCATTCATAGCCTAATTCCTTCGCAATTTTCATTGCATACAAAGTCATCGCTCTGCCAAATCCTTTTCTCTGATAGGCGTGTGTTGTCCCTAAATCATCAAGCCGCGCCCCATAGGAACTCAACGAGAGCGTTGCTGCCGAAACGGGTTTCCCCTTAACATAAGTCACAAAATGACGGAAGTTAGCTTTCTTTTTCAAAGCCAAATGGTGGGCTTCAAGATAAAGATGAGCATTTACTTTTGTGCCTTGAAAAGCTTCTTGAAGAGGCGCTATCCATTCTAAAAGCTGTTCTTCCCCTATTTCTTGAATCGTAAAAGTCTTTAAGGGATCATTCAGAAAGACATCTTCCAAAAACCCTACAAAAATAGGATAATTAGAGATTAACGTATACCCTCGTTTTTTAAGCACAGTTTTTAAGTTTTCTTGATCTCTTGAAGGATTAATCACCCATGACCAGGGAATATGTCTCGCTTCATAAAATTCTTCCACGAGGGAAAGGATTTTTTCTATGTCATTCCCAAAATCCCCCGTTTGCATCGCAAAATTGAGATTAGGTTCATTTATACCTGGAGCAAAAGCGGTGACACCTCTGTCATCAAAAATCTCTTTTGACAGAGCCCAAAGGAAATATTCTTGTGTTTTATGGGCCGCTTGAATCAAATCATCCATAGGATTTTCCAAGAAATGCTAAAATAATCTTTAATTATCCTCGAAGAAAGCAGCTTCATCAACCCTATTCACACCCTTTCAGCATTTCCATTATAGAGCTAGGGGGTAAGGACATTTTCAAACTGAGGACCTCGAACAAGCAGATTTTTCTTACATTCTTCCCATGGCAAATCCAGCCAAATCAGTAAGTCTGCACAAGAAAGGCAACTTTGTGCCATTTTCCCAAATACACCCTCCAGAACCCATTGATCCTGATGCTTAATAGCCTCCAAATCCCTTTCAATATCCGTTGCTGAGCGGCGAATTTCATACCCACTTTGGTCCCATCTAATGTTATCCATATGAAACAAGGAGATCATTTTTCTTTCAGATAAAGCTCTCCCTACCCAGGTTTTTCCTGATCCAGAGTTACCAATAATAAGAATGCGATCAAACTGTGTCATTTTTGATTTTCCTGTAGAATAGCTCATGACGTAGACTTGGCAAAAGATAGAACAACGGGCTACAAATGTTAAGAAAAAATGAAGTGTAGATTGATTGGCACGCATTTTTTGATGATTAAAAATTTAAGGGAGCCTTTTTGATGCAATCACTTTTTTCAAATAAGCTCAAATCCGGCGATGAAGTTCGCGTCATTGCTCCCTCAAAGGGTATGGGCATTGTTTCAATTGAAAATAGAAAACTCGCTCTTAAAGACCTATTCAGACGTGCATTTCAGTTCATTTGCCATACAAAAAGGGCGTAACCTACAATCTCTCATTCAGGCTTCTGATTTTGAGAAAGTTCAGGCCCTTGTGATTGGACGGTTCAAAAATAGCTTTGGGATGACACTCACGAGAAGTTGGATTACATCTTTTCCACAAAGCCTGCTTTGAAATCCATCCCGATCATTGCAAATGCAGACTTCGAACACACTATTCCCATCTTTACGTTTCCTATTGGTGGCACATGCCACCTCCAGGCAACAACATTCGGAAATGTAAGACTTACTGAAGATGCAATTGCATCGGCCCCGTGGGCTAAAAGGATACGCCGCTACCAAAGCACTTTTCCCTCCACCCATCAAGACAGTAAATGAGAATAGACATATTGACATTTTTATCATAGACTGATATTTACATTAACATCAATAAAATAAAGAAAATTTTAAAAAAACAGGAGATATTAAAAAATGATTAAAAAATTATCATTATCTATTTCAGCGCTTGCGCTTTCAGTCAGCTGGGCTACTGCTCAAAATTCCTCAACAGAAACAACGAACCAGCCTAAAACAATGGACGTCATGTTTGAACCTGAGGAATCAGGTGAGTCAAGAGGTAGTTCAGCTGGAACCGGGTATCAAGGATCTGCATATCAACCTGAAGCAACAGGTAGATCAGCAGGTAGCTCAGCTGGAACCGGGTATCAAGGATCTGCATATCAACCTGAAGCAACAGGTGGATCAGCAGGT
>JAIEOZ010000007.1 GCA_019750035.1 Alphaproteobacteria bacterium | reverse complement strand
AATTTTCCATGTCGGATGATTAGGATTGAGGATGAAAAATGCTCCAATAATACGTTTTATTTTTCAGCTATGGAAAAATAGAAGATTACCAGCATTGCCAGGGTCTTTTAGTTTTCATGTAGAAACAATATAAAAAAGAGGAAAAAAATTAAACTATGGGATTGCTTGAGTAAGATGAAGGAAATACTGCCTCAAGACATTAATATGTCCATTTTGTAAAGGTGAAAGCCTACCTTCATTTTTTCTTTTATCACAATGGAACTGCTGCTGTAAATTCTATGCTAATTGATTACTTAAAGATAAATTTTTTCTTAATTTAATAATGTAAAAATAAAAAATTACTATTTTGCTAAGGACAGTTTATGGACTTGATGTTGAATATCGGATTCATACAAATTCATAAATATTTTCTGAGAAATTGATCTAAAATAAATTTGACTTAAGCTGAGTGTCTAAGATTTTCTACAGCAGAATCTATCCAAAATTCTAGGGGAGTAAAAAGAAATTGATCAATTGGAATACCTTGCTTTCCCACAAAGAGATTGTGTTGAGGACTATATAGACGAGTGAATCTTTCAACTCCCCTCAAATTAAGTCCCCTTTTATCATTTTCAACCGTAATTGTTATGACTGTTTTGCCTTTACGTATGACAAAATCGACCTCATTACTCTCTTTCTTCCAATAAAAAACTTCAATTTTAGTCCCAAGAGCTGAGTTTATAATATGCCCTCCTATGCAACATTCTATTAATTTTTTCCATGCGTCTTCATCTTGTCGCATTTCTTTAAAGGATAAATGGCTTTGAGCTGTCGTTAGAGCCGTATTAAAAACTTGGAGTTTTGAACTAGATGCCCTTTGATGTAACGGGTCTGTAGAAAATTTTTTCAAACCTCCGATAAGTCCTACTTCTGAAAGTAACTCAAGGTAATGTGCCAGTATAGAAATATTTCCAGCATCCTGTATTTGACCTAGCATTGTTTGGTAGGAGAGAATACGTCCCGTACAACGGCAACCTAACTCAAAAACAGCTCTCAAAAGAGCAGGCTTATAAATACGTGTCATTAACATAACATCACGAGAAATGCTCGTTTCAATGATCGAATCAATAATGTAATCTGACCATCTTTCTTCATCCTTAATGAGTTGAGCTGCACCAGGATATCCTCCAAAATAGGCAAATTGATCGAGAGTCCAGTCAAATGCCTCACAACACTCTTTAAATGACCAATGAGAAATGGGAATAACTTCAAATCGACCTGCTAAACTTTCTCCTAAGCCGGTTTGAATGAGAAGCGTAGCAGAACCTAAGAGCATTACTTTTAAATTCAATTTATTAAGAGTATCTTCGTCCCAAAGCTTTTTTACGAACTCAGACCAATGAGGAACTTTTTGAATTTCATCTAAAATAAGCAAAGCCCCTAAATCATTGTTGGCTTTCTTTGCCATTTGTCGAGCAATTTCCCATTGTCGTACGATCCATTTAGAGTCATGTAAAGCAGATCCATCGGTAGAAGCATAATGAGAAGGAAAAGAAATGGCCTCTCTTACTTGATGAGCAAGAGTTGATTTTCCAACTTGGCGCGGACCCGCTAAAACTTGCATGAAGAATCGAGGTCCTTCTATTCTTTTCATAATTTTTTCAAAATGCGGACGCTTATACACGTTCACCACCTTATTTTTTTCAGTATAATGAATAGATTTGTTCAGTTTATCAAACATTTTCTGAGACATACTTTTTTCCAGGGTCATTTAGTTCTCCATAATGAGGTTAAGGATTTGCTTAGAAAACCTTGAGTCTAAATGGAGGGCATAGGCAGGTGTTGAGTTAACTCGTTTGATGACTTGGGTAGCTGTCTTGTAGGGAAGTCATGAATTGCAAGATCCTTTGGTTGATCTATCTTCATTAAAAGTCATATCTCTTACTCTGTGCAACTGATTTTCTATTGTCCAGTGATTATGGTTGAGAATTAACAGGTTTTCAGCAGAAGCTTTTTGTTCTGTTAAACTCGTTATAGCAGAAACAGTTTTGCAAGTTTCTTTTCCCTTTTTCTATTGGCTTCGAGTCACCTGGCAAATAATAGTCTACTTTTTTGTCTACAATTAATTGGCAGACTTTTTGGGAAAAAATAGCGTCTCCTGTAATTATGGTTCTTTCAAGGGAAAACTGTTTGTATATTATGGATGGTTATCAT
>JAIEOZ010000039.1 GCA_019750035.1 Alphaproteobacteria bacterium | reverse complement strand
CTCTTTAGGATGTTATGTTTTGAGCGGTGTTTTAGAGATGTTGTGGTGATTTAGACGTTGTTACAAAAATTAGGTTTCTAGAGATGCTATAAATCTTTTCTGTAAAATGTCTATCATAGAGAAAATCTGATCAATCTTTCTTTCCATCCACTTCTCTACTCTACCCTTAAAATAGCGTGGTAAAATATGTGCTGGCATATTTTACAAAAAAGTCCTAGGCACTACTCTATTCTCTTTCTTTCCTAAAAACTCCATCTTCTTTCTTTCCTCAAATTTTTCACTTTCCTTGTTTCTTACTTTTAGACGATAAGTAGAATTGACTTTTGACCAATGCTTATTAGAAGTTTTACTGGCCATAAAACTTTGAAAAGGATTGTGTACAAAGTTAATACCACCGAGTGGATTTGAATTTTTGTTTTTATTTTGCCATGATTGGTGTAACTAAAATCTTTTTGTGTGCTATGTATACTACGCATACCTGAAAGTTGCAAATGTGAGAAAGTAAACATTTGACCCTCTCCCACATGAGTGTAAAAATTAGTAACACTAATACATGAAAAATGGCAAAAACAAATGAAAACATAAATTTTCATCACCTCTTAGAGATAGATTAGACACGCATACGCAAAAATAGAATTTCGAACCAAAACTTATTGACAGAAGACTACCTAAAAATAGAACGCAGCAGGAGGTAATTGTTTAGCAATTGAGATTTTCACCACCCCTCCTTACTGGTTAGGTAATAAGTTTTTTGTATAAAAGTTAAGAAGGTTGGTTTAACGGAGCATTCAATTTTTTGAATTCTCTCGCACACCACTCCAGGTACGAACTTTTATTTTTGTATTGAAAGACTTGTTAAAGATTAAGTTAAGGCGTAAAAACTTTTACTTTTTCTTAGAACGCAATTTACTTCCCTTAGGAAGAAACTTTTTTGAAGGACCTGGTACTGTTAGACAAATAATAGATTTTCTAAAAGAAGTGGATCGGACTGTATGGATCAGTGTGTAGAGTTTCTGGACACGCGAAAATTTAGAAGATTCCTATCTTACTGTGCATTATTTGAACTAGTGGGATTTAGGGAAGTATCTTTAATTTGATTGGGTTGATGTGTCACAACCAGGACGATTCAATCTAGCAGCAAATCTGTTTGAAGATACGGAACTACTTTTTGCGAGCTCATTTAAAAAATCAGATACTAAGTGTAGGAGTGCTCTTTTTGCTAGACTGTGAGACACTGCACACCCTTACATTCTCTGAAACTTCTGCAGAAAAAACTAAATTAAGTACGGTACTCAGACTTCTTCAAAAAGCTTCTAAAACCCATGGTTGTAAAAGTAGACCCGAGGGCAGAAAATCTTGATAAACTATTCTTAATTTATGCTGATATCGAGACTGAATCACTGAGAAAGCTTAAAATATTGCAAATAGCAGCGGTAACCCAGGATGGAGATACTTTTTGTAGCTTCATAAATCCAGGGGAGCCCTTGCCACTTAGAGGAACTAACATTCATGGTCTCTATTTCGAAGTGAAGGATAAACAACTTTATCGCGATGGTAGAGCTTTACCCTCCACTACCGAGGTAGACGCTTTGAATAAGTTCAACAAATGGCTTAAAGCTTTCAATAAACCAATAATACTTGTGTTCTACAATGGTATTTCGTTTGACGGACCGGTATTGGCCAAGTTTTACAAAAAACATGGTCTTTCCATAACAGATAACGTCAAATACCTAGCAGATCCCTTGTCTTGTTGTCGTGATTTATTCAAAGATACCAGAAATCATAAATTAAGAACATTAGCAGCATATTGCTCTGTGGATCAAACCGCAGTGCATGACGCTTTAGATGATAGTTTAGCCTTAAAGAAAATCTGTGAATACTTGGTGGATCGCGAAAAAACTTCTCTAGCTTTTTTGATAGGGAGTTATTTCAAAACCTTTGAGTATTTCACAGCTAAATTAGATCTTATGGACATAGACCAATTAGAACCGGAAATGTGTGGGTCAGGGGAATAGTTTAGAAATAGATTTTTTTCCATATAGGATTTGGTTATTCAGATAAAGAAGTAGCGAGAGAAGAAATTCAAACGCAACTCCCTAATGAATTAATTTAAATCCTATATCCCTCCCGCAAAATTTAGGGTTTTAATCTCTATGCTCCTCTTTTCAGCACAAACTCAGATTACTCTG
>JAIEOZ010000237.1 GCA_019750035.1 Alphaproteobacteria bacterium | reverse complement strand
TGTGGAACAAATTCTGAGGTTGGCTGCAAAGGTGAGGCAGATAACTTTCTTTATGAATTCAACGAACGTACTGCCATTATGGAATATGACGATGTCCTCACGCGAGAAAAGACTGAGAAAAAAATTGCAGCAGAAAAAGAAATGAACACTGACAACACTGACAGATTCAAAACGAACGCGAATGTGTTGTCAGTTCCTACCGGGGGAGTTTTAGGTCAAAATTCTTTTTACCAATATGAAGAATATGAAGAACGAATCGCCATTGCTGAGGTCGACGGGAACCAGAATCCTCTCCAAGCTCATCGCATCGCTTATTTGGATGCCTTCATAGCTCTTTTATCTGCCTTGGCTGAAGATGACCCTCACCAAGACTGGCTCACTCAAAAAATCCAAGCAGCCCTCGCAACCTTAGAGGAGCAGAATTTCCCGACGTTGAATTGAAGTTTGATAACTCCTATAAATCTTGTTTCAAGAGTCATCATGTTTATTCTTCACTTTCGAATTACGTTCCAAAGTGAAGGATAAACGGCTGCTATGAGCAAAAACAGCAGGCTGGATAAGCTTATTTCAGAGTAACCTTGAGATATTCTTCCCCTCTAAAAAGGGAAACTTTTTCTCTTTTTGCTCTCTCGAGCATGGCATCAGTAAAGCCTTGCTTGCTAAAGAGGCAAAAATATTCTTCTCTGTTTTCATTGCCCCAAATCACTTTGCTAGATTTTTCCTTTAGAGACTCGTAAATATCAATACCTACTGGTTTTGATGTCCATTTTGCCTCACAAAAGAGAATCTTGTTTAAAGCTGGATTGAGACCGACAACGTCAATTTCCTCATTTTTCTCCCACCATCTCCCAATCTTTGCAAAGGGAAAAAAATGTTCTGAATGTTGGATGAGAAGCTCCTTCGCAATTTTTTCATAAATGAACGACAAATATTGAGGTAAGCTGGCTTTTATGTCATTTAGAACAGGATCCTCCATATCCATTTCAAGTTCCCCTTTTCGGGGAAATATGTTTTTAAACCAGAACTGACAAAATTCGTCCGTTATTGTATAAAGACCCTTCTTACTCTTAAGTGGTTTTTCTTCTGTAACGGATATCTCTCGTTCTAATATATTAAGATCTGCAAGAACTCCGAGATACTTGTTGGCAACAGAAGAAGGGAGCCCTGTCGCATTCACAATCTCAGAAAGCTTTCTTTTTCCTTGGGCTATGGCTTGAAGAAGGGCAAAATAATACCGAGGTTCTCGAAGTTCCTCTCTTAAGAGGAATTCCACCTCTTCATAAAGAACCTGACCTTTCTTAAGAACATGGTCCTTTAAGTTTGAAGTAAAGTTCTTTTTTGGAGAAAATTGAAGCCAATACGCTGGCATACCACCAGCGACGGAATAGTGCATAAGCCTGTCTTCAAATGGCTTGCCTTCCCTAAAATGGCTGACAGATTCGAAAGTCATCGGAGCAACTTTCCATTGACCCGTTCTTCTTCCATAAAGAGGCGATTTATATCCTAGAACTTCTGTCTCCATCATCGCAATGCTGGAACCCAGAAGAATAAGGAAAACATTGCTCTTGGACCAATACTCATCCCACGCTTTTTGAAAGAGACTTGGAATGGCCCGATTTGATTCAATCAGGTAAGGAAATTCGTCTATGGCAAGCACAAACTTTAACTTCTTTTCTTTTATATACTTAAAGCTCTCTTCCCATTCTGCAAACCCGCGTGTTTCTAAGAGAGGCTCCTGAAACAAATGGCCTACAGCCAATGAAAACCTTTTGAGTTGTTCACGTTCATTTGTGCTTTCAGAGAGGAAATAAATATGGGACTTATCCTTGATAAATTGTTTGACGAGTTCAGTTTTTCCAACTCTTCTCTTTCCCCAAAGGACGATGAATTGGGAGCCCGGTTCATTCCACTTTTCCTCGAGAAAAAGGAGTTCTTTTTTTCTATTGATAAAGTCCATTTTTCCTCAATTCTTATACCCTAGAGTATAAAACTCATGAGTATAAAAATGCAAATAGGAAATTAGATTTTTGCATAACTAATTGAAAAAACATATAAATCAGGAAACTTCACGAGATTAACTTTTGAAGTTTTCTCTTGAATTGGTTTAGCTAAGAGGTTATAGTTAAAAAGTTCTCTCACAATGGGAGAGCGCGACGAGTAAATGTTACAAGCACTTACCCGCCGCTAAC
>JAIEOZ010000133.1 GCA_019750035.1 Alphaproteobacteria bacterium | reverse complement strand
GTTCTTAATAAAACTCCTTTAGATGACTCATCTTCGAATGATTGGTTAGCCAATAGGATAGGAAGTGTTGATCGAGAAGAAATTCTCCATGATCGCGCTCAAGCTCTTGCGAGTGCTCATGTTTCTGATAAAGAGCTTGAAGACAAGCTGTCTTCCTTTTTGAATCTTTATGATGAGGTGCTTGAAAGTCTGATGGCAGAGAAAAAAGTGCTTCTTTTAGAGCGCGATGCTTTTGCCACCCACAGAGTTCCCGATTTTACAGAAGAAGTAAAACTGCGACTTCAACAAGCTGAAGGTCAACAAACAAAGGATCAGCCATGAAAGCCAAGCTCTTAAAATTAAGCTTGGGCTTAGGCACGCTTTTTCTTCTTTGCTGGGGCGTTACTTCTCAAACAAAACTAAGAAAATGTGTGTCAGAGAGTTTAGAGGGAATTCAGTATGTTTTGTTTTTGAAAAGTACTTCATTCAAACGAGGCGATATTGTTCTCATCTCAAATCATCCTATTTCTTATGTGAGAGAGAAGCCTCTTGCTAAGCGTGTGTTAGGTTTTCCAGGGGATAGGATCGTCTGGGACAAAGAAAAACTGAAGATAGAATCTAAAAATGCAGAAAGTCAAATAACCCTTTCTACAATTCTTCCTCTTTTAGATAAAACAAAAGAAGATCAGCCTTTAACGCCTCTTTCAGTGGCCATTGTGCCTGAAGGATATCTCTTTGTTGCTGGAGATCATCTTCGAAGCTTTGACTCCCGCTATAAAGAGTTTGGCCTTGTTTCCATAGATAAGATATGGGGGAAGGCAATTTGCACATGGTGAAAACAGTGTTGCAGGGTTGCAGAAACCAGTGGCGTAGAATCAGTATAGCAGTTTTGCAGTGTTACAGTATTGCAGAAAAAAAATTCTGGTCTGTGACATCCTCTATAAAGATGAGGAAAAATTCCTCAAAAACATGTCTTTTCTTTCTTAAGACGCTAGTCTGCATCACTGCAATTCTGGCTTCTGGTCACTGTTCCCTGGCAAGGGATTTAGGGGCTCATGGAGTTCTGTTCCCTATTGAGGAAGAAGACCCTATCCAGCTTATCCAGCAAAAGTTAAAGGTGATTGAGGAAAACGGAGAACTGGAGCGTCATAACCATATTCTTCAAAAGAAGGGTAAGGCTGCTGTTGAAAGACCCAAGCCTGTTGAGGGCATAACAAGGGCTACACAAGGACGAGTTTTTTATTATGATCCTACCTATGTAGTAAAAGCAGATCTTGTCGATCATCAGGGCCATGTCTTTTATAAAAAAGGTACCAAGATAAATCCCCTTGAGACTGTCAGCCTCTCTCAAAATCTCCTTTTCTTTGACGCAGATGATGAGGAACAAAAGAATTTTGCCAAGGAGAAACTACAGCAAGGATCTCTGAAACTCATTCTTATAAAAGGAAAGCCTTTGGCCCTTTCAGAGGAATTCAAAATTCCTGTGTATTTTGATCAAGGAGGCATTCTCACAAAAAAGCTTGGGATTACTCAAGTTCCAGCTCTTGTGGCTCAAGAAAAAACTCGCTTACACATTCAAGAAGTTTGTCTTCGGGCTTCTGACCCAAAAATCAAGAGAGAGGATAAAGAATGAATTTTTATTCTCTTTTGATGTTCTTTATGGGGGGAAAACAATGGACGTATAAGACAAAAACCATAAATAAAAGGACTAAGATAGCATCCCCAGATATCAGCCCATTGGTGATTTTTTCAAAATTCATCTCCTCCATTGTTTCCAAAGTAAAAAAGGGCTTGGATAAAGCTCGAGAAGAAACGAACACACATAAAACATTAAGAAAAAGGCAAATCTTTAGAATACTTTTGGTCATACATTATTTTCTCCCTGTTATTTTTTTTAATGCTCCCGCAGTGAGCAAAACATGTCAGGGGCGTTTTGTAAACCCCATAACGGATATTTGCTGGTCTTGCCTCTTTCCTATCTCTATCGGGGCTATAAATGTGAGTGGAGGAGGGCGGGAAGATATCCCTAATCCCCCTCAAATTCCTTGCTTTTGTCCGAAACCTCCTCTGCTTGTTCCTGGTGTTCCTGTGGGGTTTTGGGAACCAGTGAGGCTAGTAGATGTCACGCGTGTTCCCTTTTGTATGGTGAATATGGGAGGCCTTCAATTAGGCAACAGTACTATTGGATACGGAGTCC
>JAIEOZ010000070.1 GCA_019750035.1 Alphaproteobacteria bacterium | reverse complement strand
TTCTAAGATATAAAGAAACCCATGGAGAGAAACCCACCAGTGGTCAAATTGAGAGCATGGTCCAAATTTCACGAGAGATCGAGAAAAGAGACTACGCCCATTCGTCAAAAGGATTAGGGTCACATGAAGTTGAATTTCTTCGAAGAAAAGAAGGAGACTTACTTTTGAGGAGTTCTAAGTCCCTAGAATTTATGACATTAAGTGAGAATAAACAGATAAAAGCACAAATTTCATTAAAAGTAATAACTCACGACATTATTCAAGAAGTTTCAAAGATCAATCAAAGAGAAATTTCCCTTTGATTTATATCTAATTATGGGAGAACAAACCAATAGATATTAAATAAGTTTCTCAAATTTTCGGAATCTTGTATCCAAAACTCAGAGGATATTAGTCTATTTTTCTTGTAATTAAGATTATTTCTTATATACTATAATCTAGTCTGTCTAGATTTTTTAAGGAAAAAATGATGAGTTGGCAATTAGCAGAAGCAAAAAATCGTTTGAGTGAGGTTGTGACCTTAGCTTTAACCAGCGGACCACAAAGGGTGAAGCGGCGAAACCAATCGGTAATTATTTTATCTGAAACAGAATATCAACGATTGACTGGTGCACGCCCTCGCTTTAAAGACTATCTGATGAAGGCACCTTCTTTTGAAGGCTTAGATATTACTCGCGATGAAAGCCCTAGCAGAGATATTGCATTGTGAAGCTCTTACTGGATACTTGCATCTTAGCAGAATTACGCAGGTCTAAAGAGAATCACTCTATAAGAGAGGCCCTTGCTCCTTTTGATGATGATGACCTTTTTCTTAGCGTATTAACAATCGGAGAAATTGCTAAGGGTATTGCTCTTTTGCCAGACAGCAGAAAAAAGCACGAGCTAACGAATTGGTTAAATGGTTTAGAACACCAATTTAGCGATCGTATTTTGCCGATTACTCGTGATATTTCTCTTATGTGGGGAGAACTTACTGCTCGTGCGCAGACAGAGGGAAGTATAATTCCAGCATGTGATGGCTTAATTGCTGCGACTGCATTGTACCACGGATTACATGTTATGACGCGAAACATACGGCATTTTAAGCAAACAGGGGCCTTTACAATCGATCCTGGAAGAGATGTTTAATAAGAAAAGCGTTGTTAAATAACAAGCATTTATTATAGGTGCTTCCCTGTACTTTATATCAAACTTAGGCGAATATTCTTGAAAACTTTAAGATTTATGCTCCTGTAATAAAAAAACTTCCTATGAGAGGTTAAATATTGAATAAAAAATATGTTGATATTTTTTATTCAATATGCAATATAGAGTAAATTTTTTAAATCATAATAGGAGTTTTAGAATGCTAGAAAAACATGAATTATCAGACATGACTTCTTTTGTTGCCAGCATCGTAGGCGCGTATGTTTCCAACAACACGATAAAATCTGAAGATCTTCCTGGTTTAATTCAGCTTGTCCACCAAAGTTTATGCAATGTCAACGTTAGACAATCTTTTATCCTGGGTGCGCCTTCAAATCCCGCGGTTTCCATTGAAGACTCTGTCACACCAGATTTTATTATTTGTCTTGAAGACGGCCGCCGTTTAAAAATGTTAAAACGTCACTTAAAAACAGCTTATAATATGACACCCGAGCAATATCGGGAACGGTGGGATCTACCTACTAGTTATCCTATGGTTGCTCCTAACTATGCTAAACTTAGAACAGGTATCGCAAAAGGAATTGGCCTTGGAAAGAATAAAAAAAGCCAGAAAAAGGTTGCTGCGTAGTTCTTTCAGAGAATTATTTACCTGGGTTGTGCGCACTTATCTCAGCCAAAATATAAATGAATAATAAGTTAAGAATCCGGGACAGGAAGAAGCTTTTTCGTCAAAGCACGAGAAGAGGCATCTAAAGTCCTTGTTTTATTAAAACACCATTTTAAGTACTGTGAGAAAGGCGAAATAGGCGGTTCATCCGACTTTGTGCATAAAGAAAAAAAGAAAGAGTTAGGTTTTAAAAGAAAATTGCTTGTAGTAAAAATTATGTCAAATTCAGTGACTGAGAATTATTTATACATGCTCAATGGCAATCAACTCGTGGGGGTGATCTCACGATCTTTTCGCCTCCCTACTTTTATTATTTGGAAATGCTTTAGCAGCCCCCTCCTGCT
>JAIEOZ010000236.1 GCA_019750035.1 Alphaproteobacteria bacterium | reverse complement strand
TTTCAAGCAAGGTATCTATGCCACTCATTACATCTTCAAAATCTCCTTTTCCTAATTCCTTATAAATTCCTTGACGAAACTGAACGCCATAGCCGTCGTCTCCTCTTTGAGTGGGGATAAAGAGAGCATATCCTTTCTTCAACAAACTTAAACAGGAGAGAGGATAACTGCGCAAATCTCCAACATACCCCGTGACTGAACTAGGCCCAGAATCAGTGAGAAGGGTAAGGAGAGGAAAGAGGATTCCTTCTTGAGAAGGTTTCGGGTGAATAAATGTCCCTTCTAAATCAAATTTTTTATCCTTAGATTTCCATTGAATTTTTTCCACAACAAAATTCTCTTGAGGGCGTGAAGCTGATAAAGAAGTTACTTTCTGAGGCTTAAAGCTACCTATTGGAGTAATGTAGCCTTCTTGTGGGGTATTAAAGTCTGAAGCTACATACCCAATATACTCTCCTGATCCACTTATCTCAGCCGCAATTAAAGCGTGTTCTCCGTGAGAGAATTTAACTGACGTTTTACCTTCTAAGTCAAGCTCATAGATATGTGAGAAAGCCCCCTCCTGATCGACAACAAACAAAGATTTTCCATCTTTCTTCCATCCTAAAAGGGCAGGATTTTCATTGGGTGTTTTGGCAAGGCATCTCTTTTGAGTATTTTGTAAGTCTACGAGACACGCTCTAGAAGCAGCCATCCCATACAAGGGGATGGGGCTTTGAGAATTCTCGGGAAAGTTCGTGGTGACGTAAGAGATCCATTTTCCATCAGGAGAGACTTGAACCGTTAAATTCATTTCTTCTCCTTCTACCAATGTCTTAATGTCTTTGGTTTTAACATTGATAAGCGCAATTTGTGGGATGCTAGCGTTTTTATCTTTAGATTGAGGAGCATAACCACAAACAATTGCTTCACTATCAGGTGTCCATACAAGAGTTGCGCTCCCTCCAAAAAGAGAGGGGCCTGACATCAACGCTGTTTTACTCACTTCCTTAAGCTGATCATTGATGTCAATCACATAGAGGGTTTGAAGGGCCCCCTCGTTTTCATCATAAACACGCTTGAGAGGATCTTGAGGCCCTGATTCATTCACTAAAACAGCTATTTTTTTGCTGTCTGGAGACCATACATAAAACATAATATCATTTTCTAACTCAAGGATTTTTTGAGGTTTAAATTCTTGAGGAGGTGTTACCCACAAACTAAAAAACTTATCCCCTTTTCCTAAGTAGCTCACCCACTGAGAATCGGGGGACCAAAGTGGAGAAATAATAGAGACCTCCTTTGGAAAGATGACAGTATGACTCTTCTCTGTTTGATAATCATTTTTAACGAATGTTGTCGCAGTCCATTGACTTGTGGTCTCTCCATCAGATGAAGAGACTTGTGGTTGAGAATAGACCAATAGCAAGTGTTTTTTGTTAGGAGAAACCTCGAGTTGAGATATGCTTTTTGTTGCTAAAAGTTCTTTATAAACGCTACTTTCATCAACAGACATTGCAGCAGTATCGGCTTTTAGTAAGCCTGTTAGACCTAAAGTCATACCAATCAGATAAGCACATGCCATAAATCTTAGACGTGTCATGCAAACAGTCTCCTTTTTTTTCATTTTCAAGATTCTATACGCCTATTGTAAAAAAATAGTTAAAAGGAAAGGCCTATGAAAGATAAAAATAAATTAACCCGTTTGACTACAAATGATTCTCCGCTTTCGAATTGGAGACAATATTTTAAATGAATTGGGAGGACGAAGAAAATTGTATGCCTCTCTTGAATAGAAGGGAGCTAACACGTGCCTAATAAGGAGAGTACAGCATGATAAAATACCACAACTTACAATATTATATTAAATTATCATGTATATTTTTTATTAATGATAAACTATTTAAGTATAAATTATTTTAAATATAGATATAAATACTTTTAATAAAAAAGTTGTTTTAGGTTGGGAAGAGCTTGGGTTAAGCTTTGTACAGCGCCTTCATTAACGCTCCTCGATAGACTAAGATAGGAGAGATTTGTTAATCCTTTAATAATGCTTAAACTATCTTCATCGAGAGGTACGTCATACAGATGTAATTGTTTTAACCTTCCTAAAGTCTTTAAATGAGACTTAGTAATTTGAGTATTACTCAAATCAAGGATTATGAGGTTTGT
>JAIEOZ010000241.1 GCA_019750035.1 Alphaproteobacteria bacterium | reverse complement strand
TATAAACTTTGACCAATCTCTGTAATCTTAAAATCATCTAAGAACGTGGATGCGTGTGATAATTTATATTCAACAGAGGTAAATTCATTCTCTGCCATTTGATCCAACTGCCTTAATGCAACCTCACGCACAAGAGCCTGGTGGGCTTCCTTAGGAATAAGCTTACCCAATACTTGATCATGCTTATATTGAAGTTGGTATCGACCGGATAGCGATCTATATCCTATAAAAGAGTTATCCCGAATACGCCGATTAATATCATCTATAGAAAGATCAGGACTATAAACATTCGCTTTCATCACATCAAATTTAGGACCATAAAGATTTGCTTCCTCCAGTTCAAATAGGTTTGATAATTCAAGGTAGGAAGAGATGCTATTCTCTCCTTTTATAGCTTCATAATCAATAAAATTAGGGAAATAAAATAACTTTCTATCTTGCCCTTCATATCTCTCAATAAATAAAAATCCAACAGGAACATCAATTTCATATTTTTCTACTTTGCCAGTCGAAGAATATTTTTTGGGAACTTTATGTTCAACCGTCTGTGGGGAAGAAGTATATATGGGGACTTCTATGAAGTTTCCTCCACCCTTGCGTATTTTACCTACGAGATCTTTTCTTACTCGTTGATTATAAAAGGAGTTTTGGGGTGTGTAATTCCTGTGGTCGCGACTCGAGTGATGCTTTTGATCTATTGTGATGATAAAATCTATCCCATGCCCTCTATCCATAGGGAATCCTTGAACAGGAGCATATGTATAAATCGGATATTCATCACGATCTCCATCATACCCCTCTTTCTTCGTCCATGCAAAAATGCTCTTATGCCTTACTTTTTTTGAACTTTTTCCAAAAGATAAATCTTCGGTAACATAATTAACCCTCCCATTTGTATCAGGACCATAAACGCAAACTCCCAGCGTTGGTTCGCTCTGACGATGTTGCATGAGGTTAGAATAAGTTCCCTCACTATTAAAAAAATAGACAGAATGAGGATCTTCTAAAGGCAATTGTTCTCTTGTTAGTGTTTGCAGGCTTTTTAGTTTTACATCTTCAGGGAGAGTGGGATCAGAAGAGTAAATAGCGTGAGAAGGTGCGTATTGGTTTTCCCAGTGTGAACGCCTTTTTATTGGATTTAGATTGGATTCTTCCTCCAGAGATGCAGATAAAACCCTTCTTGCGGGCAAGAGAGTGGAAGGACCCTTTGGGTCCGTGATAGATTGTTGAGCAACAGAAGTTTCTTGCTCAGATTGTTCAAGCCTATGCGTTTTAGCTGCAACAGAAGAGAGAAAAGGAGGAGCTTCGTTTCGTTGTAAAATCTGAGTGTCTTCTTTAGGGGAGTTAGTTTCCTCTTGAAGTTTTAATGGAGCTTTTCGTATCGTTGGACGATTTTGCTCCCCACTTTCTTTTATAGGGGAGTCCTCCATTGCCTCTGCTCCATGGATTATACAAAACAAAGAAGTGGATAATAAAAGTGACTTTTTAAGAATTTTCATCATTCCTCCTAAGGTTTTTCTAGGCAATACAATAAGCCTTGTTTGTTTTTGGATGGATTTTTGTGAATATGAGTGTATGTTTCTTTTACCAAAGAACATAAGAAAAAGAAGGCCTTGATACCTTCAAAGGCTAGTTTATTTAATTGTTTGATTTTATTGAAATAGATTACAAAACCAAAGTGGCCAATACTTTCATCTTCTCGTTTAGCTTTTAAATATGCGTAGAACTCATATTTATTGAGGGAAAGTTTTTTTCCTCTCTTAATTCTGAGCCTTAGCTGCTGCATAAAAACTCCAATTTTAATAAAAGTTTAAAATTCAAACTTTAAAACACAGAGCAACGTAGCAATAAAACATTCTATCAGATAAGTAAGTTGAATCCAATCTTAGTTTCACGCATGAAATTCAATTTTATTTCACATTTTAATATACGTAGATTTGTTATCTTCCCCCTAACTCCAAGAGAATCACAGGGAAATCTCTCTTTGATTCATCTTTGAAAGCTCATGATTTATTGTGGAAGTTGCTGCTTCTAGAGATGCTTTAGCGTGAGTTTGTGCTTGTTGAATTTCGGGAATAGAAGGTAACTTTTTTTCAAAAGACGTATTTCTAAAAAGAAAATCTCCTGTTCTTCTTCGAAGAAATTCAACTTCAT
>JAIEOZ010000111.1 GCA_019750035.1 Alphaproteobacteria bacterium | reverse complement strand
CTTTTAATAATCATATTTTAAAAAGTTTGAGTTCATTAATATATGTTTGAAAACTACAATTGAATTCAACTTTCTTCTCTGCTACCCTATTGAACCTCCTGCGAAAGTGGTAAAGGTCACTTAGGGCCATAATCGGGGTATTTTTACAAAATTTATGAAAAATTTCTCATTTTAACGGCCATACATGAGCGAAAGAGATCCTCGACTTATGGTTTTAACCCCCTAATACAAAAAGAGAGGTTTTTTTGACTTTCGCAGGAAGTCTATTAATAATAAGTTTAAACCCTAACTTCGAATTAGAGGAGAACGATTTCGGATCCGAGGAAAACGAAGATTTTTAGATTGCAAACGCAGGGATGATCAAAATATAAAGTCGAATTATAGAGCGGTCGTAGAAGATCTCTCAGTGATGTTCTTAAGTTTCCGCCAAAATAAGGGGTGCTAAGCCCAATTCCTATAAGTACTTGGTTCCCTGATTGAAGAGCTTTTTTCAAGCCTAAGTCTTTTAAAATCTTATGAGTCTTGCTCTATTTGTTCTAAAGCTTCCAATACAGGACAATGCTCGCCTCGTGTCTTATTACATGTTTGAAGAACTGATCCCAAAGCACCCTTAAGACGCAGAAGTTTTTTCAGCTCTCTTTCAACAGCATTAAGCTTAAGCTCAAGCCGATGCCGTATTTCCTCACAGCCGTGAGTAGAAGGACGTGAGAAGGCTAAAAGTTCTTTTATTTCTTTAAGAGTAAAACCCAAAGTCTGGGCCCATTTTATAAAATTAATACGTCTTATAGATTTTTTTGAATAATGACGATAGCCATTTAAGCGTCGTTCGGGAATTTCGATAAGCCCTTGACGCTCATAGATTCTTACAGTATCTACAGTTACACTAGAGCAAGAAGCTACCTGCCCAATTGTATATCCTTCTCTCATTGCTCCCTCTTTTTTTATATTTTACACTCTAAATTTAAAATGAATGTCAAGAAATCGTAGCATAATTTTAAAGTTTTGTCTAATTTTCTCCTGATAGGATCACCTATAAATAAAATAGGGGTTGACCCTGGACTAAGACCAGAGTGTAGAATTTTTTTGTAAACTCTGAACATAAGGAGAAGATTCCATGTCTATAAGAAAACTTTTATTAATTTTTGCCTTTGTTTCTTTAATTTTTTCATCAACAGCTTTTGCAATGACGGATGATTTTGCAGACACTGACAAAAGACAAACATGCAAAAATAAGAAAAAATGTCCGAGCGATTGTGAAGATAAAATAGATAAAAAATCTATTGTAAAGGACGAGGTTAAAAAAGATAAAAATGCAAGTAACAGGCTTTGGTATGATGGGGGATGTTGTACAGGAGGCTGTTCAACACAGGTCAATACATATCCGACAAGTCAAGGAGAATATGATGAAGAAATCGGTAGATATAAGATATTTTATTCAAGTTTTTTAAATGGAGCAGCTTATACTTTACTTCCCGAACTCATTAGAGATACCCTAGAGTTTAGAGGATATTCCCGGGTTTCTAATGTTGTAGCAACGATAGCTCAAGGCGGGATGATTGTTTATAATACCTCCTCTTATGCCCCGGTTGTAGTGGGAACGTTGGTAAGAACAAGCTTTAGTCAATTAGGCTTTTCACAGCAAGACTCAATCACCGCAGGAATTACAGCGTCTATTGTAACCAGCTTTTCTCAAAAATTAATCTTTAGTCAAGAAACGATGCTTGATTGCTTAGTCGATGTTGGAATTGGTGTAGCTGGAAGTTATGCGGGAAGCGCTCTGGCTTTTAAAGCAAAGTCTTGGGCTTATGAACTTTTTGGATATAACAAGATTATTGTGTGCGAGAATGTTCATCAACCACATAGCGATAAAATCTCTGAGTAGCGTATTAGATGAACTATGTTTGATGTTTTATAATAAATAGAGAATAAAAAAAGAAACATTTAACCAAAGGATAGTAAAGGGTTTAAAAGAGCATCGAGAATAACAAGAGACTGTAAGTTGTGGAAAGAAGAAGAGATACCTCAAGTAATCTCTACGTTTCTCGATGTGACCTTAGATCTACGAGGAAAGCGGGCAAGTTTATGTCTTATGTCACTGTTTGTTCTTTCAATAGGAAACGTTAGGGACACTTATTGT
>JAIEOZ010000296.1 GCA_019750035.1 Alphaproteobacteria bacterium | reverse complement strand
GATAAATATCTCCAACTTCCCTCTTTTTTAAGCTGTTTGCCCATGACATGGGGAGAAGGAGCCGCAGAAGATAGCCGGAAACTCAAGAAAACAAAAACAACCTTAAGTCATGAACCTTCAAACCTCATGCCTCTTCAAGGAGAATGGCAAGGAACATCCTCTCCTGGAATGATATTGGTGGGAAGACGGGGACAGCTCTTCTATTGGTCACCTTTTGATAATAATGAAGGGAACTATAACGCTTGCGTTGTAGGACGATCAGGATCAGGAAAATCCGTCTTTATGCAAGAACTCATGACCAGCATTTTAGGTATGGGTGGCAAAGTCTTTGTGATTGATGTAGGTCGATCCTTTGAAAAAACAGTTAAGTTGTTAAAAGGAACATATTTAGAGTTTTCAACCCATTCTCCCATTTGCATAAATCCATTCTCCTCCATTCCCTTCAATGACACAAAAGCGGCTTCTGACGCTTTAGCCATGTTAAAGCCCATTCTCTCCCTTATGGCAGCCCCTAAAGAAGGAACCACAGATCTAGAAGATACCTACCTTGAACAAGCTATTCAAGAAGGCTGGAACTCAAAGAAAAACAACGCAACCATTACAGATGTAGCCACTTTCCTTTTAAATCACCCAGATGAAACAGCAAAGACACTCGGAGAAAGGCTCTATCCTTATACAGAGCGGGGAACCTATGGACGGTTCTTTAACGGTCCTGCCAACATTGATCTTACGGATACGCTCGTGGTGGTAGAACTTGAAGAACTCAAAGAACGGAAAGATCTTCAATCGGTCATTGTCCAAATGGTGATCTTGCAAATCACTAACTCTATTTACCTTGGAGAGAGAACAACTCCCTCTTGTCTTATTCTCGATGAAGCTTGGGATATGTTGAGAGGTGCTCAATCAGGAGTATTCATTGAAACGGCAGCAAGACGTCTTCGTAAGTACTTCGGAGGTCTTATTGTCGGCACTCAGTCGGTCAACGACTTTTATGCCACCCCTGGTGCTCAAGCTGCTTTTGATAATGCGGATTGGATGTGCCTTCTCTCTCAAAAGGATGAATCTATTAAACTGCTTAAAAACTCTGATCGTCTTGTTATGGATCCAGCCATGGAACGGACGTTGAGATCTCTCAGGACAGAACAAGGAAAATATGCAGAAGTGATGATTAAGGGACCAAAGGGCTTTGCTGTGGGAAGACTCCTTCTCGATTCCTTCTCTAAGATTCTTTACTCCACAAAAGCAGAAGAATTTGCCGCTGTGCAAATCCTGGTGAAGGAAGGGTACAGCCTAAAAGATGCCATTCAACTCATAGCAACCCCCCAATAAATAAAGGAAAAAAGTATGACGCAAGAAAAGAATCAAGAAGCTCTCGAAAATTTATCTGAAACAACCTTCTCTCTCGTAGATTCAAAGAGAAGAATTAAGTGGGCGCTCTTTTCTACAGGAGTGTTAGGAGGAGTTTTAGGTGCTATTTTCATCAACACAATACTGTATTGGAAACCAAACTCTGGTCGTTTTTGGCAAGAAAGTATCTTCAATAAAGCTCCTTTAGCTGATTCCTCCTCGAATGATTGGCTAGCAAATAGGATAGGAAGCGTTGATCGAGAAGAGATTCTCCATGATCGCGCTCAAGCTCTTGCGAGTGCTCATGTTTCTGATAAAGAGCTTGAAGACAAGTTGTCTTCCTTTTTGACTCTCTATGATGGAGTGCTTGAAGGTCTTATGGCAGAGAAAAAAGTGCTTCTTTTAGAGCGCGATGCTTTTGCCACCCACAGTGTTCCCGATTTTACAGAAGAAGTAAAACGACGCCTTCAACAAGTTGAATCTCAACAAACAAAGGATCAGCCATGAAAAGAAGGCTGCTTAAGTTATGCTTGGGTTTAGGGACGCTTTCTCTTCTTTGCTGGGGCATTACGTCTCAAACAAAATTAGGAAGGTGTGCCTCAGAGAGTTTGGAAGGAGTTCACTATGTTCTATTTTTGAAAAGTACTTCCCTTAAACGAGGAGATATCGTTCTCATCCCAAATCATCCTGTTTCTTATGTGGGAGAGAGGCCTTTCGCTAAACGTGTGATAGGCCTTCCAGGGGATAGAATTATCCGGGACAAAGAACAATTGCAGATAAAATCTA
>JAIEOZ010000164.1 GCA_019750035.1 Alphaproteobacteria bacterium | reverse complement strand
ATTGAATGCATGTAAAATTTTTTTATAATTTTATGGAGTAATTGATGTATGATTGGAGATTAAAATAATAAAATATAGAGAATAGAACGATGATATTAGATTTTTTAAAAGAAATTCCTGATCACCGAGATCGTGAAGGGCGCATGTATGACTTAGCCCATATATTGCTGTTTACTATTTTAGCAATTTTATCAAACGCAAAAAATTACAAAGATGTTTGGAGATTTATTTCAACTCATTTTGAAAAACTCAAAGAAGTTTTTGCTCTGAAATGGCGTCAAGTGCCTGATTATACGACTGTTCGCAATATTTTAATTGGGGTCATGCCTGAAAGACTTGAACAAACTTTCAGAAAGCATTCTGCTTTACTTACGGAAGGACCTTTTGAAGGCAAGCATATATGTTGTGATGGCAAGAGCTTAGATGGCAGCTTTCAAAATTTACAAAATAAAAAAGCGACTCAGCTTTTTGAGATTTTTTCTGCCTGTGATAAAATCGTCCTTGGACATATTCCTATAGAAGAAAAAGATCATGAGATTCCAGTTATGCAAGAACTTTTGGCCTCTCTTCCCTTTGCAGAAAGCATTGTAACTGTTGATGCTCTTCACTGCCAAAAAAAACATTTGAAGCTGCAAGAGAGTCAAATGTTACCTTGATTACACAAGTAAAGGATAATCAAGAAACTCTGAGAAAGCAGCTAGAACATGGGATGAAAATTCAAAAACCTATTGATCGATTTGAGTCTGAATGGGAGTGTGCGCATGGTCGAATTGAGCAGCGCACATATGAAGTTTTTGAAGCTGATAAATGTCTTCGTAAATTTCCAGAATGGAAAGAAATCCGGCAAATGATTCGAGTTCACCGTGTACGTGAAATTAAAGGTGGGAAAGCGAGCACTGAAGATCCAATTTATGTTTGCAATGACTTTTTAACAGCTAAGAATTATTCAAAATATATTCGTGATCATTGGCTCATTGAGAATGGACTTAATCATGTGAAAGACGTGAGTTTTTTGGAAGATAAAATGAAACGGCACATAAACCCTGTAAATTTTTCGACATGTATCAGCTTTGCTCTTAATATTATTCGAAAAAACTTTAGTTTTAATTCTAAAAAATCACCATCAATAAGAGGAATACTTTTTGAAAACGCCATGAAAATAGAAAATGTATTAAATTTTCTCTATCATTAAATGCATTCAATCGCCCTGGTCCAACAACAACGACAACAACTTCGATATTGTTTTTTAAATTAAGAAGGAGTAATATTTATCCACGCCTAAGCTCTATCATTTTCTTGAGCAATCGTGGTCTAGACCATTGGGGTCACTTCATGGGTCATCACCAAAATACCTCAGAAATCAAACCAACTCGTATTTCTACCGATAAACACGGTTTGAACGCCATCAACTTTGCCCTTTTTGATTTTATGGATATGATTTTTACGCCAAGAATTCCCAAACCCCATCGGGAAACCTTATGGGGATTTGGAAGTGCCAAGAATTACGAAGGATTACTTATCAAACCAACAAATTTTGTTGATGAAAATCTTGTGGGGGAGGAATGGGACAATATGCAAAGATTTAATGCTTCTCTCCTCACAGGAGAAGCGGCACCCAGCTCAATCATAAGAAAATTCTGCACCAAAGATTATGTCAGCAAAACAAAAAGAGCCCTTGTGCAGTACAGTCATCTGGTCAGGTCTGAATTTCTTCTTACCTATCTTCACGATCCAGAGTTTAGGCGCGCAATCCTCTATGCATTAAACCGAGGAGAGCAGTATAATGGCTTGTATCGGGCTATTTCTATTCTGAATAATGGTGAACTTAGAGGAAAAACCGAGATTGAAATGGAGATCTGGCATCAATGTACGCGGCTTATTGCAGCAATCATTCATTATTATAATGCGTACATTCTGAATAGCCTCTATTTGCATTCTAAAGATGAAGAAGAAAGGAGATTGTTAGCAAGCCTCCCACAGCTTGGGTACACGTCAACTTGCTTGGTTATTACCAATTTTACACACAATCCAACCTCGCCTGGATAGAAAATTAGCTAAAACAATGGGATTGGAGAAAAAGTGCAGATTTTGTTGAAAAAACATAAGAATT
>JAIEOZ010000134.1 GCA_019750035.1 Alphaproteobacteria bacterium | reverse complement strand
AAACTTGCAGCAGGTATATCTAAATGATGCCAAATCTGACGCATGAAGGAAACAACAGATGTTTTTCCATTTGTACCCGTAACGGCAACAATATTATCTGGCTGGAGGGGATAGAAATAGGCGGCAAGACGACTTAGTGCCTTACGAACTTCAGGCGTTACGAAAAATGAAACACTAGGATATTGTGTTTTCCAAAACTCAGCTATTTTTTCACCCCCTTCTTGTGGCAACAAGATAGCCTTGGCTCCCCGACGCAAAGCTTCGTCAATAAAAGCTGTCCCTTCACGCTGAGCTCCTGGGATTGCTATAAAAAGTCCATTTTTTTCAACGGTTCGTGAGTCAGTTGAAAGGGAGGTAACCGTATGCAGACTCACATCCCCAAGAGGAATCAAAACGCCTTCTCTAATAAGGGGGGCAAGATCCATAAGTTTAATGACCTCTCCCTTGTAAAGCGCGTGCATCAATTAACATAGGATGGGGCTCTGATCCCAACCTCCCTTCATTCGTGGGCATAACATGAAGAAGAGGGGCTATTCGACCAATGACCTTCCCCGCAACAGGTGCTGCGTTCCACCCTGCTGCGTTAAATCCATATGTCCCTTTAATTGCTTGAGGGCGATCTATCATAATAAGCACCGCATATCGAGGACGACTCATCGGAAAGGCTCCCATAAATGAAGTTATATTGCTGCCTTTCTTATAAGCCCTTCCTTCAAGCGTATTTGCTGTGCCTGTTTTTCCGCCCACTTCATACCCTTCTACTCTCGCTTTTTTACTCCTCCCTTGAGCAACCACCATATACATAAGCTTACACATAATTTCCGATGTTTTTTCTGAAATAACTCGAGTGCCCTTCTCTGACGCAGAAGAAGGCTCAATTTTCAAAAGCGTTGGCTGCAGCATAATGCCATTATTTACAATGCCTGCCATGGCGGTGACAAGCTGTAATGGACTAATAGAAACCCCGTATCCATAAGCTGCTGTCATTGTTGTAGAATCGCTCCATACTTTAGGATAAAGAGGAGAACCAATTTCAGGAATTTCCAAAGAAGGGACACGAAAAAACCCCAGTTTTTCAAAAAACGCCATCTGAAGATCTTTCCCCATTTGCACGGCCATCTTCGCCGCTCCAATATTGGAAGATTCCGTAAATATTTCTGCAACCGTCAACGGATAATGAGCAGGATGAAAGTCAGAAACCCTAAACCGTCCAATTCGCAAATGAGCTGACACGTCAAATTTTGTTGAAAGATTTCCCACTCCACTTTCTAAATAGAGAGCCGTATTAAATATCTTAAAGCTGGATCCCATTTCATAGGTGCCCAAAGTAATACGGTTAAAAAGGGCTTGCTTTTCAGATCCCATTTTTCCTACCTGGTTGGGATCATAATCTGGCAAAGACACCATGGCAATAATCTCACCCGTTTGCACATCCATGACGAGCCCTGCTCCCCCCTGAGCTTGAAACTTTTCAATGCCTGCCAAAAGCTCATCTCTTAAAACATGCTGAACACGAATATCTAGACTTAAGCGTAAAGAATCCCCTTTGGATGAAAGAATCTCATCAAATTTCCGTTCAACACCCCCCAATCCTTGGTTATCAATATTTGTATATCCCAAAACATGGGCAAACAGCTCACCATGTGGATAAACGCGTCGTTCATCTCGTTGTAAATAGATTCCAGGTATTCCTAAACGGATAATCTCTGCTTGTTTTTGAGGGGTTAAATGCCTCACAAGCCAAACAAATCCCTTTCCAGATTGAAGTCGTTGAGTGATCTCTTTGTGATTAAGTTCTGGCAAGACTTGAATCAACTTATCTGCGGCTTCTCGAGCATCCAAAACCTTGCGCGCATTTGCATAAAGAGAAGATGTACTCAAACTCGTTGCCAGAAGTTCTCCATTACGATCCACAATATCGGCCCGAAAGGTTATGCCTTTAAGGGCTCTGGCACGCGCAAGAATTTCATCTCCCCCTCCTCTTAAAAGGCTTACATCAATAAGTCGACCTACAATCACTAAGAAAGCAAGCATAAAAGCACAAGCAATAACGAGAAGACGTGTTTTTGCCATATCCAACGTTTGGCGAAGCAATTTTG
>JAIEOZ010000172.1 GCA_019750035.1 Alphaproteobacteria bacterium | reverse complement strand
AATAGAAGGAGAGGAGACATGCTTTAGAATATCGAGAAGTTCCTTATTCCGTCTTTCGAGGAGAAGGTCTACTTCTTGAGTAATTGTCTGCTTTTTTTGTAGGAGAAAGTTAATCTTTTTTTGAAGAGGATCCATAGATAGTCCTTTTTTGTTGTTGTAGAAAAGCAGTGAATAAATATTACCTTAAATTAAGCTTAAATACAATATTTTCTTAAGAAATTATATATGTCGGCCGGTATATTCTAGATAGACATACAGGGAGTTTAGAAGTAAAAATGCTTTGATAAAGGTCTTCGAAGACAAACCATTTTCTTCTGAATTTTTGTTGTTTCCCTTTGAAATAATTATTAAGTGAGCGAAGCGAATGAAGGAGTCCTGCAAGGGATGAGCTTGCGAGTCTCTAAAGGCGCACTTATGCACGATTGAAAATCGTGCGTGCGGCCCTGCCGGCGGCCTTCTCGAAATCCTATATATAGGATATGGCTGAATATCACATGAACTTAGGTGTTATCTCACGAAGTGGGGGCAAAAGTACTACCGCTCACTCAGCTTATATTGCCTGCACTAAGCTTGAAGAAGAGCGCACAGGTCTTGTTTTTGATTATTCTAATAAGAAGGGACTTCTCTATGAAGGAACCCTAGCCCCTGAAGATTGTCCGGACTGGGTTTACGATAAGCAATTGTTAGAAAACGCTGTTGAGGCTTTTGAAGATAATCTTGCTCAAACGCGATTTCGAGGACATAAAGACCCTGAAAAAAATACTAAGAGCTTGGCCGCAAAAGAAAAGTTCCTCGAGTCTTGTTCAACTGGATTCACTGCAAATTTTGCGCTTCCACTGGAGATTGAGAAGCCTGAAGATCTTATTGACCTCTCCCAAAGAATTATAAAAAGCTGTTATGTCCAAAACGGATTGATTGTCCGATATGCCATTCACGCCGATAAAGGAAATCCCCACCTCCATATTCTTTCAACAACCCGACCATGGGTGGAGGGAACTTTTTCTAAAAGCCGATTTAGAATTAATCGAGAAAAGGTTATCGAGATTCGACATCAAGCTGCTGAGACTGCCAATGAGTTTGCTCAAGAAAAAGGCTACAATTACGTGCTGGATGCTCGGTCTTATGAAGACCGGGGGCTTAGCATTACACCCACCCGCCATTTAGGACCTAATGCGCATCATAAGCTTCAAGAGGGAAGTCGTATTTCTTATGAAAATAATAAGATTCATCAAGACAACGTTCGTTTGCTTTTTAACCATCCTGAAGAGCTTGTGAAGCTTGTTACTGCTAGGAAAGTTGTCTTTACTGAGGTTGATATTGAGAGAGAAGTTTTTAAAAGGGTAGGAGGTGACATGCACCTCTACAGCCTTTTAAAGACCAGACTTTTAGAGAGCGAGCTTTTAAAAACCCCCCTTATAAATGCGCAGCTGGAAACACGGGAAGCACTCCCTCACATGTTCAATATCTCAAACGACAACGTGGGCTTGAGCGGAAAGGAACTAGAGGTTGATTTTGATGAAACGGTACGGTCTTATACTCATCACTTGTTTCGTCATGAGAGTATCGTTGGTCTTGGCAAGAATCTAAAAGATGATGCTGTTTTTACAACACAGAAAGCCATTGAGCTAGAACAAAATACCCAAGCTATAGTTCAACACCTATGTGTTTCCAAGGGCAAGGAAATCTCTTCAGAGATTAAACAGGACGCCATAATAAATGCTGAACACCAGAATAGATTTGATTTTTCTGAAGAGCAAAAGCAAGCCATTGATTATCTGCTAGAGCCTTATCAACTGCGGGTTCTTAAAGGCAATGCAGGGACCGGAAAGACAACAATTTTAAAGCCTGTGGTGGATGCTTATAAGGAAGCAGGATATGTGCCTCTTGGCGTGGCTTTTCAAGGAAAAGTCTCTGAACTTTTAGGTCATGATCTCAATATCACTGCCTATACGCTTGACCAGCTTGGCAAGCGTTGGAAGAAATATGACGCTCTGAAAGAAATGCTCCCAACCTTAAAGGGAGAATCTCTGCGTGTTGCGCACAAAGAGCTGGAGAAATTAGCCTCCTTTCAATTGAATGAGCGCCATGT
>JAIEOZ010000119.1 GCA_019750035.1 Alphaproteobacteria bacterium | reverse complement strand
ATAGCCACAAGATGTTTTGAAATTTTGTTGAGACAAAGTCATCATTATTATCAAAATCAGTTTTCAGGAAGCCTTGCGAATAAAATTAATGACTTAACAAGCAGTATTCCGGATATGATTCAAATCATCACTGATCGTTTCTTAAGCAATTTCTTGGCGATTGCCATTGCTATTTTAACGCTCTGGCAAGTGGATAGCATCTTCGCTCTTTCGGTGCTGAGTTGGACCACTTTATTTGTTGGGGGGTCTCTTTTTCTCTCCAAGAAACTATCCCATCTTTCCGATATATGGTCAGAATGGGGATCCACCCTTACGGGAAAGATGGTGGATGTGTTCTCTAATATCTTATCCGTAAGGTTATTTTCCAGAAGTGCGCAAGAAAAAAAAGGGCTTCAGCAAACCTTTCAAAAAGCTATTAAAGCTGAGCAGAAACTGCAGTGGCATTATTTTTGGATTTGGATTTTCTATGGTTACTCGTTTGTCATCATTCAAGGAATCAATCTGTATTTTTTAATCAAAGGACGGCACGAAGGGTGGATTACAATTGGCGATTTTGCGCTTGTTTTAACAATTAATATCGCCATTGTTGAGTTTCTTTGGCAACTGACGCGAGAATTTTCTCAATTTTCTAAATTGTTTGGGAGGATTGCCCAGGCTTTACGCACAATTCTTGTCATTCCTGAACTCCAAGACAAGCCACAAGCAAAGTTACTTGTGGTAGAGAAGGGACAAATTGTTTTTGAAAAGGTCCAATTTCATTATAGGGGGGCTGAAGCTCTCTTTCAAAACAAGTCAGTCACCATTACCCCTGGTCAAAAAGTGGGACTCGTTGGCTACTCAGGGAGCGGGAAATCAACTTTTGTCAATCTTATCCTTAGGCTTTTCGATGTCACGGTGGGTTGCATTATGATCGATGGTCAGGATATTCGTGACGTAACGCAAGACTCTTTAAGGGCGAATATTGGCATGATTCCTCAAGATCCTTCGCTATTTCATCGAACACTGATGGAAAATATTCGTTATGGTAAATGGGAAGCCTCAGAGGAAGACGTCATTGAAGCCTCTAAAAAGGCTCATGCGCACGCGTTTATTTCTCATTTAAATGAAGGGTATGATTCCCTTGTAGGTGAGAGGGGAGTAAAGATTTCGGGAGGACAACGTCAGCGGATTGCCATTGCGCGCGCTATCCTTAAAAATGCTCCTTTGCTCATTTTGGATGAGGCTACTTCTCAGTTGGATTCTATAACAGAAAACTACATTCAAGACTCTTTATGGGATTTGATGCAAGGGAAGACGACACTTGTTGTTGCCCATCGTCTTTCAACATTATTGCATATGGATCGTATTCTTGTCTTTGATAAAGGAAAAATTGTTGAAGATGGAACCCACGAAGATTTATTGCTTCAAGATGGTTTATACAAAACGCTTTGGACTGCACAGGTGGGTGGGTTTTTGCCTAAGAGATAAAGACATTTGTTAAACCTTCTCTCATCATATAGTGTTTTATTTAGTTGTTTAAGCGAAGTCTTTTTTTATAAAAAATACAAAAAATTAATCTCAAAAATTGCCTGATTACACAAAATTTATGATAATAAAATTACTAAAATAAATTCATTTTATCAATGTATGTACGTTGACATTTTTACCTTTGCTAAATTAAATTGATATAAATGAAGAAAATTTTCTCAGAATTGTATTCTCTGAGAAATATCATAAAAAATACAAATAATTAACAGGGAAGATAAGTTTGTATGCACCATTTTGGTCAAAAAGCACTTTTATTTATTGAACTTTCTTTATCATCTTTCCCTTTGATTCTGAAAGCTCAAGAGAAGAGATATACGATTCTTGTGATTTCTTCTCACGACAGTGAGTGTTTTTTATCTGAGAAAATCATCAACGCCTTTTCTTTGTTTTTTCAAGTCGATACAAATGATGATAGGGCTGTGTTAGAGTTGGTTGAGAAAATTTCTCAAAAATTTCATATTCATGGGGTTATTCCCGGGGATACCTATTATGCGTCTCTCACCTATAAAGTTGCGAGTTATTTAAAAAAACCGAAAATCTCGCCAGAGGTCATGCGCAGA
>JAIEOZ010000261.1 GCA_019750035.1 Alphaproteobacteria bacterium | reverse complement strand
CCAAGAAAAATTTACTAAGAGCATGCTCATATTTTGCTCCAACGGCAAAGGACCAGAGCGTAGAAATGAGCTTTAAATGATAATCCTCAAAATCTACAAGATCCCACTCAATAGCTTGAGAAGGGAAAAAGAGATGTCCCCCTACTACTTCTTTCCAGTTTTGTTGTGAAGGCCATTTGTAAGCATTGAAGGAGCTAGCAAGAAATTTCCAATCCCTCTCTTTTCCTTCAAGAGCATGAAACTCTCGAAAAGCAGTATAAATCATGCCCCAATCTACTTCTTTTTGAGCATTCTCTATGGCCTTTTGCACGCGATCCACTTTTGCATACAAGAGAGGATCGCATGAATCTAGTTTTTCTTTCTGTGTGGTTTTTTTTCTATACTTTTGACGTTTCTGAGGTTGGTTTGTATTTTCTCCCCTTTCAATAGGCTGAGAAGAGAGTTTTCTTTTCTGCAAATTCTTGTCAGGGTGGCTCTTAGAAGGCTCATTTGCTTTTGACTTCTTCTTGCCATTTGAATATACTTTCGAACGGTTATTCTGCTCTTCATCAAGAGACACATCCATTGCTAAAGAGTTAAGAGGTAATAAAAAAAATAAAATTACTTTAAAAAACTTCATGTAAATCTCTATAAATAAAAATGATAAATCCATCTTTGGAAGTTATATAGTATTCCATTAATGAATCAATGTATTTTTAATCTCTTTAGGGTAAGTTTTCCACCACTTACGGGGTATTTTAGACATATGAGGGAAATTATCCTGCTCTCCCTATTGGTGGTTTAGAAATAACCTGGTAACGAATTTGTGTAGGATTCAGAAAATATAAGATCAATGAAATTTTTGTCTTTTTGGTTGCGCATTTTTTTGTTCCCCTATTTTTAAGTCTGGGGCTTTCAGAAGCCATACTTTACCCAGGTTGCCTTTCTAAAAAGTCTGCAATATCAATAATTCGAAAAGTACTTTTGACTCTGTATAGCGTCTGTTATCCCACCAAAATGAAGCAGCACCGGACTGATCCCGAAGCCTCTGGGAACAAAAAATTGTTTAATTTTTTTCTAAATGGGGAGGAATCTGAACGACCACAGCTAACCTGTCCCCCAAAGGTGGCTCTCGTTTTGTGGCTTTGAAAACGCCTTGAGTGTTATCCGATATGAGAAACCACTTCTTTAGATCTGCTGGACTTTATTCTCACCACACCAGACAAGAGAATTAAAGATTTTGATAATTCTTCTTTATTCTACACTATAAACGATTTTAGCCTTCCTCTCACCTTGAAAAGGCCCCCACGCACGCTTTGTTTTCTCAGTTTGCGGCTAATCGCAGCTTCTCTAATCCCCCTGTAACGTAAAATCGCCGTATTCTCTTAACCGTCTCTAAACTAATGTTTTCTGATTTTCTAATTTCTTCATCCGTACAATTCTCACCACCCTCTCCAGTATTGGCTTTTAATAGAATGCGCGCATGGGTTTTTTTCTTGGCAGATATTTCTCCTTTCGAAACTAATTTCAAAAGATATAACCTTTCTTCTGGTGTCAAGCGCACAACATGCTTCTCTAAATTTTTCTTCATGGTATCCTCATTATTGTTTTTATTTAAATATATTATAATATTTCTATGTAAGCCCTACAGGAGTGTAGCTATCATCGGGGGCCATGTCCTTTCTGAAAATCAAGCAGAACAAGGTTTTTCACGATACAATGTATCATAAAGTGTAGACAGGTTAACCCCAAAATTCCTACATATGGAGGCTTTGTTTGCGCCTGTTTTAACTGCCTCTCGGATAGCTCCCATGTTTTCTTCCTCAATAACTCGAGACCGTCCTCCATTACGACCTCTCTTTTTTGCCGTTTCTAGGTCCGCCATGACTCTTTCACGTGGTAGCACTTTTTCATATTGAGCGAGAGCCCCAAAGAGACTAAAGAAAAATTCTCCATGTGGAATTTTTGTATCCATTTTTTCTATAAGTGAACGAAAGGCAACCCCTTGAGTGTGAAGAGTTTTTATAATCTCAAGGAGATTAGACAAAGAACGTCCCAAACGATCCAATTTTCAAACAACAAAGCAATCTCCATTCTGAAGAAAA
>JAIEOZ010000300.1 GCA_019750035.1 Alphaproteobacteria bacterium | reverse complement strand
CCATAATTTTACCCGTTTGTCCTTTCCCCATAAAAGCACCAACCCCACTTTCACCATGGCTAATGAGAACAAGCGCAACATAATTGGGATTTTGTTCGTCAATTTGGGGAGAGGCAAGAACCCTACCACCATCTTCTTTATTGACCATAATATACCCTCCCTCTTCGTTTTGGAGAACCGTATCTTTTTTAGCAAGTTCAGGTTCCACCACATACGTCATCAGGCGTTTAAATCCATCATTGGCATAGGATTCACTGATTCCTAGGGTTTTAAAGGGCAGAATCCCTTTAGCTTTTGAGCCCCGGCAGTGGAGTTGGGAAAGTCCATAGGCAGGCCCGATGACTTGAGGTTCTGCTGGGCAGGGAAAGCGCTTGTTTTTTTCCACATAGGCTGCAATGGCGTTCAATGCATAGTCTTGGTGCGTGCGCGTTTTTATCATCGCCGTTCTCGTTATCTGAGCTGTCATAAGGGGTAAACTCAAACCGCCAATAATGCCTAAAATAACAAGAACAATAGCTAGCTCAAGAAGAGAAAACCCAGCTTGCAATAAAGATTTAGAGTTGGAAGAGCAAGACACACACAGGCTCATGGTTGTCAATATTATAGGTTCCTTTTTCTGTAACACACGCATTAGCCCCAGCGTCAGTTCCATCAATAGCTCTCACTTTCCCAGAGGTGGGTTGACCATTATCCATTTTTTTATCAATACTCATGGCTTGAGTGGGGGTCAGCAAACCGCCATCTCCGTGATCTCCATGTTTTTTGCCGAGAATAAACCAAAGACCCACCAATCCGTGGGGATTATTCTCAACCGTGAACCCCCCTCCTAGGGAAGATTCAGGAGCACCTTTGCCAAATTCACCCACATTTTGCTCACTCTTAAGACCAGGACTTCCTATGAAACCAGCTTCGACCAGGTGAGACCAAAAGTTAAGGGCTTCGCTTCCCGGCGAAAGTCCTGCACCTTCCACAATACCGTTTCCATTTCCATTGTGCAGACCGGATTTGATCTGCAGCGAAGCTTTATTAAAATCACCGGGAAGAGCATCGTATTTATCAAGAAAGGCACTTGTTGCCATACGTAACTCATTCAATTGAGCAATCACCCGCTTAAGGCGTGCGCTGTCGATCAAATCTTTGCCTTTTAGGATGCCCCCAATCAGAAGCCCCATAATGATCAAGACCACAGCGAGTTCAATCAAACTAAATCCAGCTTGTGAATTGTATTGTCTTTGTTTTTTCATTATATCCTTCCCTCCAGTGGGTCTAGTTTGCCCCCTTCTTCAGGGAAGGTAAAGTGTTTTAATGAAAATGATAAACTAAAATAAATAAATTTATTTTATCAAAATACATTAAATTAATTTTTAAATTTATTGAGGAGAGAGGGAAGTTCTTGCCAATCAGTAAAGCAAGAGGCTGCCCCTTTTCCTGTGAGATTTTGGGCCATTTCCTGTGGATTGCTGGCAAAAGCTAGAAAACCAAATGTAACCACGCCGGCAGCCACAGCAGAACTTACTCCTGTAGGACTGTCCTCTACGGCATAACAATTTTCAGCAGAAGTTCCTAGTTGTTCCATAGCGTGTAAATAAACATCTGGTTTTGGTTTTTGAACATCGCCCGCCTCAAAAAAAGCCGTCCCAAAAAAACGAGCCAATCGATCGCCTTGACGATTTGTCGCATACCGCATGGCCGCTAATCCACGTTGAATCGGATTATTCGAGACAAAAGCAAACCTATACCCTTGTGCTTGCAAGACCTCGAGAGTTTCTACCAGATGATCGGCCATTTCAGCACCTGTATGTTGGAGCATCTGCATCATCCGCCATTCACGAGCCTCATAAAGAGTTGGGTAATCAACCTCAAGCCCGAAATGTTTGGATAAATTAGAGCATAAAGTTTCTCGAGCTTGACCATGAAAATGCTGTTTGAACTCCTCATAAGTAAGCTCAGAGCCAATTTGGTTCCCATATAATTCATTAAAACGTTTAATGAGCGAGGGAACAGCTAAATGCTCTGTTGCCATTTGACAATTATCAAAATCTAAAAG
>JAIEOZ010000166.1 GCA_019750035.1 Alphaproteobacteria bacterium | reverse complement strand
CCGCCTGCGCGGGGATGACATCAGAGGAAAACAAAATAAGGTATCTTCACGTCCGATAAGTATATGTCACTTTATAACAAAAAAAATACGTTCTTCTTCTTCATTGATAGAATCATCTTTGAACCTTGCTTGTTCTCCAAATTTTGAGTATAAACTTGACTTATTGGCGGGTGTAGCTCAATGGCAGAGCAGGAGCTTCCCAAGCTTCAGATGAGGGTTCGATTCCCTTCACCCGCTCCAGTGATGTAAGGAGTCATTTTGTGATGAAAAAAGCCACTTTTTTTCTTCCTCTTTTATGCTTGATGTCAGGATGTCAGCCGCCCTTAACCCGCATTCAGCAATTAGAAATCTATCAATCACGGTGTGCTGATTATGGATATGAAAGAGGAACTCCTGAGTTTGCCAACTGTATGATGAAGCAAGAATCTCGACAAGAAGATATGGCTATTCAATTGAGAAAAATTGGAGTCCTTGAAGAAAGCAATTGGATTGAGCAACAGAAAATGAGAACGAATGAAGATGAACATAAGCGAAATCGTTCGAAGAAGCCTAAAAATTAATACCAATACCGTCATTTAAGTTTACGTTTCTCGATTGCTTTTTCGGGACTCCGTCCCTCCGCACAATGACGAATCTATTGTTTTTCAACATAAAAATTCGTCATTGCGAGCAAAGCGAAACAATCCAGAATTAATACTTGTTCTTAATTATTTTTTGTAAGTGGTATAATATAGTTCCGTAATGTCAATCTTTTTGCTTACGTTGATACACCCCAACCAAAGTGGCTTCCTCAAGCGTGTGGGCTTGTATCTCTTTTAAAAGGCTGGCTTTTGTCGCCCCTTCAGAAAATTGCAGCACTGTATCTAAGGCATAAAGTGTAAAAAAATACCTATGCTGTCCGCTGGGAGGATTAGGACCTCCATACCCTGTTTTGCCCCAACTGTTTTGAAAACTTTGAATCCCCTGAGGCAATTCTTTAAGTCCTTCCGCAAGGACTCCAATTGAAGGGGGAATATTATAGATTAACCAGTGATCCCAAGTGCCATGCGGGGCATCGGGGTCTTCACAAATAAGAGCTAATGACCGCGTCCCCTTTGGAATATCTTGCCATCTTAAAGGAGGAGAGAGATCCTCCCCTTCCCCTGTATATTTGACAGGAATAGACTCAAAATTTTCAAATGCGGTACTTAAAAGCATCATAATTTTACCTCCTCATTTCACATATATTGACAGAAAAAGAGGAGCTTGTCCAAATTTTTTGATCGAAGAGGTCTTACCTTCAAGCAAACAGTTCTCTTTTAAGGAGGAAGAGAGACCTCGAATGATTGATGCTGAGTTGATCTAACCAATAATTTCCAATTCACTGAAAAAGAAAGAAATTTCTTTAGCAGCATTTTCAAGACTATCAGAACCATGAACTGAATTGGCTTCAATAGATTCGGCAAAATCCCGACGAATCGTCCCTTCTTCTGCATTAGCAGGGTTTGTAGCGCCCATCACCGTACGGTATTTGTCAACTGCATTGTCTCCTTCCAAGACTTGTACAACCACAGGTCCAGAAATCATAAAGGTGCACAAATCATTGAAAAATGAACGCTCTTGATGCACAGCATAAAACTTTTGAGCTTGTTCAAGGCTCAAATGGAGCCGCTTTTGAGCAACAATTCTAAGTCCCGCCCCTTCAATACGCTCATTAACAGCCCCTATTAAATTCCGTCGTGTGATATCAGGTTTCAAGATTGATAAGGTACGTTCCATGTATAAAGCTCCAAATTAAAAATCGTTTCTTCTATACCCTTAATTAGACCAAAAGGAAAGAGAGGAATCTAAATTCCTGAGGTTGACGCTCTTTTAAAATGACCTTTTAATCCCACGATGGAATACAAATATACTCTAACTGCGTTAGCACCTCATCCTTTTAAAAATCATACCCCACTCTGAGCAAGGCATCGCCGAGTTTTTGACCCCCGCCGAACTGGGAGCTGACGTTGCCTATGATGTACAAGCCTTTAGCAAACTGTACAGTCAGGGCAAGGCCAGGGGCC
>JAIEOZ010000167.1 GCA_019750035.1 Alphaproteobacteria bacterium | reverse complement strand
CCTACAGCCACATAATCTAAAGGGCACTGCATGCGCTCTGCAATATCAATCAGCCAGTCTTGATAAGGCTCAGGAATTAATGCAGGTGGTAAAGAAACGACGGGAGACAGCTCGTTCTTAATGGCGTTAAGGGGTGTAGGTTCAGGCCATTCTATAGACTGAAGGACTTGTTTGAGCTGTTCTTTAACAACAGAAAGTCCCTCTAATACGTGGAGATCATTGAAGTCTGTTGGCTTTGTATCTGTATTTTTGAAAACAGGGAAAATGACAGGGCAGCCATGTTTCTGAGAGGGAGAATGTCCTTGCTCAGAAAAAGAATTCCATTTTTCTAAGGCTGTTAAGGCTGCTTTCTCATGCTTGCTCTGCCGTTCTTCCTCGGCTATCCTTTTTGATTTTTCAATTTGTATGTGAAGTTTTTCTTTTTCCGGAGATGGTAAAATTTCCTCTTTCAAACTCCACTTTTCATGAAGATCGCGGCTCCAATCTCCAAAGGCTCCTGCCATTCCATAAAAGACATACCAGCCGTCTTTGTTGTCTTTTTTACCTGTCGGAAAGCGATGGATAGCTCCATCCGCTATGATGTCCTCGTTGAAACTCAAGCCTGCACGACACATAGCTTGGGAGAAGTTTTGAACATAGCTCCCTTGATTTGCAGTCAAGGGACGACAAGGGGGCACAGGAGACCCCCTTTGGTCTTGAAGAGAGGTTTGATTCATTGAGTTTATGTCCTCTTCTCTTAGTCTTTATCTGCCATTGGTAACATCTGACTTATTGACGGTTTGTCTCTCAACAAACGCCAGAAGGTCACCATAACGGTACTTGGCCAGACTCCCTACCTTCACAACGGGTAAGTTATATCGTTTTGTTGACTTCCAAAGAGCCAGGGTGATTTCCTTGACGCCTAAGAAGGCTGCGGCTTCTTTCCGGGTTAAGAGTCTATTTTTATTGGGTTCATCCATAAGGATTATCCTTTCATTTGGGGTTGCAATTTTTTCGGGTCTTATCTTCGTATTGTTCAACAAATTATCGTTAGGTTTAATCTTGAGTAATCTAACAACAGCTTATATTTATTAAGATAATTATAAATAAGAAATCGCCAAACAAAAGTTTGGCATTAAAATTTCTACAGTAAAGTATATGAAAGTATGTAAAAGAGCGTTTATAGATTGAATGAGATTTAGCGAGACGTAGCTGTCGCAAAAAAATTGCGACAGTCACATATTGTGTTGTCTTAACGCTTCGCGAACCAAAGCTTCGATTTCTTCGAGTCTTTCTTTAAAAGGTTCAAGAGAAATGCCAATATCATCACTGCTGACCCAAGAAGGAAGAGGTAAAAGAGTCTCCTCTAAAAACATAATATTCATTTTCGTGTTGGGGGTTTCGATGCATAAAAGTTCTTTTCTCAACCAATGAGCCGTTTTTAAGAATGCCTCTATGTGATGAGGCGTGGTGAGAGAAGGCGTCGAATGATTCTTTTTTACAAACTCCCATGCTGCAATGAAATGGCACACAGGTTTATAACTCGTAAAACTATCAAAGTAGATCTTCTCCCCTCCTAAATAATCTTCTGTGTTTGAGGCTTTTGTTTTTAAGGGTCTTTCTCCTAAGAGGATCTTAATAACTTCTCGAAGACTTGCTTGTGATTTTTTAAAGATTGTCGCTTTATAGGTTTCAGCCAGGCGAAGGATGCCCCAAACGAGCCGATTAACAATCTTAAAGTGTTTGCCCTCTTCTCGTTCCTTTAATTCCTTCTCAATGAGCCATGTAGGATAACCTGTTCCATAATGCTCACTTAAATACCTATCGTCTGGAATGTTCAAAAGAAATCTCATAACAGGGAGTCGATCAACCTCATCTTGTTGTCTGCGTGCCTTATTATAGAGATTGACGTTCAGAGAGAGCCTAGTTTTAGTTCTTAAATCCTCGCATTGACAAATATCCTTGCAAGAACAATGAGGAGGATAGAGAAGATAAGCCTTAACCTGGTGATAGGCATTGTACAGCAGAAGGTCATG
>JAIEOZ010000207.1 GCA_019750035.1 Alphaproteobacteria bacterium | reverse complement strand
GTGAGAGGAATAGGATTTATTTCAGCTGATCAAATTGCTCAAAAAATAGGGATTGAGAAAGAATCTCTTATGAGAGCTCAAGCAGGGCTCAACCATATTCTTCTTGAAAGCATGGATGAAGGTCATTGCGCCCTTCCGATAAAAGATCTTCTCGACAGAGCTGAGAAACTTTTAGAAGTCGCCCAAGATATTCTCTGTAAAGCTCTTCACATAGAGCTTGAAACAGGTGAACTCATTCGGAACACAATTGAGAGTGAAGAGTGCGTATTTTTGAAAGGTCTTTATCATTCTGAGTATTCTGTCGCTCGCTTTCTTAAAAATATTACCCAAGGAAGATTACCTTGGGAAAATATCGATGTGGACCAAGCTATTTCTTGGGTTGAGACGAAGCTATCTCTTACACTTTCTGCAAGTCAAAAGGAAGCCATACAAAAGGCCCTTACTTCAAAGTTTCTAACAATTACAGGAGGGCCCGGGGTTGGTAAAACGACACTTGTTAAAAGCCTCCTGACAATCTTAACAGCAAAAGGGATAAAGGTTGCGTTGTGCGCCCCAACAGGAAGAGCGGCTAAGCGGCTTTCAGAGTGTACAGGGATAGAGGCTAAAACTATTCACCGGCTGCTTGAGATTGATCCTAAGACTGGGGGATTTAAAAGAGGATTACACTTTCCTCTCAACTGCCAACTTCTTATCGTTGATGAAGTCTCCATGGTTGATATTCCTCTTATGAATTCTTTATTAAAAGCTCTTCCCGCAGAAAGTGCTTTGTTTCTCATAGGAGATGCTGATCAGTTGCCTTCTATAGGGCCAGGGAATGTTCTCCTTGATATTATTAAGTCCCAAGCGCTTCCAGTCGCTCGTCTCTCAGAAATTTTTCGCCAAGCAGCCTCAAGTCGAATTATTCTCAACGCTCATCGAATCAATGAAGGTTTGATGCCAAAACTTCCCCAAAGCCAAGAAACTTCTGACTTTTATTTTATAGAAACACAGGAAGCGGAAGAAGCCACGCAAAAGATCCTTGAGATTGTTCAAAAACGTATTCCTAAACGTTTTGGGTTTAATTCTCTGACCGATATCCAAGTTTTATGCCCTATGAACAGAGGGTCGATGGGAGCAAGAGCAATGAATAGTGAACTTCAAAAAACTCTCAATCCTAATCCCTCAATGAAAGTAGAGCGCTTTGGATGGACTTTTTGCTTAAATGATAAAGTGATGCAGATCGTCAATAATTACGACAAAGAAACCTATAATGGAGATATCGGCTTTATCAATCACATCGATCCTGAAACGAAAGAATTGACAATTACGTTTGAAGGGAGAGACGTTCTTTATGATTTTGATGAGTTGGATGAAATTGTTTTAGCCTATGCGACGACTATTCATAAGGCTCAGGGCTCAGAATATCCTGCCGTTATCATTCCTCTTATGATGCAGCATTATCCAATGCTGAAACGTAATTTACTTTACACAGGGGTGACGCGAGGAAAGAGTTTAGTTGTCATTGTAGGTCAGAAGAAAGCCTTGGCGATTGCTATCAAAGAAAAAACTACACAATTGAGATGGTCAAAATTAAAGGAATGGCTTGTGCCTTGAGAAGGGGAGGGGCCAAGTTTCTAAGTTGTTAAATGATAAAACCATACGCCTGTTTTTAGAGTTGATTTTCATAAGGAGCGAGGGCAAAGTTTATTTAATAGGTAGTCTATGAGGAGGCAAAAAGATAAAATTATGAGCGCTAAAAAGAAAAATATTCCCGAGGTTTCTATAAAAAGTACGAAAGATCAAATTCTTTCTGCTTATAATGAGATTGTGGATCTTCTTCAGGAAAATCAAATGCAGAATCCTCAAGAAGAAAAAAAGAAATCAGACGAAAGAGAAGTTATTCAAAAGTCTTCCCAAGCTTCCTTAGAAGGAATCGTTTCTCATTTAGCCAACTTAAAAATTACTCTCTGACAGGAAAGCCACTAGTTTGACTAGTGGACCCTCAAGGCTTGGCCTTAAGATTTAGTTGATGAT
>JAIEOZ010000154.1 GCA_019750035.1 Alphaproteobacteria bacterium | reverse complement strand
AGATATAGAATGATGCACAAGCTTGAGCTCACTTCTCGTACGGCTAGAAAAGCCAGAACGAGGTCCTTGATTCAAGTAGCGAGCCTTGCCTCGAAGGCAGGCCTTCTTGATACTTTTGGCATCATATTAGGAGAGGACCTTCAAAAGTCGCCAGAAATGAAAGAGTCTGTAGCCGCTCTCTTTAAAGGTTTTCTTGTGTTGAGTGATCTTGCTAAGTCTGATGAGGTGTACTTGCCGCTTTGGGCTGCGCAAGGGTTGGAGGAGTTAGCTAACTCAAAAAAAGAAGGAAAGATAAGGTAAAAAAGGATTTTCATGTTTTCAAGAATGCTCAAACAAAAGGAAGAAGCTACAAAATGAAACTTCCCCCTTTTGCAGTTTACTATTCACAATAGTTTACTACTCTCGTTGATCTTGATTGAATCCTTTCGCTTTCTCCCATTCTTCGCAAATATCCATAATCTCTCGCAGATCTCCCCGAGCAATTTCCAGCTCATACCAGGCTTTCCCTATAAGTTTATGAACGTTTTTGATTTGAAAGATTAAAAGTTGCGAAATATGCTCCAGCTGAGCTACTTTCTCTTCAGTCATTATGACTCCTATGCAGTTATGATGATTAGCGGCGGGTAAGTGTTCAAGCATTTGCCCGTCGCGCTCTCTCACAATTAGAGAACTCTCTTAGTTTAAAGGATCTTTTCTCTCAAAAGCAAGAAAAAATTCTATAGGTGGAAATATTTCTTTCCGACAAACAGCTTTAGTAGTAATATTTTTTTCCAGACAAACTAATCTTAAGGATTCGAATGTTAGAAATAATAAAAACCTTACTCTTAGATTTTTTAGAAACTCCCTTAGAAACGGGCGTGGCTAGGCAGGTACAAATTGAACCGGTGCCTGGGAAAGCAACAGTTTGCGTAGGGGTGCGTCGCTGTGGAAAATCCACATATATGTTCCAAGTGATTCAGCGCCTTCTTAATCAAGGGGTTTCACGAGAAAATATTCTATATCTGAATTTTTTTGATGATCGTCTTCATGACCTCCAACATGAAGGATTGGGCCTCATCCTCGAAGCTTATTATTCGCTTTATCCAGAGAAGAAAAATACGGAAAAGGTTTATTGTTTCTTTGATGAAATTCAAGTGATCCCTGGTTGGGAACCTTTCGTCGATCGCTTGCTGAGAACTGAAAACTGTGAACTCTATATCACCGGATCATCGGCTCATTTGCTTTCAAAAGAAATTGCCACCCAGATGCGGGGAAGAGCCTTATCTTGGGAGATGTTTCCTTTCTCCTTTAAAGAATATCTAGACTATCAAGGAATTGATGTTGCGAGATCTCTATCAACAAAGAAACAATTTCAGGTTCGAAAGTGTTTTGAAAACTACTGGCAAACGGGAGGGTTTCCTGAAGTTGCGGGGCTTAATCGAAATTTGAGGATCAAAATTCATCAGGAATATTATCATGCTATTTTATTTCGAGATTTAGTTGAACGTCATGATGTGTCTCATCCAAAAGCCGTGATGGATTTAGCCCATCGGCTTATTGACACAACCGCCTCTCTTTATTCCATCAACAGCCTCACAGGTTATCTTCAGTCTTTAGGTCACAAAGCACCAAAATCTGTTGTTTCTACCTATGTGGAATGGCTTGAAGATGCCTATTTCTTATTTACAGTGCGTGTCTTTGATGCTTCCCTCACACGCAGTAAAGCAGCGCCAAAAAAAATCTATTGTATAGACCATTCCTTTGTTACCTCCATATCCTCAGGGATCCTTATTAATTCTGGCCATTTACTCGAGAATCTCGTCTTTATGGCTCTTAGACGTCTTTCTCCCTTGGTTTATTATTACAAAACAAAAAGTGGTCGTGAAGTTGACTTTATCGTGCAAACACAAGACCGCACCAGGATTCTTGTGCAGGCTTGTGAATCACTTGCCAATGAACTAACGAGAAAGAGAGAAGTTATAGCCCTCAATGAAGCGATGGACGAACTCAATTTAAAGTCGGGGAT
>JAIEOZ010000117.1 GCA_019750035.1 Alphaproteobacteria bacterium | reverse complement strand
ACCATTGTATAAACGGCTTCGGCAATATTTTGTGATTGGTCGCCAATTCGTTCAATGTTCTTCGCAATGAATAAAAATTGAGTGCAAGGTTCAATATTTTTGGAATCGGCAATCATCTCGTTAAAAAGCTGATGAAGGTAGACATTATAAAGTTTGTCTACATCTTGATCCATAAGCCAGACATGAAAGGCCAACTTAACATCATAAGTTGTAAATGCTGTAATGGCTTTCTCAAACATCTGTTGGGGAGTTTCGACAAGAGGAAGCAAGCCTTCAACCAAGAGTGTAGACCGTCTGTCCTTTAGCATGATGCTGCGTTTAGCAATATTACTCGCATAATCGGCGATACGTTCGACTTGGTTTGAGATTTTAAGTGCAGCCACAACCATACGAAGATCAGAGGCCACAGGTTGACGAAGGGCAAGAATGCGAGTAGCCAGTTTATCAACCTTTGTTTCTAAAAGATTAATCTCAAAATCATGGTCAATAACATCTTGGGCAAGGGTATCATTATGCTCTAAAGTTGATTGAGTGGCTTTGCGAATCTGTTCAAGGGTTAACTCCCCCATATGTCGAATCAAAGCTTGAAGTGTATTCAGATCCTCATCATAAGCTTTTACAATATGGTTATTCATCCGTAACGTCCTGTAATATATCCTTGAGTGCGCATATCTTGGGGAGTTGTAAAGAGAGCCCCTGTCTCTCCTGCTTCAACAAGGTAACCACTGTGAAAAAAAGCCGTTTGCTGGGAAACTCGAGCGGCCTGCTGAAGATTATGGGTCACAATAACAATCGTAAATTTTTCACGCAATTCATCAATTAATTCCTCCACCTTTGCTGTGGCAATGGGGTCTAGAGCTGAGCAAGGTTCATCCATCAGAATAACTTCTGGGTTAACGGCGATCGCCCGTGCGATGCAAAGTCTTTGCTGTTGTCCTCCCGAAAGACGGGTTGCTGGGTGAGTGAGGCGATCTTTTACTTCTGCCCAAAGCCCGGCGCGTATCAAGCTTTTTTCAACGATCTCATTTAAGCCTGCTTTGTTTTTGAAAAGCCTATGAATACGGGGGCCATAAGCGACATTTTCAAAAATCGAGCGAGGAAAAGGGTTAGGTTTTTGAAAAACCATCCCTACGTGAGTTCGTAAGTCTACAACATCAATAGAAGGAGCATAAATATCCTGCCCATCCAACAAAACTTGCCCTTGAAGATGGGCATGAGGAACAATATCATTCATGCGATTTAAACACCGTAAAAACGAGCTTTTACCACATCCTGATGGGCCGATAAGAGCTGTTGTTTGAAATTCAGGAAGACCTAAATTGACATTAAAAAGCGCTTGCTTGTCGCCATAAAAAAGACTCAATTCTACAACGTTAATCTTAAAGGTCATATTATGACTCAAATTTCTTGCGAATGAAAATTGCCATCCCATTTAAGAGAAGCAAAACAAAAAGTAAAACTAAAATAGCACCGGATGTGTTTTCTATAAACCCTATTTCGGGACTTCGAGACCAATTATATATTTGAACGGGAAGCACAGTGGTGGGATCTAAAAAAGAGGAGGGGGGTGTTCCAATGAAAGCGACCATTCCGATCATCAGAAGAGGGGCTGTCTCGCCGAGGGCTCGCGCCAATCCCAAAATGACTCCTGTCATGATTCCGGGAAGAGCTGTCGGAACGACATGGTGAAAAAGAACGTGTAGGGGCGTTGCTCCGAGCCCCAAAGCGGCTTCCCTTAAACTTGAAGGAACAGATGCAAGAGCCGTGCGTGCTGTTACAACAATCACGGGAAGGCTCATGAGTCCAAGGGTCAGTCCTCCCACCAGCGCTGAAGGACGGGGAAGGCCCATAAAATGGATAAAAAGGACAAGCCCTAAAAGGCCAAATAAAATTGAGGGAGTCGCCGCTAAGTTATTAATGTTGGCTTCAATCCAATGGGTAAAACGGTTTTTTGTGGCAAATTCTTCTAAATAAAGGGCGGTGCCAATACCTAAGGG
>JAIEOZ010000216.1 GCA_019750035.1 Alphaproteobacteria bacterium | reverse complement strand
AAGAAAATTAATTGTTCCCGATCAGGAATTTTCTTATTGAATTTATCCATTGATATTCTATGATGTACCTGATCAGGAGCAAACGATGAAAGAAATCAAAACAACACGAGCCCTAGGCCAGCTTATGCGGGAAGCCCGCAAGTCTCAAGGGTTGACCCAAGAACAATTAGCAAGCGTTTCGGGAACAGGACGTCGCTTTGTCCTTGACTTAGAATCGGGAAAAGAAAGCTGTCATCTGGATAAAACACTCCGCGTGCTCACCATGCTTGGGTTTGAGCTTTATCTTCGACAAAAGGAAGAGTAACCCACTATGACACGCACTCTCTCCGTTTACTTTGATGAAAGATTGGCTGGAAAGCTTACCCAAGACGATAGTGGACGATTAAACTTCTTATATGATGCTCATTATCTAACCTCGGAAAATGCTTTTCCCCTTTCAGCCTCTTTACCCTTAAGCAATACAGTTTATGCGGATTCAATCGTTCGGCCTTTTTTCTCCAACTTACTACCCGATGATTTTGCCCGGCATCGTGTGGCTCGGTTATTGGGTGTTTCAGAAAAGAATCCTTTTGCTATCTTAGAAATCATTGGGGGAGAATGTGCTGGCGCCATTTCTCTCTACCCTGAAGATCAAATCCCTTCTCCGCAAAAAACGAAGGACTATGAATTTTTAGGGGAACATGACCTTCATAAAATATTATTGTTACTCTCACAGCGACCGTTGCTTGCGGGAGAAAAAGATGTGCGCATGTCTTTGGCAGGAGCGCAAGATAAGTTAGCCGTAGCTCTCATTGATGATAAAATAGCCCTTACAAAAGGTACATCTCCGACAACCCATATTATTAAGCCACCAATTTCAGGCATCCTCGATAGTGTGTTTAACGAATACTTTTGTATGCTTTTAGCCAAAAACATGAACTTAGCGGTCTCTTCGGTCGAAATAAGGCATGCCGATGGCCTCCCCTATCTTCTGATTGAAAGATATGACAGAACAGCAGACCATCATCACCGACTCCATCAAGAAGACTTTTGCCAAGCTCTTAGTATTCCCCCAGAACTCAAATATGAAAATGAGGGCGGTCCTTCTATAAAGAAATGCTTGGACTTAATTGAAAAATACAGCATTCGTCCCGCCTTTGATAAGATTATGTTTATTCATACCATTATCTTCAATTACCTTATTGGTAACGCAGATGCTCATGCCAAAAATTATTCTTTCCTCTATCTGGAAGGAAAGCCCCGCTTGGCCCCTGCCTATGATCTATTGAGTACAGCTGTTTATCCCCAATTAAGCAAAAAAATGGCGATGAAAATAGGAGAAAAGTACAATCCAGAAGACGTCTATTTAAGGCATTGGGTTCAACTTGTTCCAGACACGCAGCTTGCAAAAAACACGATGGAGAAAGATCTTAAGAAGTTTGCAAGTACACTTCCTAAAAAAGCACAAGCTCTTTCAAAAACCTTGGAAAAAAAAGGGCTTTCTTCTCCTATCTTTGATAAAATACAGGAAACCATTGAGAGCAGATGTCAGCATGTTCTCAAATATTGGGGAATGAATTTATAAAGGTTGCTTCATTTATAACAGGAAATCTCAATTCAACCTTGAGAAATTCTGAGCCTCGAGAGTTGCGAGGGCTGTTTGGATTTTTTGAGCGAGTCAGTCTTGGTGAGGGTCATCTTCAGCCAGAGTGGATAAGATAGAGTGAAGGCATCCAAATAAGCGATGCGATGGGCTTGGAGATGTGTTTGCTGCCCATCATATTCCGCAATGGCGAGCCGCTCTTCAAAACTATCCAGTAAAGAAGGAGCCGACAAACCCGACATTACCGACAAATTCGTTTTCAGGTTGAATCTGTCGGGTTTGTCGGAAATGTCGGGTTCAGGCGTATTTACCATTTTTTCATCTAAAAGCCCCCGGGGACGAAGTGACAAAGGTGACATATTCGTCTCAAATCTGAATCTGGCACTTTTGTCAC
>JAIEOZ010000304.1 GCA_019750035.1 Alphaproteobacteria bacterium | reverse complement strand
TAGCCAAAGAGATGTTTCAGGACAAAGCGTTCATGAACGCGCTCAAGTATTCGGATGCAAACGATGCAAGACACATTGAACACATGGCCCAAGGCCAAAAACTTCAGGAACAACATCAGGAAAAAGAACATATCCGTTCCTTAGATCGGGGTGGATACTCACTTTGAAACATTTTTTACTGAAATTCTGGTAGTTTTGACCAATCCGGATAGGTAAGCTCCCATACCCGATACATTTTGCTATCCTTAAAGAATACGATAAGGATCACTTCAATTTTTTTAGGGAATTCATGAAGCAAACTGGTCGTAATCCAGACCCTACCTGCCACTCTTTCACCTTGCTCGAGGAGAGTGTCTTCATCATAAGTAACTTCATATTTTATGGGAGTTTCGTAAATTTCCTGGTGGAATTTTAAATAGGCTTCATAAGTCATTTTTTGATTATTAGCATAAAGAACAAAATCTTTATGGTAATAACAAGGGATCAGAGATGCATCTTTTTTGATAGTCAGTGTCTCAAACATTTCTTTTAATTTTTCAATGTATACCTGCCATTTTCCTTTTATCCCAGCTTTGGATAAGGATATAAATATTACAGTCGAGAATCAACTTCTTCTTGAACCAAGAAATGGGTGGAATATCACTTTACCCCTTTCTTCTTTTTCTTTGGACTTTCAGACACTTTTGGGACGATAGGCGCCTTTTCTACAAATGTCGCCTTCGGCATTGGCTGAGCTTCAAGTTCTCTTCTATAATTGAGGACGCTAACGCCCGTCCCATAGGCTTCTCGGGTATGTTCGTTCATGAGAAATACGACACCAAGGGAACTTGCAGAAAGAACAACACCAGCCCCATCAAAGCACCAGCAAGAGCTGTTGAAAAAATAAGAGTTAGGAAAGGTGTGCTCCACCTAAGAGCATATTGATTTTGAATGTTCTGACAAAATTCCTGAGTTTGCGTGACAGCATGGTTCAGATTTTGTACGTCTCCCTCTGCTCGTTTAAGAAGAGGAGACAGAACCTTTGATATGTCACCTTGGTAAGATTGAACCATCCTTTGGAAATGCTCCTCAAGTTGACTCTGTAGATTTTTCTCAAGGCCTTCTTGAATTTCTTTGACGCACTTTGCTTCAATCGTGGAAATTCGGTTGGTAACGTCAGCCATACTTTCCCGGTGAAGCTCACCCAAGGATTTCTGAAGATCAGATTTGATTATATCCAACGAAATCTCTTTCAAAGCTTCTTTTTCAAGGAGGAAGAAGTCTTGGGGATTTTTAGGGTCTGGAGTGGACACGGATTTTCTTTTCAATAGGATGACTTAACACAATATACCATTATTTTTGTTTGTTTTCAATTTGCCGTTGTCTTTTCTTATTTTTACGCTTATTTGCAAAACCTGTTTCTCTATATCCTCCACAAAAAACCTCCCCTTGGAGACTTAACGCCAAGGGGAAGGTGGTGTCGTTAAAGGGAGGTTAGATAACATGGATGGTTCCGTGTTGAATGTCGAGAATGGCATTTCCTTGGGTATATTGGTCATAGGTAGTTCCTGAAGACAGGGTCCATTCATTATGGTTAGCTATGGGATTATTATGATTTATGGAAAATATTTACGTCCTATAAGGACAGTATTGATGTTAGCCTTATCCCAGAGTTAACAGTGAAAAAGTGCATACGGAAAAATCTTCCCTTCAATGGATATGGAGATATATTCACCAGCAATCTTATGCAAGATCTCGATTCTGCTTGGGAGTAATGGGTTCGTCCTCTTGTGGTTAACTTGCCTTCAAAAGGCTTAGTTGTTCGAGATTTAAAAGAGATTTTTGAAGTAGGAGTGGGACACTTGGGGACAAAAAACGATAACAGCTCAGCAATGTAAATAATCATCAAAACAGCTATAGCCCTTGCATTCATTGTTGTAATTCATTCTCATGTGTTGTAGGTCTTTCCTGGAGGGCGTCTTGA
>JAIEOZ010000195.1 GCA_019750035.1 Alphaproteobacteria bacterium | reverse complement strand
TACTGTCAAATTAAGCTAGAAGAAGAGGTTTTTTGAAGGCAGGGCTCTCTGTAAAGAACCTCTCTCAGAAAATAATCGTTTAAGCTTTCTTTTCGTTTACAAGTATATTCTGTGTAAGGAGACTGGCCATTTCCGTACGAAAATGTACGCTAAGGAATAAAGCTATCTACCTCACCAGACCCCTTACTCACCACAAAGGCTCTACAAGAAGCGTAGCTGTCACCAGCGGTTCTAATGGTTGGCCGCTCTTTATCTTGCCTCATTATTGAAGCTTCTTAAAGGCGCTCAGGCCATACCATTAGAAGCGTTAGGTAGAACCGTTAGATAATACTTTGATGGAAAGATAATATTATTTTTTCCGATGAGTATCAAAAGCAAGGGGGCAAAGCTCAGAGTAAGTTATAGGTTGATGAAGCTCCCAAAGCTCTGGAGTTAAGAAACTCAACATACCAGAATTCAGCCCTATTCCACTAATGAACAACTGAGAAAATGGGGATGTAAGAATTCCTTTAATCCCAGGTTCCATACAAGTATAAGTGCGGTTGCTTACACGAGTTCGATAATTTTCAGATTCCAACGCTGAAAAATTAACTCGAGTTCCAATAGAAGAGTTTGCACGGTCCATATCCATAAATTCGACAATTTTATCCCCTTCCCCATGAAAGCTAATAATATTTTCTTTTTCTAAAAGATTATGAATGGCATTTACAGCGACCTCATCGAAGGTCTTTGCGTCTCCATACCGTAAGACAATAACATTATGATTTTTAGTGTCTTCATTTTGTTTAAGGTAGATTGCGGTTTCAACTGCCCGATGAGCACCGGCGCTCATGCCGTCTATAAATATTGTCATCTGTTCTGTTGAAAAACGAGTTTCATCCTTATATTGCATGAAAGGAGCTACAACTGTTGCCTTAACATCCTCTTTAGAAAAGAGTTGGGTTATTCCTTTATGACCGTTTCCAGATAGATTAAGGCCAACATTGACAAGTGGGAAAGAGCTTTTGTCTACACAATTTAAGATTTCCATGCCTAAAGAAGGTCGATAAGTTATATAAAACTCTTCCCCAGTAGAGGAAATTTCCCCTACTGATATCCCTCTCTCCATAATGGAGTTTTGTTGAGGTCTTTGGGTAAACGTACGCTGAATTCTTTGTGTACTTGTTTTAATATCTTCTCCAAAGAGATCTCTCCCAGTTTTTCCTGCAAATGCCTGATTGGCAAACACACCAAAAATGATGGAATATGTTATGAGTATTTTTGCCATAATTTGCATCTATTTTCCCTCATTGTTAAAATTTATTTTTTATATTACCCTAATTAAAAATAAAAATATAATATAATTTTCTTACTAAATTCTACTGAAAAATTTATATAATAAGCCTATCGACCTCCTTACACCCATCAGTTTGTATAAAGCCATAGAGATTCTGCGGAATTATTAAGGAAGAAGCATCTTCGAAGAAGGCGCAAGCCACGCTTAAAAAGCGAGAGACGGGATCTGGAGGCTTTTTTGGCCCCCTTTTTTCAGCGTGATCTTGGTATCGCTTTTCATGGCTAAGCCCTACAGAGACAGCCCAGTGAAGCGCAATAGAAAGGACGAGGAGGAGTCTCTCTAACCTGTCCGCAAAACGAATATGGGTTTGCATAAGAGAAAAGCCTCTGGGCTTAAAGTCAGAAAACATATTTTCAATTCCCCCCTCAAGCCATAGTCCCGTGTTTTGTATTCGTTAGGAAGACTATCCATTGCGATATACCAAGGCTCAGGGTGGCCTGACTCATGGAGGATACCAACAGGTGTTACCATACCAGAACGAAACCGGGCTTTTTCCAATATCCTCTTTCCTTCATCTTTAAGCTGATCAAGTGTTTTATCAGATCCTTGATCCTGATAAACACAGAAACTTCCTTTTAGACGGAGACGATACCTCCACCCTTGTTTCTGACACCAATCAAC
>JAIEOZ010000169.1 GCA_019750035.1 Alphaproteobacteria bacterium | reverse complement strand
GATTCTAAAATATATTTTCTATATAAAGCAGGTGAATTGAAAATATTTTTCATAAAGATTCCTTCATTATTTTTATATACAGCATGATTATCTTATTTACTCCTTATTTATTTTCATTTTCAAGCTCTTTAATTTTAGAATGAATTCTTATAATCTCGGACGATTTTTCTGAAAAATGAGTTTCTATAAACTTTTGAGTTTGGTTTAAATAATAAATGGCTTGCTCCTTATATCTTTTTGATAGTTGACTGTCTCCTGTATTTTGTGCATCGACTGCATATTTCAAATAAAAGTTAGATAATATCTCTAAAGATTTATAACTTTCTGGATGCTTGTTTTGTTGAAATAGCTTTGAAGCCGTATGGATAAGGTTGTCACCAGTTTTTATTTGGCCTGTTAATAGATGAATTTTCCCTAAACTTCTTACGATATAAGCGACTTCAATATGATTTTTCCCATAATTTTTTTCATAGATGAAAAGACTTCTCTCGAATAAATTTTTAGATTTTTCATAATTTTCTAAATTCTTGTACACACTGCCTAAAAGGGATATAACCCAAGCGACTCGAACGTGATTTTCAGAAAAATTGTTATTATAAATAGTAAGGCTATGATCAAGTAGGTTTTTAGCTTTTTCATAGTTACCCAGCTTGCTATGAACATGTCCTAAGTGAGCTAAAACCCAAGCGACTCTTGCATGATTTTCATAAAAATTGTTTTTATATGTTGACAGGCTTTCTTCAAGAAAATCTTTAGCTTTTTTATAATCCTTAAGCTCCTTATATGTAATTCCTAAGTGAGCTAGAACCCATGCAACTTTAGTGGGATTTTCAGAAAAATGGTTTTTATAAATCTCAAGGCTTTGTTCACACAAGTCTCGTGCTTTCGTATAATCTCCTAATCGTCTATGTACATTTCCCAAATAGGCTAAAGCTCGGGCCACACCAACGTGGTCTTTTGAAAAATGTTGCTTATAAATTGTTAGACTCTGCTCACATAGATCTTTAGCTTTTTCATGGTTACCTAACTCACTATAAACATCACCTAAATACATAAGGACATACGCGATTTTAGCCTGATTTTCACTAGCATGTTCATTTAAGCTTGCAAGGCTCTCTTCAAGAAGTTTTTGCGATTTTATGTAGTCGTTCAAATAATAATAGATATACCCAAGCTTGCTTGTGATAGACCCTTTTATAGAATTATTTAACAAATAATTTTGTTTTAATATGTTTTCACAATGACTTACAAGAAGCTTCATTCGAGCAAGATCTTCGCTATTTAGTAAGTTTTCTATATATCTTTCTAACGTAATAGATATTGTATTTAATAATTGGTTGTCTTTCTCTATTTTTAGCGTCTTTATAAGATAATCTAAAATTATTTCTTTCGTACTATTGTGAATTGAAAAAGTTGAAGGTAAATGAGATGAAGGAGGGGATTCATTTGTAACTAAAGAATATTTTTTTAAATTATATATAAAACTCTCTATAATAACATCATTTTTATACGCATTCAGTAAATCTCTAGGAATATTATGACTATCCAATAAACTAATAAAAAAGAGAAGTTCTCTAAAATCTGTATGTGTAGCCATAAGATTTTTTAAAGACAATGTGATAATCCCATAACGTGTTTTTGCATAGTCGGTAGCTTCTTTTAGGACATTTTCCTGGACAGTTGCAAATTCCTTATGATGTTCTTTCAAATGCTCTAAGTATTTTACATAGGAAACATTTGTTGCTTTTAAATAATACGCTGCGATAGAGACATCGAGTGGGAAAGGAGGTATATTGTCCAAAAATTCTGTTGTTTTCTCATTTTGAGAGCCATTAAACTGGCTTAAATTACCATTATTCATGATATTAGTAAAAAGAGCTAATTTTTCCTCAGGAGTTAACTCTCCTATTTGAATGGTATGATCTATT
>JAIEOZ010000204.1 GCA_019750035.1 Alphaproteobacteria bacterium | reverse complement strand
ATTATTGAAGTTAACAAAAAGGGTAATCTCCATTCCCATCTTAACCCTCCTAAATGATAAGATAAGAAAGAAGTTGCTGTGCCAAGCAAGGTACCAAACACTCCCATTGTAATCATTAGAGCGCAGGAAAAAGCAGCATTACGTTTTTTAGTGTGTTCTTGAATGAAGATTATAGATCCCGTCGATTGACCTCCCATACACATGCCTTGAATAAATAAACAAATCATGAGAGTTACACTGCTAAACCATCCAATGTATTCAAAGGAAGGAATTAAACCAATACATGTTGTTGAAATAGTTATAGCTACGAGAGAGAAGGTTAAAGCTACCTTCCGTCCATACCTGTCACCAATATGACCAAAAACAATACCCCCTAAAGGTTTAAGCAAAAGAAGGATGCTTAAGGTAATAAGCCCTAATATTCTTGTTAATTCTTGACTCTCTATGTGAAAAAATATTGGTGCAAGAATAACAGCTGAAAACGCATATATAGAAAATGCATAATAGTGGAATAAATTACAAAACAATGATAAAATAACAGATTTATTCAATTTAAGCATGCAACTACACCTCCCTTTGGTTAATGGACACACTTTTTACTGGCTTATAATTAATACTCTTAACAAAGATCCTACGGTTTTAATAAACTCTCTTGATTTCAATGAACGTGCTATCCACTTTTAGCTCTTTTTCCTTAAGGGAAAATATAGATTTCCCTGCATTCTTCTTCAGCTTCAGCGGGTTGCATTGAAGAATACTATACTAAAGCCTTTAAATGTATGGAACTAGAAACAACATGTCAAAGAAAAATAAAAAATTTCTACTATTAACTTAATGCTTTAAGAGAAAATGAAAGGCTTTATTTCTTCTGTAAATTTTATGTTGAATAATGCATATGAGCTTGTATTATAAGGGCAACTTTGCTTGAAAAAACAAAGCATTTTTGAAGGAATTTTTATTTTTTCAAAGGGGAGGCAAAAATACCGTATGAAAAAAAACTACAAGGCTATTTTAGCTGCGATGATCGGTAATGCGCTAGAGTATTATGATGTCATGCTTTATGGATTTTTTGCAATCCTGCTTGCCCCATTATTTTTTCCGACAGATAACCCCACCTTATCTCTCATTTCAAGTTTAGGAACCTTTGCAGCTGGTTTTATCATGCGGCCAATAGGTGGGATTGTGTTTGGCCATTTAGGAGATAAATTTGGCAGGCGATACGCTTTGGTTTTAGCGATCTTTCTTGTCACAATTCCAACCTTTACAATTGGTATACTCCCAACCTATGCGGAGATTGGCATTGTAGCGCCAATTGTTTTGGTGATGTGTCGTCTATTACAAGGTTTATGTGTTGGAGGAGAATATAGTGGAGCCTCTATCTTTGTCATCGAATACTCAAAAAAAGGGAAAGAGTCTTTTGCGGGGAGTATTTTATGTGCTGCTGGAGTCTTTGGTGGGGTTTTAGGGACTTTTCTAGGCTTTCTCTGCACGCTTTCTTCCATGCCTGTATGGGGATGGCGTATTCCCTTCCTTATAGGAAGTTTCTTAGGCTTGATAGGTTATTATATCCGTACAAAAGTAAACGAAACTCCAGAGTTTGTAAGGCATAAAGATGAAAAAATTGCGAGAGTTCCTTTGTGGGCCATTTTACAGAAAAGCAAAAAAAATCTGGTTTGTACGATCGGGATCGGCGCAACGACACTCATTCCTTACTACCTAGCATCCGTTTATATGGGACATTTAATGAGCTCAAGGTTACATCTTCCAACGTCTCAGATTATGTTAGTCAATGTTGCTCTTAATGTTTTTTTAATGTTCCTGCTGCCTATGATGGGAATAATTGCCGATAGGAAGGTGAGCAAAGAGAAGCTGATGATTTTCTCTGCTTCTATGACTATCTTAATGGCTTATCCTCTCTTCCT
>JAIEOZ010000287.1 GCA_019750035.1 Alphaproteobacteria bacterium | reverse complement strand
AAAATCCGAAGGTGTATATCCGAAGTTATGATCTTGACAGCAGTGGTAGATAAGCTGCTGAAGTCTAGTTATGAAGGCATGAGAAAGCTTTTTGATGGTTTGATCATAGTAATGATCTTTGCTATACGTCCAAAAGATATTTAAAACGCCTGCTTTAACCTCTGCATTGATCTCTAATAAATGAATAAGATGATTCTTATCCGAGCTACTAAGGCCCGTTGACTCTTGTGCAAAAGTAAAAACCTTTTCTGGAGAGGTAATTGTATCCCATTGGCCTAAATAATTGAAGCTTAGAGAAGGATGGCAAGCGGTTAAAATTGGTGAGTTACTTGTCAGATATGAAAGGATTCCGTATCCAATACCTTTATGAGGAATATGTCTGAGGTTTTCCTTAACTGTTTTAATGGATTGGCCTAAATCGTTAGGATCGTTGATACTTAGATGAACGGGAAACACGGATGTAAACCACCCGATTGTTCGGGAAAGATCTATGTCTTTAATGATATTTTCTCGCCCATGACCTTCCAGGGAAAGAGTTAGTGTATATTGTTGAGTCCAATCACCTATAGCCAAGACAAGAGCAGTTAAGAGGATATCATTAATCTCCGTTCGGTAAGCTTTAGGAACTTGTTGCAAAAGAGCTGTTGTTTCATTTTCAGGAAGAGATAAAATAATTGTTTTTACTTCAACCTCTATTGTTGATTCAAGGTTAAAATCAACAGGGAGGGAAATCATAGGTTGAGTAACGGATTGCCAATAGGGAATTTCTTCTTGTAGAGTTTGAGAGTTGGCATAGTGCTGGAGGGCACTGGCCCATTGTTGATAGGAATGCGTTTTTGGAGGAAGAACAGGATCTTCTCCTTTTGCTAATTGGCTGAACATTCTCTCGAGATCTTCTAAGAAGATTCTCCATGAAACGCCATCCACCATGAGATGGTGAATGACGATGAAAAGACGCTGTGGTCTTTGTGATCCACAATTAAATAAGACAGTTTTAATAATAGGTCCACATTCAATATCAAGACTTTGCTGAGCATAGTCACATTCCCGTTCAATATGGATTGGAATTTCATTATCTTCACAATCAGAAAGATCTACCTCAAGACAGATGGGGGCCTGATCGACATCGAGGTATTTTTGTCTCCAATGATGACAAGTATGATGGGTGTAGCGTAATCTTAAAGCATCGTGGTGGGAGAGGAGATGGGAGAAAGTTTTATTCAAGAGGGAAAGGTCTACCTTCTCATAAATGATTAGTAAGACAGCTTGATTATAATGATTTTTATTGTACAAACTTTGTTCAAAAAACCAGTGTTGGATAGGCGTCAAGGGAACGTCTCCTGTCATAACCCCCTGATCTGGTTTGAGGGTCAGGCTATCATCTTCTTGTAGTTTAGCGATGGAAGAAAGTTGAGCAATTGTTGGGTGGCTGAAGATATTCTTAACGGCGAAATAAATTCCTTTTGACCTGGCTTTAGAAACAAGTTGAATACTGATAATGGAATCGCCGCCGATTCTAAAGAAGTTATCATGGATGCCGATCTTCTCAATCCTTAGAACCTCTGACCAGATAGAAGAGAGTTCTTGTTGGAGAGTTGTTTGAGGTGGAATATAGGCATTTGCAACTTGTCTGTTGGATACTGCAGGAGCTGGGAGTGATTTACGATCAATTTTACCGTTAGATGTCAGGGGTACCTTGTTTATATAAATGAAGAAAGAAGGGATCATATAGTTGGGTAAGGTCCGTTCGAGATGATTTTTTAAGGTTTCTGTTAGGGATGGAAGTTTATCTCCAGTTAAGACAGAGAAAGGATCACCAGTAGAAGATAAGATGGTTGAGTCAGAGATAAGAGGAGAGATTATAGTTTGTTGAGGAACGATGTAAGCTATGAGTTTTTTATTCTCTGGTTCGTCTTCCCG
>JAIEOZ010000168.1 GCA_019750035.1 Alphaproteobacteria bacterium | reverse complement strand
TAACAAGATAGAAAAAATAACGTCTCCAGAAAGGGTGCCTTATAGACGATCTGAATACGGAGATACAGGAGAACAAAACCCTGTTAGCTATTTTCGTATTCTCCATCCAACAATTCATGAAACTCATTTGCCTGAATGTGTGGAATTGATTAATAATAACCTTACTTCAAATTGAAGAGTAAAAAACAATTATTTAGACACGAGGATTTAAAGAGATACATAAGAAAAGTACTGTTTATGCAGGTCAATGGCCTCCGTTTTCCATTAGACAGTTATGCAGAAAAAAGAAATGAAGTCTTTAGAAGAAAAATATATAAATATTTCAATAAAAAACAGGGAATCTAAAAACAACAAAGCTTTTAGGAGATCTATTTCGCCAAGAGTTGACTTTCTTTGATAATTTGCCAAAATGAATCAATATAAAAATAAGAAAGACTTCGCCCATGGATTTTCATTCAATTAATCCGACAACTGGCCAGCTTATTGCCACTTATCCAGTTGTGAACATAGAGGAAGCTCTCATTGAGGTTGAAAAATGTCATACCGCATTTACAGAGTGGCGAAGAACGTCTTTTGATATTAGGTCCATTTATATGAAAAGGGCTGCAGAAAAGCTGCGTTCTGAAAAAAAGTCTCTTTCCCTGCTCATAACGCAAGAAATGGGCAAGCCTATTCTTCAAGCGCAAGCTGAAATTGAAAAATGCGCTTGGGTGTGTGAATTTTATGCTGAAAATGCTGAAAAATACCTGCGTTGGGAAATGGTTCAAACCGACGCAGAAAAAAGTTATATTGCTTATGAACCTTTAGGGGTACTTTTGGCGATCATGCCTTGGAATTTTCCTTTTTGGCAGGTGTTTCGGGCTGCCGTGCCGGCTTTAATGGCGGGAAATGGCATGATCTTAAAGCATGCCTCCAATGTATCGGGGTGTGCTTTAGCCATTGAACAAATCTTTAAAGAGGCCGGATTTCCTGAGGATATGTTGAAAACTCTTTTGATGACAAGTGAGACGGCTCTATCCCTTATTGAATCTCCTTTGATTCAGGGAGTCACACTCACAGGCAGCACGGCAGCAGGTCAAAGTGGGGCCGCGAAGGCGGGACATTGGTTGAAAAAATGTATTCTTGAGCTAGGAGGAAGTGATCCCTACATTATTTTAGAGGACGCTAACTTAGAAGAGGCGGCCGTTCTTTGCGCCACAAGTCGACTGTTAAATTCAGGTCAGAGTTGTATCGCTGCGAAACGGTTTATTGTGATTGAAAGCCAAAAGAAAAACTTTGAAGACCTTTTTGTTCACGCCATGAAAAGGACTGTTCTTGGGGATCCTCTGAATGAGCATACGACGGTGGGTCCTTTAGCGCGTCTTGATTTAAGAGAGACTCTCCATAATCAGGTTTTAGAGAGTCTCAGCAAAGGAGCCACTTGTCTTTTGGGCGGATTTATTCCCGATGGACCCGGATCTTTTTATCCTCCCACTGTTTTGACAAATGTTGAAAAGGGAATGCCAGCGTATGACGAAGAATTATTTGGACCCGTTGCGGCCATCATTTCAGTTGCGGACGAGCAAGAGGCTATCCAGATCGCCAATGGGTCGTCCTTTGGTCTTGGCGCTGCGGTCTTTACCCAAGATCTTGCCCGTGGAGAAAGGATTGCTTTAAAGGAACTTGAGGCGGGAAATTGCTTTGTGAATACTTTTGTCAAATCTGATCCGCGTCTTCCTTTTGGAGGAATTAAACAAAGTGGATTTGGCCGAGAACTTTCTCATCACGGCCTTAAAGAATTCGTCAATTGTAAAACGATTTTTATAAAATAAAATATATTTTCACCCCTGTCCGGTGAGCTGTGTTTAAGGCTTGCAACATGATTGGGTATAACGCTTGTTATAATCAATAGAATTCAATAGGTTAATACTCATTT
>JAIEOZ010000173.1 GCA_019750035.1 Alphaproteobacteria bacterium | reverse complement strand
CTATGAGATAAAAATAATGACAAAAAGAACTTCAGATCAAGATGTGGGAATAGATCTAAATAAAGCCATTGAAGAAGTAGATTTTGACGCATTGGAGCCGAACCTCAGGGCTCTCCTAAGGCTTTTGTTGAACAAGATAGAGGACCTTGAGAAGACTGTTAAAGATTTACGAGTTGAAAACCAAAAGCTGCAAGATGAAAATAATCGTCTTAAAGGGGAGCAAGGAAAACCGAGCATTCGGCCTCAGACACCTTCCAGGAACATTTCCTCAGAAGCAGAGCGGAAGAACCTGACTCTTAAAAAGACGCGAAAATCAAAGGCAAAGAATCATAAGATCACGATTAATCGTCACGTAAGGTGTAGGGTAGACAAGAGGACATTACCCGCTGATGCAGTTTTTAAAGGGTGCCGGTCAGTGATTGTGCAAGACCTTGTCATTCGTACGGATAACATTCGCTTTGAAAGAGAGACTTATTATTCTCCTTCTCTGAAGAAGACATTTGTTGGAGATCTTCCCAAGGGCTATGAAGGTGAATTTGGACCAGGAGTGAAGGCTTATATTCTGAGTTCTCATTATGAGTCGAATATGACAGAATCGGCCATTGTGAGTACACTTCAAACTCATGGGATCTTTATCTCAGCCTGTACTATCTCCCGTATGTTGACAGATCATAAGGAAGTTTATCATCAGGAGAAGAAAGAGATTGTGAAAGAAGGGATGGGCTCCCAAAGTCCTAAGCAAATGGATGACACAGGTGCTCGTGTGAAAGGCAAAAATCATTATGCTCACATTCTTTGCAATAGTGAGTTTACCGCCTATTTTACCCGCCCTCATAAGGATCGATTGACTCTGTTGGAAATTTTAACTATGGGACCTCTCACCTTTAAGGTGAATGATATGGCCTATTCTCTTATGAGCCAGTTCAAACTCCCTGTAAAATCCCTAAAGGCATTGAAAGAGCAGCACATTGAGGAGCCTCTCAATCGTGAAAAAATGGAGGGTCTTTTGGAGACTCTCTTTCCAAATCCAAACAAGCACACGAAAAGCAGAAAAATCATTCTGGAAGCCAGTGCAATTGCCTCTTATCAAGCTTTACCCCATGCTCTTCCAATGATTCTGACGGATGAGGCTCCTCAATTTAATGAAATTACGGAACGCATTGCATCATGCTGGATTCATGAAGGCAGACACTACAAGAAATTGACGCCCCACTTTACATTGCACAAGATATATCTTGAAAACTTTTTAAAAAGGTTTTGGACATACTATCATGATCTCCTGAAGTATAAGGAATCGCCGAGCCCAAGGAAAGCTAAGAAGCTTGATCAAAAGTTCGATACTCTTTTTACAGAAAAAACGGGGTATAATGAATTGGACAAACGAATAGCACTAACAAAATCAAGGAGGGACTCTTTGTTGCTCGTGTTGCAATATCCTGAGCTTCCTTTGCATAATAATGCTTCCGAATTGGGAGCTCGAGCGCAGGCGCGGAAACGGGACATTAGCCTTCATACAATGAGTTCAAAGGGAACTGAGGCTAAAGATACATTGATGACCATTGTTGAAACTGCTAAGAAGCATGGGGTGAATGTATATCATTACTTTTATGATCGTATCATTCAGAAATATGACATGCCTTCTCTGGCGAATTTAATAAAGGAGACGGGGCATCCTGGTCGATCCAACTCCTTATCTCAGGTTGTTTGAAGCAAATGGTCAGCGAAGAAGAACTCCGTCTGAAACTCCGTAAAATTGAAGCCTTGTTTGAAGGAGCCGGCACACTTGGCGAGAGAGATGCTGCGGGAGCCGCACTTGAACGTCTCAAAACAAAACTCGCCCAAGCATCTAAAGAGGAGGCCTCACTCGAATATACCTTTACGTTAAGTGATCAATGGTCGAGGCAATTGTTTATAG
>JAIEOZ010000014.1 GCA_019750035.1 Alphaproteobacteria bacterium | reverse complement strand
CATAAAATGTTTGATAAACTGAACAAATCTATTCATTATACTGAAAAAATAATGAGGTGAGTGTGTATAAACGTCCGCATTTTGAAAAAATTATGAAAAGAATAGAAGGACCTCGATTCTTTATGCAAGTTTTAGCGGGTCCGCGCCAAGTTGGAAAATCAACTCTTGCTCACCAAGTGAGAGAGGCCATTTCTTTTTCTTCTCATTATGCTTCTACCGATGGATCTGCCTTATATGACTCTAAATGGATTGAACGACAATGGGAAATTGCTCGACAAATGGCAAAGAAAGCCAACAATGATTTAGGGGCTGTGCTTATTTTAGATGAAATTCAAAAAGTTTCTCATTGGTCTGAGATCGTAAAAAAGCTTTGGGACGAAGATACTCTCAATAAATTGAATTTAAAAGTAATGCTCTTAGGTTCTGCTACGCTTCTCATTCAAACCGGCTTAGGGGAGAGTTTAGCAGGTCGATTTGAAGTTATTCCCATTTCTCATTGGTCATTTAAAGAGTGTTGTGAGGCGTTTGACTGGACCCTCGATCAATTTGCCTATTTTGGAGGATATCCTGGTGCGGCTCAACTCATTAATGATGAGGAAAGATGGTCAGATTACATTATTGATTCGATCATTGAAACGAGCATTTCTCGTGATGTTATGTTAATGACACGTATTTATAAGCCTGCTCTTTTGAGAGCTGTTTTTGAGTTAGGTTGCCGTTGTACGGGACGTATTCTCTCCTACCAAACAATGCTAGGTCAAATACAGGATGCTGGAAATATTTCTATACTGGCACATTACCTTGAGTTACTTTCAGAAGTAGGACTTATCGGAGGTTTGAAAAAGTTTTCTACAGATCCGTTACATCAAATAGCATCTAGCTCAAAACTCCAAGTTTTTAATACGGCTTTAACGACAGCTCAAAGCCATCTATCCTTTAAAGAAATGCGACAAGATGAAGGCGTATGGAAAAAACTAATAGAATGTTGTATAGGAGGGCATATCATAAACTCAGCTCTTGGGACTAAAATTGAAGTTTTTTATTGGAAGAAAGAGAGTAATGAGGTCGATTTTGTCATACGTAAAGGTAAAACAGTCATAACAATTACGGTTGAAAATGATAAAAGGGGACTAAATTTGAGGGGAATTGAAAAATTCACTCGTCTATATAGTCCTCAACAAAATCTCTTTGTGGGAAAGCAAGGTATTCCAGTTGATCAATTTCTTTTGACTCCCCTAGAATTTTGGATAGATTCTGCTGTAGAAAATCTTAGAGAATCAGCTTAAGTCAAATTTAGAGTATCCACACGATTCGTTCGTAAATGCCCGTTAAGAAAATTTATAGAGATCAAACTTCAGAATTTATCTAATATTTTTCTACCACCTTTTTTGAAGAACCGTTACTATTAACGTAGGTGTAAAGGGTTAGCGATTGTGACTCTTAATTTTTTTGGTTCTGAAGCATCTAAAGAGAGAGTTTGTGTGAAGTCGAGAAAAGAGTTTTCTCTGGACGGATTTATGCCATAATCAAAGGCCCTATAAAGATCCCGATAACTGAGAGAAAAGCGACATTTCATATAAGCAAATAGCAATAATATTGTAATTTGAGTTGAAAAAATTACTATAGCTTGCATCAGAGAATTTCTAACGTCGAACAATGATATGTATAAATCGTAAGAGGAGTTCACGCCTATTTTTAGGAGTCGATATGACTCCAATGCTAGGTACGTTTAGAAATGAGAATCCCTCCACTAGAGATAATTAGAAGTTATCCATTTAAAAAATCAGATATAGTTTATTGAAATAAAAAGATAAAAAATAAATTAAAGACACAGACTTTTAATCAGAGGGTCGAAGGTTCGAATCCTTCAGCGCCCACCAAGTAAATCAATGGCTTATGGGGTTTTG
>JAIEOZ010000282.1 GCA_019750035.1 Alphaproteobacteria bacterium | reverse complement strand
CGTGGTGGACTTAAAGTTGCTGCTGTGAAAGCTCCTGGCTTTGGCGATCGTAGAAAAGCTATGCTAGAAGATATTGCAGCCGTCACAGGAGGCCAAGTCATTTCAGAAGATCTTGGGATCAAACTTGAAAACGTCAATATCAGCATGTTGGGAACAGCTAAAAAAGTTCTCATTACAAAAGAAGACACGACCATTATTAATGGTGCGGGTGCAAAAGCTGACATTGAAGCTCGTTGCAATCAAATTCGCGCTCAAGTTGAGGATTCTACCTCTGATTATGATCGTGAAAAGTTGCAAGAGCGTTTGGCTAAACTTGCAGGGGGTGTGGCCGTCATTCGTGTTGGCGGAGCCACTGAAATTGAAGTGAAAGAGCGTAAAGATCGTGTAGAAGATGCTATGTATGCAACACGCGCAGCTGTTGAAGAAGGTATTGTCGCAGGGGGTGGTGTAGCTCTTTTGTACGCTATTCATTCGCTTGATTCCTTAAAACCTGCGAATGATGAGCAACGGGTTGGCATTGATATTATCCGCAAAGCTCTTCAATCTCCTGCTCGACAAATTGCAGTTAACGCAGGTGTTGATGGCTCGATCGTGATTGGTAAACTTTTAGAGAGCAAAGATACTAACTTTGGATTCAATGCTCAAACAAGTGAGTATACCGATCTTGTGAAAGCTGGAATTATCGATCCAACAAAAGTGGTGCGTATTGCTCTTCAAGATGCGGCATCTGTTGCAGGTCTTTTGATTACAACCGAAGCTATGGTTGCTGATAAGCCTGAGAAAAAAGAAGCTCCAATGCCAAATATGGATGGCATGGGCATGGGTGGTGGAATGGGTTTCTAAACGAAAACCATTTCCAATTGCTAAAGGAAAGAGGGTCTTTAAGACCCTCTTTTTTTTTATCAATTAACGGGTTTTTAAAGATCTTTTGTTAGCCTAATTGATAGAGCGAATGTCCCATTAAAGAGACCTATTATGCGTAAACTTTTATTGCTAAGTTTGCTGATCCCTTTTCAAGCCTTTGCTAGGGCACCGGAGTGTCCCACTTATGACAATAAACGGGAGTGTATGCATTCTGTAGATGATAATTACGATAAACTTCTCGAAGATATTAAGCAAGAATATGATGACCAACCTGAACTTATTCAAGCTGCAAACAGTGTAAAGTCTTTTGAAACTAAGGCGTGCGAGCAAACGTGCTTTAATTAACTTACCATTTTCCGAACGACATAAATCATAAAAAGTACCCCAAGCAAAAAATTAGCCATCAAAGACTATTTTTTATAGCTATAAACTGATAGAAAACTATAAAAATGGTGATTCATGATTCGTCTTTATAGAGAAACCCCTTTTTTTGAGAACCAAGAAATTTCTCTCGATGAGAAACAAAGTCATTATATTCAAAAAGTAATGCGCCTTTGTCAGGGAGATGAAATTCTCCTCTTTAATGGAAGACAAGGAGAGTGGAAAGCAAGGATTAGCGGAGCATCGAAAAAAGCTATAACGCTTCTCCTTCTCTCACAAAACTGTGTTCAACGGCAAGAGGGGGATCTATGGTTGTTGTTTTCCCCATTGAAGCCCAAGCGGCAAGAATTTCTTGAGGAAAAGGCAACAGAATTAGGAGTTTCATGCCTTTACCCTCTTCGTTTTGAGCGAACGAATATTTTCAAAGTGAATGTAGAAAAAATGCAAGCGCACGTTCGAGAAGCGGCTGAGCAATGTGGTCGTCTTACCCTTCCACAAATTAAGCCTCTTGTTTCTTTCCCTGAACTGCTTAAAAATTGGCCGCACGATCGGTTGCTTTTTTTTGGAGATGAGTCTTTAACCTCTCCCGTCCTGAGCGCCCTTACCCTTGACGCTCAAAAACCTTGTGCGTTTCTTGTGGGGCCAGAAGGAGGTTTTACGAC
>JAIEOZ010000159.1 GCA_019750035.1 Alphaproteobacteria bacterium | reverse complement strand
GAAAATTTTGTTTTCATGGAAAGTAGCCAAACGGATGATATCCTCCGGTGGGAAAGTCGAGATCAGTTTTTGAAGCATTATGTACGGCTGCGATAGGGGTAGCCTTATAGCTAACATTTTCTTCAACCATGAGCGTAAAGAATAGGTTATCAGATCACTCGAATTTTCGCTAAAGAGATCAGCTTTCTTAACACTCAAAATTCTTGGTTATTTTATTTGCTTTTTAGCATAATGTGTCCAGAGATCCACGAGATTGGAATATGTATGATTGACCCGCAAAACTTAAAAACACTTTTATCTATCTATAAAGAGGCTGGGGTGGATGAAATCATCTCACCAACACCCTATAATCGTTTTCTGGAAATCGAAGAAACGCTGGATCTTCCATCCACTAAACATTTAGAGGAAAAGAAAGGCCCCGTGATTGCGCCGTTGATCTCGCCCAAAGCTGCAACGACGACGGCCCATTCCTCAGCTCAGTCTGCTCAAACTTTAGAGGAGCTTCGAGCGGCCCTCATGGCCTTTGAAGGCTGTGCCTTAAAATATACGGCGACAAATCTTGTCTTTGGTGATGGGAATCCAAAAGCCCGCGTCATGCTGATTGGCGAAGCACCCGGAGCCGATGAGGATCGGCAAGGTTTTCCCTTTGTGGGTCAAAGTGGACAACTGTTGGATAAAGCCTTTGCTACGATTGGCCTTACGCGGAAAAATTTTTATATTACCAACATTATCCCCTGGCGGCCCCCTGGTAACCGTCAACCAACGCCTATCGAAGCTGACGCCTGCCTGCCTTTTGTAAAACGCCATATTGATCTTGTCAGCCCAGATTTTCTGATTCTGGTGGGAGGAACAGCGGCTAAAACTCTTCTCGGGGGTCGGGAAGGGATCATGCGCATGCGGGGATCTTGGAAAGAGTATATATCGGAAGCTGGACGCAAAATAAAAGTTATTGCCATTTTTCATCCTGCCTATTTGTTGCGTTCCCCGGGTCAAAAGCGGGAAGTTTGGTTGGATTTGATTAAGATCAAACAATCTCTTTTGAAAGAAGGGGTGGACCTCAATGGCGCTCTTTAAAAATAAATTATGCGCTATACTCATGGGACGTGAAGATACCTTATTTTGTTTTCCGCTGGTGTCATCCCTTTGACACGCGAGGATGCACCTAGTATTTTTAAGAGAAATTGAAGTAAAATTAGGTCTTGAAGTTGTAATTGTGCGTCCACCTTTGGTGTATGGGCCAAAAGTGATCTTGCTACAGTAAAACGGACAGGAGGAACCGAGATGGGTTAATGTCAAAGAAAGGAGAGGACATGGCCCAAAAATATGACAAAGATTTTAAGGTAAATGCAGTAAAAATTTACCTTGGGAGCGATAAAAGTATCGAGGCAATAGCTAATGATTTAGGAGTTTCTCGAGCGAGCCTGGGGAATTGGATTAATCAATATAAAGCAACAGGAGAAAAGAGTTTTCCTGGGAGTGGGCACGTTATTGATAAAGAATTGAGGACGCTTAAGCGCGAACTCTATCTGGTTCGCCAAGAGAGAGATATCTTAAAAAAAGCAGTCGCCATCTTTTCCGAACCCCGAGGAAAAGGTATGAATTCATGAGGAATCACAGAACCCTATTTTCCTTGGAACAGATGGCCCACGTATTAGGGGTGAGCCGGAGCGGCCATTATGATTTCATCAAAAGACCGCCAAGCACCAGAGAACTTGAAAATGAAAAACTTATTGAAAAGATAAAGACCATTTTTGAAGAAAGCTTTGAGACTTATGGCAGCTCAAGGATTCATGCGGAACTCCTTGAGGAGGGGTTATCCTATTCTCGCAGGAAAGTGGCTCGTCTGATGAAACAAAATAAGGTTCAAGCAAAAATGTACAAGAAGTTTGTTAAAAC
>JAIEOZ010000269.1 GCA_019750035.1 Alphaproteobacteria bacterium | reverse complement strand
TCCTTTATAAAGTTCCCTTTCCCTTTGGAGGGAGTTGCGTTAATCTTTTTGCGATTCAAACAAAGGGAATATGAACCATGCTGCCACTCACCTCAATCCTTCCTGAATATACGGTGACGGAGTTGTCTTTTGCTTTGAAAAAGCGGGTGGAAGCCGAATTTGCCCGGGTGCGGGTGCGGGGAGAAATCTCAGGTTTAAAGCGTCATACGTCCGGTCATGTTTATTTCGCCCTAAAAGATCAAGATGCTGTCTTAGATGCCGTGTGTTGGAGAGGAAGCTTTCAGAATCTTGCCTTAAGTCCTCAAGAGGGGATGGAAGTCATTGCGGTGGGAAGGTTAACGACCTATCCCGGTCGATCCAAATACCAGATTGTGGTTGAGAGGATGGAGCTTGCGGGGGAAGGAGCTCTTTTAAAGCTTTTAGAAGAACGGAAACGAAAGCTGGCAGCTGAAGGGCTCTTTGATGAGGCTCGGAAAAAACCGCTGCCTTTTCTTCCTCAACTCATTGGTATCGTAACCTCTCCAACAGGTGCGGTCATTCAGGATATGCTCCATCGTATAGCAGATCGTTTTCCTGTCTCGGTTCTGATGTGGCCCGTGGCTGTACAAGGAGAGGGAGCATCAGCACAAATTTCTGCAGCCATACGCGGATTTAATAGCCTTTCGCTCAAACCAGATGTTCTGATTGTGGCCAGAGGAGGGGGCAGTCTTGAAGATCTTTGGGCGTTTAACGAAGAAGCCGTGGTCAGAGCCGTGGCTGAAAGTCAGATTCCGATCATTTCAGCCATAGGTCATGAAACGGACGTAACGTTGATTGATTTTGTGGCGGATAAAAGAGCACCAACGCCGACAGCAGCTGCGGAATTTGCCGTGCCCGTGCGATCGCAGCTGGCGCAAAATCTTCTGCAATATGGCGTTCAGCTTTCCACTCGCTTAGATCATTTCCTTTCTCTATCGGAAAGTCGGTTGGAGGCTTTACGGCGGGGGCTTCCGCCGCTTGAAACATGGTTAACTGAGACGATGCAAAAGCTTGATGAGTTATTTGAGCGTTTGATCAATGCAGAAAGACGATTGATTCAACTCCAACATATGAACCTTGATCATTTGAGCCAACGGCTTTCTCCCGCTCTTCTCAATCTTAAAAATAAGGCAGAGCAACGCTTTGAAGCGCTTGCTCAACTTTTAGAAAGTTTTTCTTATGCGCGTATTCTTGAGAGGGGATTTGCTTTTATTACGCATCTTGATCAAACATTGATTCCCTCTAAAGCTCAATTACGACCCGCACAAAAAGTCCAAATTCATTTTCATGATGGGATGGCTAAGGCTGAAATTTCAGAAACTGAAGAGGTTTCGTGAAGAGGAGAATCTCGTTCTCTTCCAGCTTGTTCGCGATTGAATATCTACATCTATTAACAAAATTTTAACTTTTATCCGCTATATAATTTTATGTCTATGATAGCTTGCATTTTTTTGATATTATCTAAAAGGAGCAAGCAGTAAAACAAGAGAATACTATGACAACAACCCTTACGCGTGCAGATATTATAGACAGTCTTATTCGAGAATTAGACTTTTCACGTCATCAGGCGACGCTCTTTTTAGAGGAGACCCTAGAGGCGGTTATGGTGTCTTTAGAAAATAATGGAATCGTTAAGATTTCTTCTTTTGGGTCTTTTAACACACGCCAAAAATCAAAACGTGTGGGGCGTAATCCAAAAACAGGTAAAGAGGCTGTCATTACACCACGACTTGTCCTTTCTTTTAAGCCGTCTCAATATTTGCGGGAAAAAGTTTGCCGGCGTAAAGGATAAGATAAGCTTATAAATGGGTTTGATCTGGGAGGCAAGGCGGTGCTGAAAAGCACCGCTTTTCTTTTGTGC
>JAIEOZ010000144.1 GCA_019750035.1 Alphaproteobacteria bacterium | reverse complement strand
AAGCATTTATAACCTTCCAATTTATGTATATTTTAAGAATTTATTTGTACTTCTTATAGTAATTATTATGCGCTTCAATTTGTGAAGTAGAAACATATCGCCGTGTATTTTCACTCTCAAGCCATAATTTAGGTATCCAAATTACTTTGAAAATACAACTTGAAACTTTCTTACTACGCTCAAGTTCCCCAAAATCAGGAATCATACTTTCAAGCGCAGAAACTAAGCTCTTAATTCCATCGGTGCTAGCTGCACCTCCAGTACCCACAATATTCAAGTACTCAAAGTATTCTTGAAGTAGGAGAGGAGCAAATACACTTGTGCTTTCTTCGGAAAATTTATTAAAAGACAAATCAAGAGCTTTCAAAGAAGATAAATTCTTTAAGGAAAAATTAACAATCTTCTCAATACTACGATCTGTAATATTATTTTTGCTTAAATTGAACTTTGTAACCCCAGATAAATCTTCTTCTTCTTCTAACTCCTGTAGTAAACCATCTACAGTAGTGGCACGCGGGCTTGCTTGTATATCAGTAACCCTCTGTCCTCTTCGCGTTAGCATCGAAGGACCGCTATAATCTAGTTCTTCGCTATCAGTATACATACTATACACATTCGACACAAAAATTGTACCACCTAAAGCAAATAAAATCCCTATTTTCCGAAAATTTCTAATACAGCTCATTTAATTTTCTCACTTTTATTCATAAAATATTAGTTATTTTTTTATTTTAGAAAAATAAAAGAAAAACATCAATAAACATTCTTTCAGGAAATTCCCCAAATGGGAGGCGAGGCTGGAAGTATTGAGATGATTTGGGTGGATTTGGTTGAGGGTTGGGAGCTCTTCAGAAGACATGGGCAAGGGGCCACAAGAGATTGAATCTTTGAGGGGTAAAGCGCACAGCTTTAAGTACTATGAGCAGGGTGGAAGAAGTGTTTTTTTGATCTTGCGTATAAAGAAAAAATGGAAGATTCAATTTTTAAAATAAAATACCTTGTAATAAGAGAGCAGAATATTTTTATTGAAATTTAGGCTCTCCACTTCTCTGTGCCTTTTCAGCTTGAAGACGAACTTTGTCAAAAGAATCTGCCATTCCTTCAACAAAATATTCTAAAAACTCACTCAAGTCAGCTGTTGCTCGATGACCTTCGTTATAATCTTCATCATTCCCAACCGTAAGTGCATTGTAATAAGCTTGAAGATTACGCGCCGTGCAATGTTTTGATATTATTTTCCGTAATGGGGCGAGTCCCTCTTGCTAATATTTCCATGAGCTCGAGTGCCTTATAGTAATTTTGCACTTCAAATTCATCTTTTTCCCGATTCGGGAAATGTCCTCCTCCTCGAATAACTTCAGCGACTTCAGAAGGAGATAAACGATTCCCCTCTATGGCTGTGGAATGATGAGTTGACGCTAATCTTGCAGATTCACGAAGAGAAGCAATCATAGATGTCGTTATCGGCAAACCAATAACCTCATGTCGTGATACTTCGATAGAAGATATTGCTTTAAGAATTTTAGACGTAATGGTGTATTTTGGTAAAAATGACATATCTTATAATAGAAATTTTGCCGCTATATGTCAATTAAATAGCCGCTTTTTGAGACCCTCCAAAACTTGGGGACCAGTGATTTTAACCTGCTAGTGACAGAGGAATTTACATGGATTGGATTGAAGAGAATGGGGACATTCTACAACACTTAAACGCTTGATAAGCTTTAGCCCTAAAAATTATTCATATCGAGCCAATCGAGAACTTAGATGAATTTTCAAAACACAAAATATTTTAAATTTACATATCAGACTTATTATTACGACAAAATAGATGGAAAAGCTTGCTTAAGGGCGAACAAATTCATCAATCGGAA
>JAIEOZ010000231.1 GCA_019750035.1 Alphaproteobacteria bacterium | reverse complement strand
TTGCCTTCTAGCTATCCAATGGTTGCACCCAATTATTCCAAAGCCAGAAGTTCAATTGCAAAAGATATAGGCCTTGGGACTCACAAAAAAGATAAAAAGAAAATTGCTGCATAACACATATGTAACGTGAGCTCTTATGGATTTAGTTTACCTTTTAAATATAGTTGATTAGATTGAATTAGGTATTAAAAAATTGCGTTAATGTTTGATACAAGTTTTCAAAATTATGAATCATGTTTCTGACCCATTTTTTCATTTTAGCCCAAAATTTCTCAATTGGATTAAAGTCAGGAGAGTAGGGAGGCAGGAAAATCAAGCGGCACCCTGCTCCTTCTATGAGATCTCTTGTTTTCTTGGACTTATGAAAGGAGGCATTGTCGAGAACAACGACCTGCCCCGGCTTCAATTCAGGAATAAGAATTTTTTCAAGCCATAGATTGAAGATTTCTGTATTGCAAGCTCCATAAAACGTAAAAGGTGCGAGGCATCTTCCCTGATGAAGAGCCCCTATAATATTCATTCTTTTATATGTTTTCCCGCTTCGCTTGCCTTGGACAGGCTGTCCAACTTCTGACCAAGCATATTCCTTGCAACTACCTTCTTCCATACCGCTCTCATCCACATAAACGAGATTTTCTTCGGAAATATCCTTTGTCAGGTTTTGATAGGCTTGGCGTTTTTCTTCGTTTGCTTCCAGATAGGTAAAGGCTTTTTTTTATAGCTAAATCCTAACTTTTTTAGTCTCTGAAAGATGGAAACATCGGCCACACCAAAGTGGGAACCTATTTGTTTTAGAGTTTGTTCCGGATGGGCTTTTACATAATCAACCAATGTCTGAGGATCTACTTTTCCTTTGCTCCCCAATCGCTTGCGTGGATTGAAGTGATCCTCGGACGTGTAGCGTGCCCACCATCTCTGAACCGTTGAAAGATGAAGACTGAAAACCTCAGCGCAGGACCTTTGTGAATGTCCTTTTTTTAGGTAGTTAATGACTTTTTCTCGTAAGTCTAACGCGTATGGACTTGTGCTCATGTTTTTCTGTTTATTAAAGCATACTTCGTTTTCTAATACAACCTAATTCACTATACTTCAGAGGCTAACCTCATCGGTAATCTCTATTAAAAATGATTTTTGTAAAACAAAAGTGTAATATGTGTAGATCTTATAGAAATAATTTTCATGTTGGGAGAATAATTAACCTTGTGAGGAGTGAGATGAAGAAAACGGTAGTTTTAGCATTGGCTCTCTTTCTTCTTTTTAGTATGGACGAAGGAAGCTGTGGTTATTTTATTGAATATCCGGCTTTGGGAGTTGAAGATCCTCCTAAAACGAGGCGTAAGGGGCAAAAAGGTCATTTATCTATTGAAGATATTGTTATGGAAGATATGCTAAGAGGGCCAAATATTGAAGGAATTAATTTAAGGGCAAATCGTTTAACGACAGAAGGCATTCGTTATCTGGTGGGGATTATCACAAGCCCAGAACATGCTGATCGATTTAAGAATCTTAAATACATTAATTTAACAGCTAATCCAGTGGATGTTAATGTTTTTGAAGTATGCCGGCCTCTTTTAGAAAGAGAGACATTTAAGTTTCTTGACATCCGTCGTACACCTGCTAGTGAGACTTCTGTATTTTTTTATACTTTAGAAACAACATTTCCAGAAGTATGGCGTAAAATAATGTATATACCTCCTATGTACTTAAGCCACTTTAAAGATAAAAAAGAAATATATAGAATCCATAAAGCCTACCATGATCTAGATTTATGGAACTGAATCTCTTTTGGAAGGCAATCGCGGCATTAGGGATGGAGAAAAACGGCTTTTGCAAAAATCTAATTTGATCAGAAAATAAA
>JAIEOZ010000222.1 GCA_019750035.1 Alphaproteobacteria bacterium | reverse complement strand
CCCCCATGTCTGACTTCAGTCCAAATCCAAAGAGAAGTAGATATAAGGCGATGAGAAAAAATCCACACAAAAAATATTTCCAAAGATTTTTCTCTGGCTTTGGAAAAAAAAAGAGCAAGGGAAAGACTAAAGCAACTCTTAAAAAGGTAAGGACAAAGATAGGAAGCTGAAAGACAGCAATTTTTAGAACGATAAGGTTCAAAGACCAAATCATAACGACCCAAAGGGCGATGGCCATATCTTTCCTTGTCATATCCCTAATAGCATTCGCTTTCTATAGATTTTTGTTTTACTTTATTTCATTTCTAACAAAGTGTGAGCATTCTAAACTTCATTGTTCATTTATATGCAGCACTTTTCAAATTAATTTTAACTCTAATAGACAAAATAAATAAAAGTCAATAAATTTCTTCACATAAATTGCTTGTATTCAATAAAAAATTTGTTTTATTGTTATTTTTTCATTAAAATTTTTTTAATGAGAAAAAATATTTTTTATATAGGCTCCGTGAACAAAATTTTGTGAGATCAACTCATAAAATCCAGCGGTGTCATCCCCTTGACACGCGGGGATCCAACCACTAGTTGATACAAAATAACTTTTTCAAGAGGAGTTTCTTTGTTACATTTTAATTATTCGCCATAGAAAGCATCTTCTCACTTCAACGCTTTTCTGGATCCCCGCCTGCGCGGGGATGACATCTAGGTGAATTTTGTTAGGATCTCACTCATAAGATAGTCTTTTTTCTCTGCTCTTAAATTTTGTTCACAGAACCTACTCATCGGACGTGAAGATACTTTATTTTGCTTTCCTCTGATGTCATCCTCGCGCAGGTGGGGATCCAATGAAACTATCTGTAAAAAACAACTATTTTGTGGATCCCCGCATGACAAGGGTATGACACCCGCCGGTAGGAAACACGGTATCTTCAAGTTCAGTAGGTATATTTCCCTTGATCATCCATTAAGAATATAGACATTTTGAAAAAATTTGAAATGCCGCAAAATTACGGGGTCATTTTTTGCTGAAACTTGTGGAGGAGAGACGGATTGAAGCGGCACATCAAGTTATAAAAGCCCTTCTCCCTTACAAAGAGAAATTAAATGTGTAACGTTTCTAATGCCAGACTTCGCTTTAATATTATCCATGTAACCTTCTACGGTTCTAGGTGAGAGTTTGCATTCTCTGGCAGTTTCTTTTGCACTCAGTCCTCGACTTTTATAGTAAAGACATTCTATCTCTCGTGGGGATAAGATAAATTCTTTGCGTTCTTCTGTAATGCGATATTTATGGGTGCCTATTTTTTTATTGAATTCATGTATTTTTTCAGGATCGATGATACAAGGGCAATATTTTTCATGAAAAACAATATCTATTGTTTTTGTTTTATCGCAAATATCAATGATGTCTTTCGCCGAATTTTTAAAACAGTTGAAGAATTTTTTAAGCAGGTCCATGTTATTTAAGTAAAAATTTATTAATCCCGTGTCTTCCACAGTTCCACCGAATGCACAACCCTCAATATACTCTTTTGTTATGTGATAGATTGAAATTCCATTTCCCATTCCCAGAAACGTTCTTGTTTGTCCGGCGCCATCTACGGGATTCCACAAAAAAAAGAGTGTTTTTGACTCTTTCGAAAAAGTTTCAGCATGAAGAAGCCCACGATAAGCTTCAACCTGATTATAAAGGCCCCTTTCAAAAAAAAGTTGAGTGTATTCCTCATGAGTTCCAATCCTAAAAAAGCTTTGATCTTTTGTAATTTTCGCATACGCAAAACTGGAAATTCCAAAGACCTTAAGGGGCTCACATATTGTTTGTAATTGGGGAAGAATAGCGGTGTTGTATTCTTT
>JAIEOZ010000062.1 GCA_019750035.1 Alphaproteobacteria bacterium | reverse complement strand
AAACAGATAAAAAGCAAAAGATCAGCAAAATCTTTATGAGTCTCCATAAGTTTTTTAAAAGAAAGGATAACAATATGGTACCGCGTTTTTTTATAATTTTCTGCTTCTTTTAAGACATTCTCTCGTGTTTTTTCAAAAAATATATTTCCTTTACCCAAATATTTTAAGTAATTATCGTAAGACACTTGGGTAGATTTTAAGTAATAAGCTGCAAGTGAAACATCTAAAGGATAGGGAGGAATTTTATGCAGGAATTTTTTTGCATTCTCCTTTTCAAGAGAATTATAGGCTCTTGAATTTCCATTAGTCATGATGTTAAGAAAAAGGATCAGCTTTTGAGAAGGAGTTAAGTCGTCAATTTGGATAACATGAGATACAAGACTATTGTTTTGAATGTTGAGATCTTGTGTCGTTATGATAATTCTTCCATTTCCCCAAACCGTTGGATCATGAGGGTAAAAAGGCTGAATATCTTTAAATTTTTCTACATTGTCATAAATAAGAAGCCAATAAGGATGACTTTTCATCCTTTCTTTAACAAAAAGAAGGACTTTTTCTTCTTTCTCTTTTGAATTTTTTATACCACGCAGACTTCTTAATTGCTTTTGATCTTCTTCTGTTTGCGCAAGAGCAGAAGAAAGCTTTTCAAAGGAGCTTTTTAGAGCTTCGGAGGTTTCTGAATCGATTTGCCAAATCACATTTGCTTTGTGCATACGGGCATATTGACGAGCAAGGGTTGTCTTTCCTGAGCCACCTACTCCTACAAGAGCAACAGCCTGGATATCTCCTCGTCTGTTAAACTTATTTTCTATTTGAGTTATAAGTTCAGCACGATGAAGAAGAGTGGATTCCTTAGGAATCACCAACTCTGATCGAATAGATGAAAACACAGTTTCACTTTTCTGAAGAGAATAAAAGAGGCTGCCAAATAAGCCCATAAAAAGCAGAACTGACAGAAAATACCCTAGCCTTTTTCTTAAAGATGCGGCTTCCTCACGAACTTCTGTGAAGGGCAGCGTCTCTGTTTGGAAATTAATATTATCACTTAAATTTCCTCTTGCTTGATATACCTTTTTAAACTCCGAGATAATCGGCTCAAGATTTATATTCGGAAGGAGTTTTGTGAGAATGTCAAAAACACAAAAATAATAGTTTTCCTGATCCTGAAAATCTATAAATTCAAAATTATTTAGTTTTTTGGAAATCTCCTTATAATACTCTTTCTGCAAAAGAAGCAAAAGAACACCGTTGAAAAGTTTATATTTTTTTAATCTACTATTAAATACTTGGTTTCGAACCTTGGCCTTAATACCTGCTTTCTCCAGGTGATCTTCAAGATGAGATAGGAAAGCTTTTTGAAGGAATGAATTGTCCTCATACATACCTAAGCGTATAGATTCAAATCTTACTTCGTGTTTTATTTTTGAAATATCTTGTAAGCTTTTTTTAAAGGCTTCATAGATGACCAATTTTGTATAATATTTTTTTATAAAAAAAAGTTTGTTAGATTTTTCAATAAAATCAACAATTTTTTCCCGAGAATTGCACTCTAGTTTTATCATGATATTACGGATATGAGTCACAACCGTACTCGGAGCCACATCTAAAAGTGAGGCAATTTTACTTGTTCTTCGTCCCTTCAAAAGACACGCCACCACATCAATTTCTCGACGAGTGAAATGTACTTTATTAATAACTGCTAAATATTCCACATAAATATCTTGAGGGAAAAACCCTTCATTATCTTGCATAAACCCTTTTTATTTATTGTTTTGAGTTATGTAAGTTCAAAAGCCTAAACGAACTCTTCTTTTCTGTAAAGCGCTGAGAAAATGTT
>JAIEOZ010000026.1 GCA_019750035.1 Alphaproteobacteria bacterium | reverse complement strand
CATTATTCATGATATTAGTAAAAAGAGCTAATTTTTCCTCAGGAGTTAACTCTCCTATTTGAATGGTATGATCTATTTGGTTATTATTTCCAATATTATTGTCTCTTGTTATGACAATAACTTTCCCTTTCCCCCATGCACTTGAATCGTGAGGAAAATATCTTTGAATATCTGTAAATTTTTCTACGTTATCATAAATCAAAAGCCAATTTGAAAGAGGCTTTAATTTGTCTCTTACAAATAAGATAATTTTGTCCTCTCTCTCTTTGGCATCTTTTATGTCTTGAACTTCTCTTAATTTTTTTTTCTCCTCTTCCGTTCTAGACAAAACATCAGCAAGACTTTCAAATGAATCATTGCGACTTTCTTCTGATTCCGCATTAAGCTCCCATACTACATTTGCATTTTGTTCACGAGCATAGTGCCGAGCTATCGTCGTCTTACCCGCTCCTCCGATTCCAACAAGAGCTATAGTTTGAACCTCATTCGGTCCTTTTAAACCGTTTTCTATCTTTGCCAGGAGTTGAGATCGATCCAGAAGAATAGATTTAGTAGGAACTTTAAGATCAGTTCGTACAGCTAGACCCTCTTGTTGGGCTTGATTTTGTGATGATTCTTTTTGTTTGCTTATCAAAAACCAAGTGCAAAATACACCCATTCCAAGGATGCTTCCAATAAACAAATGAGACTTTTTCACTTTTATGAAATTGAGAAAACGATTGAGATGTAAGATTTTTTGATCAAAGGAACCTCGCTTTTCCAACGTAATACCTTCTTGAGAAGGTTCTTTATTTACTGTTTTGGGAAAATCATAAAGAGGATCGTTCTGCTTTTTAAAATCTATAAAAATCCTCTCAAGATCTAAACTTGGCAATATTTTTTTCAAAAGATCGAAAAAGAAATCATAGTAATTTTCTTGGTTTAAAATATACACAAAACCAAGATCATCTAATTTTTCATGAATGTCCGCTTCCAGATCTATATCTGGCAAAAGTGCAATGATACAGTTTGAGAATTGGCTTGTTTTTTGTAAAAGTGAAAAAATCTCCTCTTTTTTTACATTATCTCCTTTCTCTAGTTTCTTTAGCATTGTTTCTGAAATGGCATAAAGAATAAACTTAGTTTTCCAGGATTCTCTATCTTTGTCGAAATTGGCTACAAATGAATGCTCTTTTCTAGCTTCAATGAGTGTGTTAATACCCGTAAGTCTTAAATGATTGTCTAGATAACGAATGAGGGAAGTATGACATTCGTCCTCTTCCCAAGAAACAATAATGCAAGTGGGGATTTCGGAGCCAAGCAGCTTAGAGACTATGATTAAGTGTTTTTCAAAAGCCGCTTGCGCTAATAAGCTTAAGTAGTGTTCCTTTATCAAGGAAAGCTTATCAGATTTTTCTATAAAATCTATAATTCCATCACGCGAATTACATTCTACCTTCATTGTAATATTGCGCATATGAGCTTCAATAGTTTTTGGAGAAATTGATAAACAAGAAGCTATGGTTTTTGCAGATTTTCCGCTGAGAAGATAAGCGATAATGTCTATTTCTCTCCGTGTGAATTTTACCTTATTCACTGTTTCTAAGCGCGAAGCGTATGTATCTTGGGGTAAGATAACTTTATTGAAATTCATTAGCCATAAAACCTGTTTAATTTTTTAATATAATAAAAAATATATATTTTTATGATTTTTTTTTATTATTAAGCAGCTCACATAAAATATTCAAGTATATTTTTAAGATCTCGATCTAAGGGAATTTCCTCTATCTTCTCCTTAGGTGTATTTCCAGGATAGGTAGACATAAATTTTTTGAATAAGTTTCT
>JAIEOZ010000200.1 GCA_019750035.1 Alphaproteobacteria bacterium | reverse complement strand
GCACCTGGTATTGCCGAAGCCCTTTTTGCGACAGCTATTGGCCTTGTTGCGGCTATTCCTGCCTCCATTGCGTATAACAAGCTCTCTATTGAGCTGAACCGTTATGCCAATCGTCTGGACTCGTTTTCGAGCGAATTTGGCGCCATTATTTCTCGTCAACTTGATGAGCATTGCTAAGATGGCCTTTTCCGTGGGTAATAAATCTAGAGCTAAAGGGCACCGTCGTAGCGCCCATCTGGTCGCTGAGATTAATGTGACCCCTATGGTTGATGTTATGTTGGTTTTGCTGGTGATTTTTATGATTACTGCTCCTTTGTTAACAGTGGGTGTTCCTGTCGATCTTCCTAAAGTAAAAGCGTCTGTTATGAATGAGAAAGAAGATCCTCTTATCATTACAGTGAATGCTCAAGGGATCATCCACCTTCAAGAAACTGCTCTTGAGTTACCGGTTCTCGTACCCCGTCTTATGGCCATTACGGGATCAAATCCTGAAGCACGCATTTATGTGAGAGGCGATAAAACCGTCTCTTATGGACAAGTTATGGAGGTTATGGGAGCGATTAACTCGGCAGGTTTTACCAAGGTAGCTCTTATCTCTGAACTTCCTATGAATGGATCTTCCCCTCCTCAAGGTCATCCACGAAAGTAAATTCATGGGGTATGGCGCATTTCTTTCAGGTCTATTGCACGGTGTTGTTATCCTTCTTCTTCTTATAGGATTGCCTAGCTTTTTTCGTCGTGAGCTAGAGCCTCCGCCTGTCATTCCCATTGAAATTGTCAATATTGCTGATTTAACGCAAGCGCCTGACCTTAAAGTTAAGCCTAAAAATGACGGCCCTAAAGAGGAGCCGAAGGAAAAGCCTCAGCCCCCTAAACCTAAACCTGTGATTGAAAAAGAACCAGATCCTGAGCCTGAAAAAAAGCCTGATCCTAAGCCAGAGCCAGAGCCAGAGCCAGAGCCAGAGCCTAAGCCCGATGTTGTGCCAGAACCTGAGCTTACGATGGATGACCTTCTTGCTAAGGAAGAGCCTCCAGAAGAAAAGCCAAAGGAGAAACCAAAGGAAAAGCCCAAGAAGAAGAAAAAGCCAAAACCAAAAAATGACTTTACGAAGCTTTTAAAAGACATTGAAAAAAAGGAATCTTCATCTGAAGGTCCTGCGCAGGCAGAACAAGATGAAAACTCGACGGCTGATCACGCGGCGCATAATATCAGTGATACTTTATCTGTTACAGAACTTGATCTTGTTCGCCGTCAACTTGCGGCTTGCTGGAATGTTCCTGCTGGAGCCAAGGACGGGGAGAATCTTAATGTAGCCATTCGGCTGGTTATAGGTCCAGATGCGGTTGTTCAATCTGCTACAATTGAAAAGACAAGCAAGTCCATGGTTGATCCTTACATGCGGACAGTCGCTGAGAGTGCTCGTAGGGCTGCGAGTAATCCAAAATGTAGCCCCCTTAAGCTACCTTTGGATCGTTATGAAGTATGGAAAGACACAGTGGTGACCTTTGATCCAAAAAGGATGCTATAACTTCAGGACACCCTCATTAAAAAGTTAGAGAGACCTAGAACAGTCTCTCTATTTAATGGCTCACATTCGTTAAGGATCATCACATGACAAGTTTAGCTCCAGACCAAATGCTACGAATGATAAAATTTTTAAATGTAGCCGAAAAATTAAAATGTGAACTCCGCCACTCATGGCTTTCTTCTGGGCGACGAGAAAGTGTTGCAGAACATACATGGAGAATGAGCCTTATGGTTATCTTATTCGCCCCTTATTTAAGTAAGCCTGTAGATCTTGAA
>JAIEOZ010000192.1 GCA_019750035.1 Alphaproteobacteria bacterium | reverse complement strand
CGAGAGCAGGTTAAAACAGCTCTTAAAACGCTGGGCATGCCGGTGAAGTCTTGGGAAGCTCATGATCTTCTCATGACGTTAGATGGAATCATTAATTTTAATCTTTCAACAGATCCCACAAACTTAAAATGGAATCCTTTTGATAGCTTAGACCAACAAATTCCTCTCTCGGGCTTTAGCTATCAAATTACCAAGGAGGGCATTGCCCTGAATGAGGGAGAGTGCGTGATTCGGACCTATTCGGTAAGACGCGAGCCAGACCAATGGTCTTTACATGCCATGGGAGACTTAATTGGTGATCCCATGCGGGATCTCTTGCAAATCCCTTGTCCTTTTATGATTCATTACGGCATTCACATTTGTGATCAAGAGAAAACCAAGCTACGGGTACAATCGCGAGAATCCTGGGTTGAGAATCAAGCTCGATCAAAGATTGGCAAACGCATTCCTATTCTTATTAAACAATCTCGAGAACTTAATTTTGTTCGCCATCAGCAAGGCAAAGGAGAAAGATTTGTCCAAACCAGTTTTATGGTCACCTTATTTTGTTCTCAAGATAAAATATCTCATGCAGATCAAGTTTTAACCAATCTCTTTCGTTCCAAAAGATGGCAGCTTCAAGCAGATCCATATATCCAGCTGCCCTCTTTTTTATCAACCCTTCCTCTCAATTGGGGAGAAGGCATTACCCAAGATCTTTATTATTTGCAAAAGCTCAAAACCACTTTGAGCACGGAATCAGCTAACCTTCTTCCTTTGCAAGGAGAATGGAAAGGAACACCTTCTCCCGGCATGTTGTTTGTGGGCAGGCGCGGCCAGGTTTTTTGCTGGAGTCCTTTTGACAATGAAGAAGGTAATTATAATGTTTCGGTTGTCGGTAAATCAGGATCTGGAAAATCCGTCTTCATGCAAGAGCTTGTCGCCAGTACCTTAGGTCAAGGAGGACAAGTCTTTGTGTTGGATGTGGGACGCTCTTTTGAAAAGACCGTTAAGCTATTAGGGGGAGAGTATATAGAATTTACGCCTCGTTCCCCAATTTGTATCAACCCCTTCACACACCTTCCCATCGATAATCCAGCTGAGTCTGAAGATGCATTGGCTATGTTGAAACCTATTCTTTCTCTTATGGCAGCCCCTCGTGAGGGAACAGGTGATTTAGAAAACTCCTTTATTGAGCAAGCTTTAAGAAAAGCATGGGAGACTAAAAAACGACAAGCCTCCATTACAGATGTGGCAAATTATTTAAAAAAACATCCTGAGGCCATTGCGAAGAACTTAGGCCAAAAGCTTTTTCCCTATACACAAGAAGGAATTTATGGCCGTTTCTTTAATGGGCCAGCCAACGTGAATCTCTCCAAATCCATGGTCGTTGTTGAATTGGAAGAATTGAAAGAACGTAAAGATTTGCAAGAGGTCATTGTCCAAATGGTCATCGTGCAAATTACCAATAAACTTTATCTGGGAGATCGTAAAACCCCAAGCCTCGTTGTTCTTGATGAAGCCTGGGATATGCTTAGAGGTCGTCAGTCTGGGGAGTTTATTGAAACAGCGGCTCGACGTTTACGGAAATACAGAGGGGCCTTAGTCGTGGGTACTCAATCGGTCAACGACTTTTATGCAACCCCTGCGGCAAGAGCTGCTTTTGAAAACTCTGATTGGATGTGTCTTTTAGCGCAAAAGCCAGAATCCATTAAACAACTCAAGGAATCTGATCGAATCTCCATGGACCCCACAATGGAGACCATGTTGACGTCGGTAAAGACCAAGCAAGGTGTTTATGC
>JAIEOZ010000042.1 GCA_019750035.1 Alphaproteobacteria bacterium | reverse complement strand
GCTTCCTCAAATATTACTCTTCTCTTTCTGAAGCTATCGATCATGCTTTCTCTGGGTAAATATCATGAGTCAAATGACTATAGTGCGTTTTCTGTTTCTCTTAGCTTTCATATCTGTAATGAGTTGTTTTTTATACCAAGGTTCAAACCCTTTACAAAAATTGTCGACAAGACAGAATAAACTAGCGTAATCTATTTCCATTGAGGTACCTCACTATCTTTTTGTCAAAATAGAGAATACCTCAATCTTTTCAATTAGTTAGCTAATATCCTTAAACGCAACTCGGGTTAAAATTACAAAAGAATATTGGCGAGCAAATTGAGCGATTTCCTATTTTGCGAGTACAGTAGGGAAACACGGAGACGAGAATAAAATAACTAATTATGTAAAAAATCAAGGGAATGTCTACAATCAAATTTATCGCGATGATCGGGCGTTGCGGTTGTTCTAAATACCCCTCTGCTTGCGGCAGGAATTATTTATTTTTTCTTAATTTTTAAATTTTTTTTTTCATACTTTATGTTTTATATTACTTATATGTTTAATCTTTATTGAATATTAATTTCATAAGAGCAGTGAAGCACTGTGACAATTAAGTCCAGTTTATTTGAATGAAGGAGATAATAATATGAATATAAATAAATTTTTAATAAGTCTTTCAACCTTAACTTGCTTTGTCTTTGAGAGTAAAGCTGCAAAAGAAGCTGTAAAAGTTTTACCCCCACCTGCAAACGAGATTGAAGTTGGCCCTTTGAGCATCAAGCATAAATGGAGTTCCTTTTCAGCTCCTATATCACAAGATCTTCTTGCAGAAGATCCAGAAATACAAGGTCCTTCCGGGATTGGAGTAGAATGTAAGCAAGCCCTACTTGAATATAGCGCGCTTTTTAAAAAATCTCCTGAAGGTGAAGTTTTTGATAACCCTCTAAGAATAACCTTTTGGTTGGCACAGCACGTAAATAATCCTGAACGTTGGAGAGTTGTAACCCCAAGTGGTACGCGATCACTTATCGAAGGAGATTATGAAGAAAGGATAATACCTGATAATATCGCTTCATATTATTTTGAGGACCTTGAAGATTAACTTTTCCTTCTGGAAAAAAAGCCACTCAAGAATATCTGTCAATTGGCAGGAAATTTTGACCCCCTTTTGGCATTCAAAAATGACCCCTTTGAAACAGAGAAATTTTCTTGTGATTCTTTTGTAAAAAGATTAAGAAGGTGGGGTCAAATGTCAGTGCCAATTAACAAGATTCCCGTGAAAGCGTAGATAAGCTTGCTTATTTGTGATCATAAGCTGATCAGGTAAGCTAAATCCATTGACAGTACAAAATATTACGTTCATGGACTCTAATGCTTGAACAACAGAAGGGTGCCACCAGCTTGGATGCCGGAATTCAACAACATTTTTATAACATCCCTCAAGTTGTGATATGAGGCGCTCTAAGCGCTCTGGCGAAAAAGAAAAGTTTTCAGGAAATTGAAAGAAAAAACATCCCGCATAAATCCAAAATAGAGACGTTGCGGTCGTAAGAAGATAATCTGCTACAATTAAAACTATGATTCCGCTTGCTAAGAGTAAATGACGGTTTATACGATCAGCTAAAACACCTACGGGATAAGCGCAAAGACACCATCCAGCATTAAAAATTAGCATGATAATAGGTACATATCTTACCTCTAGGTTAAAGTTTGCGTTAGCATGCAACATTAAAAATGTTTCTCCAAAACGAGATAACATAAAGACAGCTGCCAATGCCATAAGCAACCAGAA
>JAIEOZ010000076.1 GCA_019750035.1 Alphaproteobacteria bacterium | reverse complement strand
TGATCTTCGTCAATGCCGTATGATAACTTGAATCCTTGCAACGCAATATTTTTTCCATCCTTATAAGCAATACCATTACCAAGACTAATAGTGCTGGTCCCAGAATATTCGCGTTGTCCAGATAATGTAACAATCTCCGAACTAAACCTAATCTCTGTTTTTGTTTCCGACATAAGTATTTCTCCTTAAAAAACTATTTCTATTTTCTTTACTGAATTTTGTTGATTTTTAATCTTAATTTTATGCATTTTCCTTTTTTATTTATTTTTTGGATGATAGGATAAAATTATTAATAATTAGTTAATTAAATTCAATCTCTCTAATCTTGGTGTATTTTTCTAATAATTTTGCATAAGTAAACTTTGATGTTCGATTAATGGTTACGGATAAGTAAAGTTTTCCTTCTTCTGTGCGAGCTGCGGCAATATCGATATGGAAATACTATGGGATGAGATGGGGAATAGATAATATGTTTTCTGACTTTAAATCCAGAGGCTTTTCTCTTATGCAAACTCGTATTCGTTTTGTCGACAGGTTAGAAAGACTCATTCTTAACCTTTTCATTGCCCTTCATTTGGCTGTTTCCCTAGGCCGTAGCCATGAAAAGCACCAGCAAGATCACGCTGAAAAAAGGTGGCCAAAAAAGTTTTCAGATCCCAGCTCTCCCCTTTTAAACGGGGCTTACGCTTTCTCCGAAGATGCTGTTTTCTTAACAAAGCGCTAGAAACTCTATGGTTTTATATAAACTGATGGGTGGTAAGGGCGCAGTTTTATCTTACCAAAAAAATTGCTACCAAATAATAACTATTAGCTTGTCTGCTTTAAAAATAGGTTTCTTCTAAAAATGAAATAGCCAGTTAAATATGGCAAAATAAACTATTTTATTAACCCTTGAACCTGCGGCGAAAGTAGATTTTAAGGACGCAGAAAAAACACCAAGATCTTGGAGGCATAATTTTTTTTAAATTGTAGAGAACCCGTTTTTGAAATTAACAATTTCAGAAATAATATTAAATTTTAAATTGTAAGGTTTGTTCTTATTTCGGTAATAAGCTGAAAGAACTCTAAAGATTTCAATCTGTCTCAATACAATTTTAGCTTTAACACGAATGCGAGAAAGGGATCGATTATAGACTTTATTTTCTTTACCTAATATTAATTTGGCTGGTAGAGGTTCTAGTCACCCAAACTTTAAATTGAGGTTATCTAAGAAGGTTGCATGAAACTTTATCAATAGTTCGCCAAAGCTAAACTTCGTTTGTCCATTAAAATAGTATAAAAGCTCATCAATCATTGGGGCTTTTGAAGAGGCCTTGAAGTTTCTAGTTTCTATCAGTATCTCCTGCAATCTCTATCCATTTTTTATTAACTTAAATTTAATTAAAATAAATGATGATGTAGAGTGCTAGCACATTTTAACTGATATAAACCAAGGAGAAAAACATGAAACAGTTTATTCAAGGTACTTTATTATTAGGAATTCTTACTTCTATCGAGCCCCTTTGGGCTGGAAAATGTGAAGATCACGGAGGCGAACATAAAAATTTAGAGGCCTGCTTAGAAGCTGAACAGGCACGATATGATAATGAAATAAGTAATATTAATGAAGATAGCGATATGATTCCTTCTACCAGATCTCAAGCATATATGTTGGCTCAAGGAAGACTCAACGCAGGGGCCCAGGAATGTAGAGCCAACTGCAATAAGTAAATTTTCTAAAATAGGTTAGCCTTTATAAGGTTAACCTATAATAAGTTGTTTTATATACATTT
>JAIEOZ010000223.1 GCA_019750035.1 Alphaproteobacteria bacterium | reverse complement strand
AAAGAGGTACATGTCCAAATTTCTTTCTTTTTTGATGCGAAGGTGTTTATGCTTTTCTGAATTTTTTTATGAAGGAAGCTTGCCTTTTGTTTAAGTATGCTTCCACCATTTCAGAACTTCGGGATGTTGTTTTAGATCTACGATGAAACCGAGCGAGGCTGTGCCTTATATCACTGTTTGTTCCTTCAATAGGAAAGGTTAGATCTTTTCCATAAAAATGCCTCTCCTCTGGCAAAAGCCTGAAGAAACCACCCCATTCATCCGTCACAAATGAACATGTTCCTGAGTCGATACGTGAGATAAGCTTTTTGGCGCTGGCATCGCCACCATGGCCCAATTCCCATCCAAGAGGTCGACGCGATACCCCGTCAATGGCTCGCCAAATCCATACTTTGTTTTTTTCCATTCACAAAGTGCCAAACTTCATCGATCATAACAATATCAGAGGCACAAGTTGAGTTAGTTAGCGTATCATAGTTTCTGTAAATTGGATTTAAGGCGATAAACAGCGTAAATCATTTTCTGACCCTCACCAAAACAAAGGAGAAAGAAAATGATTTACATGAAGGATAATAGCGAGCTGAGCTCAGTAATGGAAATAATAAATAGGGAGGGCTTGGATGGGCTTTCGCAAGCTGTTGAAATTATTCTCAATGAAGCGATGAAAGTTGAGCGTTCACAGCATTTAAAAGCTGTTCCCTATGAACGAACAGAAGATCGTGTTGGGTATGCGAATGGCTTTAAGCCTAAGCAAATAAAGAGCCGTGTTGGTCAGCTGAATGTGAATGTTCCCCAAGTTAGAGAAAGCGATTTTTATCCCTCTTCCCTAGAGAAATGGATGCGTTCTGAAAGAGCGTTGAGGACAGCGTTAGCAGAAATGTATGTGATGGGAGTTTCTACCCGCAAGGTTGAGAAAATTACTAAGAAATTATGTGGGTTATCAGTTACCTCATCAGAGGTCAGTAGAGCTACAAAACTTCTTGATGAGGAAATGACTCAATGGCGGGAAAGGCCTTTAGGGACGTGTAAGTATGTTTATTTTGATGCTCGATATGAAAAGCGACAGGAAAAAGGATGTATTCTTGATATGGCTGTTCTGACGGCGATAGGAGTTAATGAAGAGGGAAAAAGAGAAATATTGGGAATTTCCGTCTCCGCTTCAGAAGCAGAAGTTCATTGGCGGGATTTTTTCTCCTCTCTTATAAAGCGTGGATTGCAGGGGGTAGAGCTGATTATCAGTGATGCTCATGAAGGGTTAAAAGCTGCAAGAAAGAAGGTTTTTCCTGGAGTGAAATGGCAACGCTGCCAATTTCACCTTCAACAAAATGCCCAGGCTTATGTACCAAAAATAGGAATGCGGAAAGAAGTGGCCAGTGACATACGAGCCGTCTTTAATGCGCCAAATGAGAATGAAGCTCAACGATTTCTGAACATGACCGTCGAAAAATACAAGCAGGTAGCTCCTAAACTCAGCCAATGGATGGAGAACAATATCCCTGAAGGCCTTGCTGTTTTCCAATTCCCCGAGGAGCACAGGAAAAAGATAAGGACAACAAATGGCTTAGAAAGGGTGAACAGAGAAATTTATAGGAGGACAAGAGTAGTCTCCATCTTCCCCAATGAGGACGCTTGTTTAAGACTCGTGTCTGCTATCTTGATGGAGATTCATCAAGACTGGGCTACGGAAAGAAAATATTTGAACTTGGAGGACCAAAACCCCAGAAATAGAGGGTCAGATAAATTTACAGAAAAATTGTTGCACTATCC
>JAIEOZ010000201.1 GCA_019750035.1 Alphaproteobacteria bacterium | reverse complement strand
ATTCCTCCTGAGGGCTGTGGTGGTTTCTTGCCTTTAATGAAATTAAATGATCATTATTCTGCTGGATAATCGAAGAAAAACTTCTAGAAGCCGTAGAACAGTATGGAGAAGAAAAAGATAGGGAGATATTTCAAGAAACGATAGAAAACCTTCGATTTTTATAAATTTGATAGAAAAAAGATTAATGTCAGATCATTAAAACATTCTCTAGAGGATATTGCACATCCTTGGCGTACGTTTTCGTACCGTTGGACTTCAAATCCCGTCTCCAAACTCTAGGAAAATTAAAAATCCATTTTTTAGCTAACTCTCTAAGGGAATTTTCCTTGAGTGGGCGTTCTAATGGACTTTATAATTATAAAGCTTTTACTTTTTTTCTTACTTTCACCAATAAGAAAATTCTGAATCTATTTCTCGTTAATTGTCTCCAAAAAATAGAGTTAAAAAAAAGAACTCAAAAAAACATTGAGTTCTTCTTAATATTTTAACTTGTTTAAAAAACAAATTGCAAGCTTTTAGCGTCTCTGCTTTCTGTTCGTTTTTTAAGACTCTCAAGAGTCCCACATATATGATTATCTTTTGAACCTCCACCACCATGAGCTGCGACTGCGTTTTTATCACATATTGAGAAATTATTATGACCCATAAAAATATCTATTCCCCTGTTTTCAAAGCAAGAGGGAATAAATTTGGATAAGTAATTGTATTTAGAAGTATTTTCAGAGAGAGAATACATTGTATGGCCATAATCAGCAAAGGTGGGGTTATTATAGGGAACCATGCAATGAGCACCTAAGACAAGAGCTCGTAGATCTCTATTTACTTCGTTTATTTGTTCGTCATCCTTTAGCTCGTCTCTCGAAAAGAGCCAAGGCCGAGGAGAGCCTTCTTCAAAGGCTCCCACGAAAATATCGTATAAAGTTCCTGTAAAGACTCTAGAGAGGTCGTGAACTTCACAAGCTGCGCCGTCTAAGGTAAAATTATTAACAGCATTTCTTATTCCATGAATCCCAAGCCCTGTTGCTTGACTGAGTGATTCAGCAGTTTCACTTAAAAAGGAAGAACGGCGAAGATTTCCTTTTGTATCTTTTAAAAACTGTTTTCTAATGTTATCAATGCTTAGAGCTGTTGAAAACGCTATATAATCTCCAAAAGATTCATCTATTGCCCCTGTCTGCGGTCGCATTAAGTTATGATGAGGCCTCAATATGTCTGAAATATTATGTCCCGTTTCATGAGATACAATCTCATAATCATTTGCTGTGCTTCCAATAGCCTGTTTTCTCTGATTTACAAGAGGAAAAAGATGAATAGAGCCTCCCGTATTATCAGGACTAAAGTAAGCATTATTCTGGCTACCCCTATCTAAAGAATAAAGTTTCACCGGTTTCTGAGCGTCCCATCTTGCTAAGCTTGGGGAGTCCCAAGGCAGAATTTCATGTAGGGAGTCATTTACAAAACGTTTTGTTAAAGAAATCGTTCCCCAGGCGTTTATAGCATTTTGCTTTTTTTGTCTTTCATCTTCTAGTACTGCATCTAATGCAGGTAGGGAAGTATAGGTTACTGGTTGACCCGTAGATGTATATGTATAGCTTCTTCCTCGTGAATCAATAAAACTTAGAAAATTACCAGAGTAATCTTTTCGGACAAAAGGAGCACCAACATTGTTGCAAAACATATCATGAGGACCCTCATAAACATTCTCAAGCTTCAATCTCACTTTTAACCCAGATAAAGTAACATCATTTTGACAATTAA
>JAIEOZ010000085.1 GCA_019750035.1 Alphaproteobacteria bacterium | reverse complement strand
CATATTGTTATCCTTTCTTTTAAAAAACTTATGGAGACTCATAAAGATTTTGCTGATCTTTTGCTTTTTATCTGTTTGTTAGATTCTCAGGATATTCCTAGAGAATTGCTGGAGCTTTATAAAAATGAGATCGTTGTTAGTGACTTTATTTATCATCTAAAAAAATACTCTCTTATTACTGATAAATTTTCTCAATTTTTACTTTCGAGTAAAACAATTTCCTTGCATAGATGTACACAAGAAATAGGATTGACCTATCTTACAAAAATATTAGCGTTAGAGAACAATCCTCAAGAGTACCGAGAGTTTTCCAGGGTTCTCGCAAAGTATAGTGCCAATGCTATTGATAGAGAAGATTTGCCAGGGATGAAGTTTCTTATTAATCATTATGAAAGTTTTTTGAAACATACTTATTTGTTGACAGATCAAACCAGAGAAATCCTCAGAGGGGAATTAGGAGGGATGTATTTTCATACGGGTGATTACCTAAAAGCAAAAAAAATTCTTGAAGAAAGTCTGACTTATTTTAATAAAAATAAAAAAGAATATACGTTTTCTATGGTTCACATTTTAATTTACTTGAGCCATGTCTATAATCAATTAGCAGAATATGATAAAGCTAAAAATCTACTTGAAAAAAGTCTTTTGGTTTACAGAAAAATTGAACCTCAAGATTATGGTAAAATCGCTCAACTTTTAACGAATTTAGGGAGGCTGGAAGGAGCGCTCTTTAATACTGAAAAATCAAAAAATTTATTGGAACAGAGTCTTTCTCTGTATAAAGAAAAATGCCCTGCTTCTCACCTTAAAAGAGCAGAAGTTTTAATTTCTTTAGGAAATGTTTATCGAGAACTGGGGGACTATGTCCGCGCAAAAGAGGTCCTTGAACAAAGTCTGTTCTTCTTTAGAGAGCGTTATCCTGAAACACATATTAAGAATGCAGGACCTTTAACCCGTTTAGGCAATATTTATAGGAGCTTGGGTCAATATACGAAAGCTAAAGAGTTGATGGAGAAAAGTCTTACTCTTTATAAAAAAACCTATCCTAAGGATCACAGCTCAATCGCTTGGGTTTCAACCCACCTCGGAAATGTCTACCGAAAGTTAGGAGATTACGAAAAAGCTAAAAATCTTTTAGAACAAAGCCATGCTATTTATACAACTTATTTTAACGAAAATCATATTGCGAATGCTTGGGTATTAACTCATCTCGGCAATACGTATAAAGCTCTTGGGAAGAATGAGAAAGCAAGAGCTGCTTTTGAGAAAGGCTATGATATTTATAAGGCACATAATCTTGGAGTCGCTTGGTCTGCTGCTCATTTAGGAAACTTTTACCGAGAGAGTGGTCAGTACAACAAGGCAAAGGAATGTCTTAACCAGAGCTTTCTCACTTATAAAAAACCTAAATTTGAATGGAGTATTCGTCGAGCTCTTATCTTAAGATACCTAGGAAATTTTCATAGAGATCTTCAAGATTATACAAAAGCGAAGACCTTTCTTGAAAAGAGTAAAGCTATTTACACGAAAATTCAAACCAAGGATACAATGGAAATTGCTTTAGTTTTATGGGACTTAGGAAAGGTTTATTTTTTGGAAGGTAATGTTGAAGCGGCTGCAAATTTTATGAAGAAGGCTTTAGATATATTCCAACGTAATGCTCATCCTGATGCTTATTTGATCTTAAAGGATTTGTTAGAAGTGGAACAAAAAAAGTGAAAACCTTACTGGAGAGCTAAATGA
>JAIEOZ010000044.1 GCA_019750035.1 Alphaproteobacteria bacterium | reverse complement strand
GCAGGACAAGCTCGAGAATGTCTCTTTTTATAGGACTTTTTACACCCCGTAAGACGAATAACAACAGGCGTTTCCTTTCTTATTTTTTTCTTCACCACTTGGACATGCAGGTTGCTAATACATTGTTCAAGAAAATCATCTCCTGCTTCTTCACAAGCAAAGGTTTGGTCTTTTCCATTTTGAATGGTCTCAACAAGGTGTGTTCCTTGACCGCCGATTGTCGCCAGAGGATTATCAATAAAAGGTTGAGATCCCTTAAGAAGGGGATCTGTTTTGGGATCAATTTTAAAGGGAGCACGCGTATTAGCGCTTTCACGAATCATTTGGCTGGCAGTGTCATGACGAATCTTGCTTTTAGATTTTCCTTCAAGAGTGTCACTCTTAAAACCAGCCTCTTGAGGCTTCTCCCCCTTGTAGAAAGGATGAGGTCCTGCTTCAGCTTTCTTCTCTTCAATGTGTTCCAAAAATTCTTGAGCCGCTTGATCTCCTTTTTTCAGATTCTTCCAAGAGTTCCCAAAGGCTGCAAAAGAAAGAAACAAGATTAATAGAAAAATGAGACAAGAAAGCGTTATGCTCGTAAAAGTGGGAGGCACCTTTAGAAAGCAGCTGAGAAGAGACCTCTTCAAACCCTTCATTTGTCTCTTCCTTTTCCGGAGAAACGATTTGACAACAAAGCCTTGGTCAAAAGGGCTTTTGCCTCATTTTGAAGATCTCCCTCTTTGGCAAAGGTTTCTAAAACATAGTGCACACTAACATGCCCTTGTATTCGGTCATGAAGAGGAGCTTGGGTACGTTCTGAAGAGTTAAGTTGAAAAGGTTTTGCCAGAATATAGGTAGGCACAGAAGATACAGAGAAGAAGGTAAAAAGCTCAGGATCAATACTCACCCCCTGCCCAGTCTTTAAGATGATTTTCTGTAGAGCTTGAATTGTTTTGCCGTAGCTTATTTTTCCTGGTTCCCCGTGTTCCTCGCCTACGCAAGGACGAGGACAAGCCCTAAATCCTCTTAAAACCAGGGTAGCTCCATATTGTTTAGCCTCATGAGCAAGATTCATCAGAGCTTTCTCTCCAAGAGAGAAAGAAACAAAAATGTAAAGATTTCCTTCTGGGTTACGAACTTGAGAGTTTACAGCAGGAATTTTCTCTGTGCTTTGACAGGTTGGAAATGAAGTGAGGGCTTTTTCATTAAGCTCATTAACAAATTGTTGAAATTCTTTATCCTCTAAAACAGGTTCTTTTTTTTGGAAGGTTTCTTGCTGAAAGTCCTGAAACTCCTTATTTTTCTGAAATTTCTCAACTTTTTGCGCTGATTTTTCTTGCAGTGCTTGAATGTCTTTTGTGTTGATAGGAATGACCTTGCAAGAACCTGTTGGGGAAAAGAGCTGTTGGGGAAAATTTTTTTCATGTTGATGTGCTTCTTTATGAGGAACAATTTCATGCCCCGCAAAAGCACAACTGGAGCTCATGTCTCCCAGAATGGAGGAAAAAGACAAAATAAAAATATTTAAAATCAAATACTTTATAAGATACAGCAATTAACTTTTCTCCAAATCAAGTAGCCAAAGTCTTCTCCTTTGTAGGGAAATTCCCTCCCTGAACCCCAGATGACTTCAGTTCTTCCCAAGGGGTTGCAGGCCATAGGACCTCGTGTCATCGGACGGGGGTACGTCATTTGGGTTTTGTATTGGGACTTCTTGATGATGGGTAAGGGATATTTCTGACAGATTTCTGCATTTGTTATTCC
>JAIEOZ010000225.1 GCA_019750035.1 Alphaproteobacteria bacterium | reverse complement strand
CTTTTTAGTATGGACGAAGGGAGCTGTGGTTATTTTATTGACTATCCGGGTTTGGGAGTTGAAGATCCTCCCAAAATGGGGTGTAAGGAGAAAAAAGGTCATCTATCTATTGAAGATATTGTTGAAGAAGATATGCTAAGAGGGCCGGATATTGAAGGAATTAATTTAAGGGCAAATCGTTTAACGACAGAAGGCATTCGTTATCTGGTGGGGATTATAACAAGCCCAGAACATGCTGATCGATTTAAGAATCTTAAATACATTAATTTAACAGCTAATCCAGTGGATGTTAATGTTTTTGAAGTATGCCGGCCTCTTTTAGAAAGAGAGACATTTAAGTTTCTTGACATACGTCGTACACCTGCTAGTGAGACCTCTGTATTTTTTTATACTTTAGAAACAACATTTCCAGGAGCATGGCGTAAAATAATGTATATACCTCCTATGTACTTATGCCAATTTGAAGATAAAAAAGAAATATATAGAATACATAAAGCCTACCATGATCTAGATTTATGGAACTGAATCTCTTTTGGGAGTCAGTCGCAGCATTAGGAATAGAGAAGAACGGCTTTTACAAAAATCTAATTTGATCAGAAAACAAAAGGTACTTTTCTGCCAAAACCAGAAAAGCATTTGGCAGAAATGATCCTAAAATGAGGGAGATGTTTAAAAGGAGCGGGGAGGCTGTAAATCTAAATAATTTTACTCTATGTAAAGATAAAAAGTATTTAAAAATAAAATAGAGAGATTGAGATGAATAATAAAATTCTATGCATTACAATTATGGCTTGCCTTCTAGCAACTTCTGCTTATGGTGTAAATTATAAACGTTTAAAATTGGAAGCGGATACCTACCAGCATAGAATATGGGCTAGAGTTCCTAGCGAGGAACAAATGATTAAAAGAAGCTTATCATTTTTAACAGAGAAAGAGGAATTTGATCCAAAATATACTCAAGCTGAGAGGTTTCTACAATTTTATCAAGATACAACTGAAGAAATAAAGAATGAATATTTTATGCAATTTGCGACAATTTGTAAAAAAATATATGAGGAAGGTAAATTTAAGGATAGAATAAGTATTTATATGCTTTTTGAGGAGGTAAAAAAAATGTCATTAAAACATTTAGCTTTACTTAGAAAACTGAAGAGATGTAAGCAGCAAGAGGACACCCAAGTTAGAGAAATAGATGCAGAAAAAATGCTAGATTATTTTTTAAATATAGATCAAGTAGATAGAAATTTAAAAGCGAAAACATTTCCTTGATAAATAATAACTTCTTGGAAGAACAAAGTTTGATTGAGCGTAAAGATTTTTATTTTTTATTATATTGTCTTCAAAACAACAAATTTACTTTGCAATACAAGAGAATGATTTCAAAGTTTGTATTGTAGTTTCTTACTTTTCAATCTTCTATCAAAAATGAAGGGGGTCATTATATTTTGGCCATCCCAAGCTGGCTATGGCTGTCATTGATCGTCTGACTCATCACTGCCACTTAGAGACGGGGAATACAAGTTGGCGCCTTAAAAGTAGCTCACGAACCAGTTCATAAACCCAAAAAAATAAAAAAGGAGAAATTGAAAATGTAGCGTAATCGGAAAACTTTATTGGCTCACAAGGGGGTCAAAATTCCATGCCAATTGACATTTACCTCGGGGATGTCATATGGACCCACTAATGCTCCACTATCTTCAGAAAATCTTACATCACCTGA
>JAIEOZ010000059.1 GCA_019750035.1 Alphaproteobacteria bacterium | reverse complement strand
TTGATCTATTGGCTCGAGCTCCTCATAGATTTTGTCTGTCTTGAGAAAGCTGCCTTTGATGTGGCCTATTTCACTGAGCTTGATCCCTTCTGGAATGATGATGAAACCAGCTTTATTATTAATCCAGAAGCGGCTTTATTTGGAAATTCTATCGCTCAAGCTGCATGCTCTGCTGACTGCGCTGCTGCAAGTCTTGGCTTTAGCTATGACGCTCTGTTTTGGTGTGGAGGATGCCAAGGGTCTCTTTATCCTTTTACAGGAACAATTTCCGCCCACAGCGGAGGCGTACAAGCGAGTCTACTTCTCACCCAACGTTTTATGGCAAAGCTCCATCGAGAAGGACTGTTGTGGGGGTATGCAGAGCTCCCTGGCCTCTGTGGTAAGTACCCTATGCCCATTATTCGCAAGTCCCAATACAAGACCCAGATGACCTATCCCATTCCTGCCACAGTGGATGGCTGTCACCCCTTAGGTAGGAGTGACCTCTTATGGTCTGCAGGGCGGAATTATCCTTACAAAGGAGAGGATTTTGGCTATTTGATTTGGAGGAAGAGGCTATGCTGCGTCTTGTAAACATCAGCTTTTTTATCTTCTTATGGAGTTTTACAACCCTAGCGCAGGCTGAGGATAAAACGTGCGGTCTAGGTCATGCTCTCTCCTGGGTGAAAGAGTTGAATCTCCAAGCTGAAAAACTCTCAACAACCTCTCAACAAGATGCCCAAGCGATTGTGGAGATTGCGACAAAGGCAGCGTCACAAGGCAAGCAGTGCGCTGTCGCTCAAAACCTTGTTCACCAAGGAGAAAAGAGTGTCCGTCAAACCTTAACTCATTCCAACACACATGTTGCTCAGAATGAAGAAAATGTACGGTACCCAAAACTTCTTGTGTTTGTTTCTTTTTCCATGCCGCTTGAATCGCTCAAAGCTTTAGGAACTCACGTTAACCAACTGGGCGGCAGACTTGTTTTGAGAGGACTCCTTAACGGTAACTTTCGAGAAACGGCTCAAAAACTCAAAGACCTGCAAAAAGAAGTGATTATTGATCCTCCTTTGTTTGAAGCTTACCAGGTTGAACATGTTCCTACCTTTGTATTGAGACAGAAGAATACAGACAGAACTGAAGAAAAAGTTGTTCACGATCGTTTAGTGGGAAATGTTTCACTTGAGTATGCTTTAGAACAATTTTCTTCCAGCGGAGAGACGCACCAAGAAGCGGCTGAGATGTTGCAAGCGCTAAGGGAAAAATCATGAAAAGGCCTTTGCAACTCATATTTATACTGATAACGACACTGCTTCTCATCAGTTCTATCCTCAACGCTTCTTATAAGGGAGAAGCGGCTCAACGTCAGAAAATGACTAAGAATATAACCAAATCAACTTCTCCCAAGATTGTTCCAGGATTTGAGACAGCTTCCCCTCCGGAAGTTGGGCTTGATCATCATCAAGTTCTTGAAGGGGCGATTGAAAAGGTGTTTCTCAACAATAATGACGCAAAGGCGTTAAAGCAAACAGCGGAAACCCGGCATTACTTTGTTCTTGATTTAGAACGCGACCCCCTTATTAAAAACTCAATGGCTTCTTTGCAGGATCCTGAACGCGTTTTACGCTCCGATCTTTATAGCAAAAAACTGAGTGCAGATTATCTGATACGCACCTGCCGAGAATCAAAACCCGCCATTGAATTTAAATGTTCAAAAAGCCTTATTCCTCCT
>JAIEOZ010000221.1 GCA_019750035.1 Alphaproteobacteria bacterium | reverse complement strand
TTGCGTCTTTTTGGTGAATTTCTAAAAGGTAAGTCCAACGTCCGTAGATCTTTTCCTTAAAAGAAGCCATAGGGTGTAAAGAGAGAATGAAAAACTTAGCATTCTTCTTTCTGCCAAACTTCATGAATCTCTTAAGAAGATTTTGATAAAAGGCCTGACAAAGCTCCAGCTCATCTAGTGTGGAAAACGGTTCACTTTGGTCTAAGGAAAGACAAAGATTGGCCACCCATATTTTTCGACCACTGGCATGAAGAGTTGAAACAATCTTTCCGATTTTGTCATGAAGATCACCTACCTTCCTTTTATAAAGAAGGGCGCCTCCATAAACGTCATGACTTTCATCTTCAGCAATTATGAAGGTGGTTCTGGCTTTCTCTTCTAAAGTAAGTTCAAAGTTATGGTAAAGCTTAAAGAGGTCCAACAAGGCTTCAATTCTGGACTTATGAAGACAATGATCTTTTGGTTCTATAATTTTAAGCATAAGAATTCCTTTGCTTGTGTATAGGGCTAAGAGTTGAACCCAGCAAAAGTAGCTTATGCAAAGAAGAAGGATGCTTAGAGCATTCTAAGGCTTGTACTCAAGAGGAGCTTGAGTGTACACTTCTTAACATATAGGACTTTGCTTTGGTCCTGTACGCATGGGCACCTGTGAGCGTCGTCGAAAACTTTCACGGGTGCTTTTATGTTATTCTAGAGTTATCCCACTATTGTTCTCCCTTTTTATTTGTTGTTGCGAAGCTAACGGATAACCTGTGCAGGCTGTATCCTGTCGTAGCTTTTGTCGTTCAAAGATCATAACATCCTCCAGACGATATAAAATATGCTTACCCAGTCTAATATACTGGGGACCTTTTCCATTCCATCTCCACTGGCTTAGTGTCGCGAGAGGAAGCTGCCAACGAGTAGCTAAGGCCTCTGGGGTCAACAAATAGTCTTTCGTTATATCTATCATGTTCCTTCTCCTTGTCTGGAGCTTGTTTCTGGAAGACGCCGAGAACCATAAGTGCTCCTCAACAATTGCTTGTATTAAACTCTTTTTAAAATTACATGTCAACAAAGATTTTCAAAAAAACAAATAACATTCAAGTAGTTATGTAGAATGAATGAGAAGTATTGAGAACGAATGAGAATGAATGAGAAGCAATGAGACGGAACGAGAAGTTTCAAACCCTCAGATAAAACGAAAAAAACAGGCAAAAAAAATCAAAGGGTCTTTAAAAATAACTTTTTTCTAATGGGATGAGAGGTTTTATCCCTTTTTACAGATCTTCTCCCGAAGAAAATGAGTAAAAAGGATGAGCTACTTGCAGGCGTTGTTAGCTGGACATTTGAAGCAGAATTTTATTTATCTATTCAACAAAAGATAATGGTTTTAGAAATTATGTTTCCCTAAATATTTTCCATCCAAATAATTGTTAATTCATTATTTTTATCAAGTAATTCGTTAAAAAAATTAAATCTAGGACTACCTTTAAGGCAAGGCACTAAAATATACTCAGAAATAAGTTCGAAAAATTGACCTCAAAAAGCAGCTAGCACACTGTAAATGTTATTTGCTTCTGATTTTATTTGTTGGAATAAGCTAAAATTTTAAAGTTCTTGGTGAATTTTTTGCTTGCTCTTTAGGAAAAAGACTTTAAAATTAAAGCATCCTCTCAATGGGAGAGGTCGTGGAACAAAGGCGCA
>JAIEOZ010000314.1 GCA_019750035.1 Alphaproteobacteria bacterium | reverse complement strand
AACTGTTCTGTAACAGACTTTCCAACTTGACTCACTAAACTTGCAAAGGCTCCTAAGGCCAGAGGAACATTATCAACGTCTCTATGATAGTTATTGAGGGGGTCATAAATATGAATTCTTGTCTTGGGTAAAAAGATGAGGTTGGTTGCAACAATAACCCATAAAAACCATTTCACCCCCTCAATGAGTTGGCTTCGAAAAAGCATGAGAATAACGACATAAACTAACCCAACCATCAGTCCTATCCTCATCAAAGGAAAGAGGATGCCATTTTGTGTCTTAAAGAGAGCGGCAATGCCATCAAAGACAAGGACAAAGAGTTCTCCTCCTCCGTAAGTCGTGATCACATGCACGTCATTCGCTCCCACTCATGACAGTCTTTAGTAATCAAATGAGAGTTCTTTAATTTAAAATATTGCTGTTCTTTTTTAAAACTCTTTTTACTTCTGATGATTAGTAACTGATTTCTGATCACTTCCTGGTTCCTTGTTGTTGAGAAATGAACATACTTTGAAGTTTGAGCTCAATTTGATGGGTTCGTTCAATCGCTTCTAAGGTGAGAGAGATTTGCTCAAACATCTTGGTTCTTTCGGCAAAGAGACGCTCTCGTGCCTCTTTAATACCGGTGCTAAACTTTTCTATCATTTTGTCATTCATTTGGGCTTGTTCCAGCTGTGTTATGCTGTTCCAAACAAGCTCCATCACTTCATCCAGATACTGGAGAAGAATGTCATGAGTAATAGCATCTTGATAAGAAGAGATGGTAATGGGAGATCCTTGTTTAAAGGCCATCTCCACAGCCATAATTTTTAAAATAGGGATCATGGTGGAGTTTACAAAGTCTTGTTCTTCCCTAGAGAGTGGGTCCTCATCCACCCAAAGCCTTCCTTTTATGGAGTGCAACAGAGTCCCTACTTTTTTAGCAAGCGCTTTATCTCCTAAAGTAAAAGGCCGGCTTAACTGGGGATTGAGACACTTATCCGGTTCATAATTATCGCACCTGTAAATTTCGGCAGGCTTTTTCCCTTCAATAAGAGCAGCTATAAGGTTAGGATCGCTACTTTGGGAGGGGTAGTATTTTAAGTGAGGGTGGGATTTGTCATCTCGTCTATCCTTCAGCTTTTGAGACACAATCGTTCCAGAGATGGTCATAAAGAATTCCGCAAGATCATGATCTGCACTTAAAAAAGCATTTTTCTTCAAAGCCTTCCATGCGATATTAAATTCATCCCCTAACATGTCTTGAAAGCCGGGCACGTTATTTTTTTGCGCATTCGTCGCGTCTCTTTCTCCTTTTGCTCCACACTTTTGACGACTTTGAACCCAATCACTGACTTTTCCATAGCTATTGCCAATGGCATTACATAAATGTTCAGAGGATTTATCAGACTGAGGCCACGCAGCTCCCACAAGAGTTGCGGCGGCTTCACAGGAACTGATATTTTGGTTAACCATCTCGTGAACTCTGGCAACGAGACCATCCAGATTACTCTTAATTTGAGGTGTCACCGTTGCAAGAGCAAGATTGAAGGCGTACCCTGCTGCATTGCTTCCGATGTTGCGCAAAAGTTGAATAAACTCTTGGGCGTTGATATAACTAAAGCCTCCTAGAAAAAGGTCAATTCCTCCACAACCGGCTCTATGGTCGGGCATTTGCAGAGAGAA
>JAIEOZ010000214.1 GCA_019750035.1 Alphaproteobacteria bacterium | reverse complement strand
TCAGTGAAATAGGCCACATCAAAGGCAGCTTTCTCAAGACAGACAAAATCTATGAGGAGCTCGAGCCAATAGATCAAAGGATAGACATACCAATGGATTTGATAAAAGCTCTGCTGCATACGACCTTTTGAAGCATGACCTACGGTTCCGTGCCCTCTTACGCCAAGCGCAGGACCCACCCGAATGCCTCCCAGATTAACCATGCAATAGGGTGTACGGGTGATATCCACTAACCTAACAGGTTCCCAAAAGGAGATGGGAATGCCAATGTAGGGAGGATGAGGGCATTTACAAATAAAACTTCGAGGCGTTGCGGTATCTTCGCCCTTTACAACAGGGATACCTGCAATGGTCATCGGAAAAATACAGCGCCAACAAATGTCTGTGATGGGATTCACAAACCGACCCACACACTTGGCTTGCCCTTCCAAGGACGTTGCCGTAACAACCAACATTGAGAGGATAAGAACCCGAAACGCTTTCATGGTGTTTCCTCCTGCACCACAATTTCTGATATTTTAAGCTCCAACCCCTCTTGCACAACAACGGCAGGAACATGATGGATTCCAAGCTTTTTGGTGAGTTTTCCTCCCTGGTCAAAGTAAACAGGGGGACAATCCTGATGCTTCCACTGTTCCATGAGCTGAAAAGGTGATCCAGAGGTAAGGATTATTTTAGGGCGTTGATGGAGTTGAAGATATGTTTTCTCAACCCAATTGACTTGGGCCTTCTCTTCTCCATCCAGGAACACAAGAGATGAGGAAAGAGAATGGGTATGAAGAGGATTAATCCTTGTTCCCGCCCTATGAAAGATTCGTCCTTCATGGTCTTTGAGATCATAGGGCACGATAATCGAAGGATCATATGTAAACGTTCTGGCCTGAGTGGCTTTGGTAATTCCTGCGACGGGTTGAGGATGGACAAGAACCGTCTTCGTACGTTGAACCATCCTTTCATTGAGCTCAGCTAGCTTTCCTTCCTGTTCCAATCTTTTGAGCCTGTGCTCCATCTGCTTCAATAAGTCAGGTTCTTGAATCTCAAAGACATGACCCTGAACACCAAAGTCTTTCGCGAGGACATGGCTTTGTAATGCAGCGGTCAGTAGTAATACCATGTTCAGTATCCAGTATTGAATGTTCAAAAAAGTAAGAAGGCACCACAAGGTCTTCATTCTTCACCTTTCGTGCCTTGCCTTTCAGACGAGAAAAGCCATCTGAATACAGGACATTGCTCACTCAATATCGGAATCGCCTTTCCCCAAATCTTGCTTTGAGAGACAAGGCCAAACTCTTGATAGCGGGAATCAAAGGAGCGAGGATGATCTGCACTGACAAACACATATCCTTCAGGAATAGTTGTGTTTTCGAGGGGATGAAGAGGTTTTCCGTCTTTGGTTTCTTTTCGTAGAGGGCCAATGAGCTTGTGATCAACGTAGAGTCGGTTGTTATGAATATGAATTTGATCTCCAGGAAGACCGACAAGCCGTTTTGTATAAGAGATCTTTCCAAAATAGGCCGTAGGGTGATCTTCAAGTGTCACAAAATCCCCTCGCTGAGGGAGAAAACCCTTGATGGACAAAAACATCTTGTAAGGAAGACTGGGCGTACGATTGATGCTCAATTGTGTTTGAGTTAGTAAGACAGTTAAAATCATGCCAAGGCTTG
>JAIEOZ010000178.1 GCA_019750035.1 Alphaproteobacteria bacterium | reverse complement strand
TAACTAGGAAAGGGGATATGATGTCTAAATTGTCAAGCCCCAAGATATGGAGTCAGGGTAGGAGAGTATCTATTTGGTTCCCTATCCCAGTTAAAATACGGTAATTTTACTTACCGGATTTTACAAGTGGAGGCTTCGGATGAAAAAATATAGTCTCATTAGGCCAATTACACTGTATCGCACTATAATATCCGTATTTACCTAGTGCAATAAGGTGCAATGTGGTATTATTATAAATCTCTTTAAATTAACGGATTATAGGCATGCTGTCATTTTCTCCATCCTCTAAACTGGAAAAGGCACTCAAGTCACTTCAGGGCGATATCGTTCTTCTGGCACAAAAACTCTCAGCTATGGATGAAGCTGAAAAAGCCTGGTTACATAAGTCTGTTTTGATTAGTACGATTGGCGCATCAACACGTATTGAAAATGCAGCTCTGACAGATGCTGAAATTGAGTGGGTTGACACAACCTTAACCCAAGATGGAAAAACGACAGCTTATCAATCTAAACGAACCGTTATTCTTAATAAGCTTTCGAAGGACCGGGAACGAAGTATCGAGGAAGTTGTTGGATGTCGTGAAGTGCTGAGTCTCATTTATATTCAAATGGATGACTTCTTCCCCCTCACCGATAGCACGATTCGAGGTATGCACAAAATACTTCTTAGTTACTATCCTAAAGCCTCAACCTATGCAGGGAGTTATAAATCAAATCCCAATTTTGTTGTTTCAGTTAATCACGATACTGGCGAACGTCAAACCGTTCTTGAACCTACACCACCAGGCCTTCTCACGGAAGTTGCTATGCGAGATCTTATCACCTGGTATAACAGTGTCATAAGAGAATATCCATGGACGATTTTAGTCGCAACCGAATTTGTTTTTCGTTTCCTTGCCATTCACCCATTTCAAGATGGAAACGGTCGTATTGGTCGTGTTCTGTTTTTACTTGCCCTAATGCAAGGAGATGATCCTGCTCTGAAACAGGTTGTTCGCTTTATATCTATAGATCGACAGATTGAACGTAATCGTCCCCTTTATTATTCCGCTCTACGAAATGTGTCAGGAGGGCACTATCGTGCTAACCCAGAAGACTATAATCTTGAGTCGCTAGCTTGGTTCTTCCTTAAGATGATTCAAAACGCGCTTGACGACGTGACACTGCTTCGTCAACGTTATGCGGCAATGATAAGGCTATCCGAGGGTGCCCATAGAATTCTGGCGTGTTTTAAGTCTTCTCCTGAAAAGCGTCTCAGCCTTTCTGAGCTCATTCAGGAAACTGGGCTTGTTCGCCGGAGTGTACAGAATGCCCTTGTTAATTTGGTAAAAGCAGGGTTTTTGCAACGTCTTGGCATCGGACCTTCTAGTCGATACCAATTGATTTTTTAAAGACAAAGGCCAGCTGGCCATTTTCTTGCCAAAATAGGAGAGCAATGAAATACCCTACATCATATATTTTTATCTGCGGTTGTCTTATGGATATTTATTTAGATTTTTTAAATTAAAAGAGGCTGCTTTATAAAATTCTTGCAAGAGTTATTTTTTAAATATACGTGCAAGCAATAGTCTACTTCGGTTCTTTAAATGGCAATTTTCCGGATGTTATAAAAGGATAGTGCCTTTTTCTTATGAAAGAAGTGACAAACTTGTTACCAC
>JAIEOZ010000229.1 GCA_019750035.1 Alphaproteobacteria bacterium | reverse complement strand
TCATTGAAAATGACAACGCGGTGCCATTCCGTACGCTCTTTACGTTCTTGGGTTTCCCGATCGCGCCATTGTTCTGAAGTAGCCAAGGAAAAGTTTACAATCTTGGTTCCATCTTGAGTCATTCGTACTTCTGGATCTTTTCCTAAGTTGCCAACCAGAATAACTTTATTTACGCTACCTGCCATATATCTCTCCTCGCTTTTAAGTTTTCTTTTCTTGTTATAGGCCATCTTTTTTCGAAGTGCTATAGAGATTATAGAACGACGAAGAGAGGGGTGGATATAGATTTTGCACAGTTATTTACGATAGATGATTTTACAGCAACTCTGATTTAAATCGATCTTTCAAAAATAAAAGAGCAATAGCGCCTATTAAAGACCCTAGACTTAAGTAAAGCGCCGGGGCCGCATTGTTACCTGTGTGTTGGATAAGAAACGTTGCGATAAAAGGTGTACTTCCGCCAAAAACGGCCATGCTAATGCTATGAGAAATGGAAAGGCCAGAATAGCGAACGCTGAGAGGAAAAAGCTCTACAAGTGTTGCAGGGATGGGGGCAAAGAAAACACCCATAATAAAGGAAAGAAACACTTGAGCTAAAAGAGCACTGGTAAAACCGTCTTCAAAAGCCATAAAAAGGGGATAAGCGAAGAAAGTAAAAGCCAAAGAGCCCACGATTAAGACAATCTTTCGCCCGTATTGATCAGAAAGCCACCCAGAAATAGGGATAGCAACTCCCATTGCAACCATACCAATGGTTGTCATTGTAAGGCTCGTAACCATATCAAAGTTAAGAAGAACGGTGAGATAATTACTAATAAAGGTCACAATCAGATAAAAGCCAATGGAAAGAGATAACTCAATAGTGATAACATAAATAATTGTTTTTAAATGATGCCTAAAGAGTTCAACTACGGGTGTAGAGTGTTCTTTATGCTGCTTTTTCGCTTTGGAAAACTGTTCAGGTTCTTGAACCGTACGACGCATAACTGATCCGACAAACCCTCCAACAATACTCAGAAGAAAGGGGATTCTCCATCCCCAGGCGAAAAGCTGATCTTCAGAGAGAGAATAACAGGTCGCCGTCGCCGTTGCTGATCCCACTAAAATTCCGATAAGAAGGCTGAAAACCACCCAGCTTCCATAAAGGCCTCGATTTCCTTTTTGTGCATGTTCAACGACAAAAATCATAGACCCTGTAAATTCGCCTCCCATAGAAAGGCCTTGGGCTAAACGAATGAACGTTAATAGCAGCGGTGCAAGCCAGCCAATGTGCTCATAGGTGGGCAAAAGCCCAATTAAAGTCGTGGGAACAGCCATCAAATAAATAGACCATAAAAGAGCATTTTTCCGTCCAATTTTATCACCAATATGGCCAAAAATAACGCCACCAAGAGGTCGCATAATAAAACCAGCCGCAAAAATACCAAAAGTAGCCATAAGAGAGGCAAAGGGGCTGAATTTGGGAAAAAAAAGCTGGCCGATTGTGGTAGCAAAATACCCATAAAGGGCGAAATCATACCATTCTAGCGCATTTCCTATCATACACGAAAAAATAACTTTCCGAATATAGCCTCCCTTATGGGGGAGACTTAGAGATTCACTGGTCAGTGTTGCAACTGTCACTTATTAACTCCAAACAAAAGGGGAGGACTCTTT
>JAIEOZ010000257.1 GCA_019750035.1 Alphaproteobacteria bacterium | reverse complement strand
TTTGCAACAACAAGACCGGCTGCTGTATTTGCTAAGTGCATCGCTTTAGCTAAAGGTGCGCCTGCAGCAAGACAGACGGCAAGAGTGGCTATAACCGTATCCCCAGCCCCAGAGACGTCAAAAACCTCTAGAGCTTGCGTGGGCAAGTGTTCTATATTACCAGAATCTTCGATGAGGGACATCCCTGCTGGGCCTCGCGTTACAACCATTGCCTTAAGATCGCATGCTTTTATGACTTTTTGAGCAGAGGCTACTAAATTCTCATTAGTTTCAATCGTTGAAAGCGTTGCGAAGGCAAGTTCTTGACGATTGGGGGTTAAAAGAGTTGCCCCCTTATAGCGAGTATAGTCATTTCCTTTGGGGTCAACGAGGACGGGTTTTCCGTGATTTTGGGCTTCATTGATTAAGCGCTGGAGATTTTGAGGAGAAAAAAGTCCCTTTGCATAATCGGAAAGAATGACGAGATCATGAGAACAAATGTGATTTTTAAAAAGATTGAAAAGCTCAAATTCACTCTTTTCCTGAATAGGAAAAGTTTGTTCCGAGTCTGTTCTTAAAATTTGTTGGTTGGTTGCAATGAATCGAGTTTTTGTGGTTGTTATACGTGCGTTATCTGTAATGAGATAAGGATCAACCTGGGAAGAGGATTTTAGGAGACTTTGGATATGAGATCCGTTTCTGTCTTGGCCAATAACAGAAATAAAAGTAATATAACTTCCGAGGGCTTCAAGGTTTCGGACAACGTTTCCCGCTCCTCCAAGTACGGTAGATTCTTCTTTTATACGAAGAATGGGGACGGGAGCTTCTGGGGAAATTCGGGAAATTGTTCCCCTTATAAATTGATCAAGCATAACATCTCCTACGCATAATATGCGAAGAGATGAAAAAGCATTTATAAGCTGTGAATCACTCATTTTAACTAAATTAACCCTAATCTATATTCAAGGGCTCCAACTAACATTTGTCCGAGAGTAATATGCATTTCTTGTATGCGTGCGACAGTAGGAGAAGGTATAGTGAGAAGAATGTCAACTTTTCCATTAAGCTCACCCCCATTTTCCCCTGTGAGACCAACGGTTATCATTTTCTTTTTCCGAGCTTCTTCAAAGCCTTTGATGATATTTGGACTTTTACCAGAGGTTGAAATGCCAATAGCCACGTCTCCTTCTTGACCTAAAGCTTCAAGTTGGCGAGAAAAAAGACAGTCAAAACCCAGATCATTACCTATAGCGGTTAATGTAGAAGTGTCTGTCGTTAAGGCAAGGGCAGCAAGAGCTTTTCGATTGGTCTTAAAGCGCACCGTAAACTCTGTTGCAATATGTTGTGCATCAGCTGCGCTTCCCCCATTTCCAAAAAGTAAAAGCTTTTTACCATGCTGAAGAGCAAAGGCTGACGTTTCTACCCATTCTGTAAAAGCGGCGAAAAGAGTGTTTTGTGTTGTTCTTGCCACTTGGCAATGCTCGTCCCACTCTTTTTGGTAAAACAGATGAAGGTCAAAAGAAGATGGTGGAAAAGAATATGTCATTTTAAAACTCAATTAATACTTGTTGAGCCCCTTTTATTTTCGGACGCGGTTCGGTTTCAAAATGAATTTGTTCACCTGGTAATAAGGAGTTTTCAGAAAGGCGATGCTCCCATTGATCCAAAATATA
>JAIEOZ010000024.1 GCA_019750035.1 Alphaproteobacteria bacterium | reverse complement strand
TAGTGCTTTTGCCCCCACTTCGTGAGATAACACCTAAATTCATGTGGTATTCAGCCATATCCTATATATAGGATTTCGAGAAGGCCGCCGGCAGGGCCGCACGCACGATTTTCAATCGTGCATAAGTGCGCCTTTAGAGACTCGCAGGCTCATCCCTTGCAGGACTCCTTCATTCGCTTCGCTCACTTGATAATTATTTTAAAGAAAAACAAGAAAAACTCAGAAGAAAAGGTTTTGTCTTCGAAGATCTTTGTCAAAGCATTTTTACTTCTAAACTCCCTGTGTGTCTATCTAGACTATACCGGCCGACATATATAATTTCTTAAGAAAATATTGTATTTAAGCTTAATTTAAGGTAATATTTATTCACTGCGTTTCTACAATAATAAAAAGGACTACCTATGGATCCTCTTCAAAAAAAGATTAACTTTCTCCTACAAAAGAAGCAGACAATTACTCAAGAAGTAGACCTTCTCCTCGAAAGACGGAATAAGGAACTCCTCGATATTCTAAAGCATGTCCCCTCTCCCTCTATTGACCCAGCTATTTTAGCCGGAGGTCTTCTCCATGTCTGTGAACAAGCCGTTGCGAACCCACAGCTTGCTAACCAATGGAGGGAGAAAGGCCTGAAATTTCGTAGAGGCAAAACCTCAAACACAAAGCCGCTTCCAACGGCTGCATAAAACAACCCAAGTACTGGCAATGACAAAAAAGAAAATATCTTTTTATACCTCAAAGAATCTTTCGGTCTCTACTTCTCGAAGAAAAGCAGAAACAAGAACGAAAATTCAATTGGGAGGGCTTGTCATTAAATCTGGTCTGACAAATGTATTTTCTATTGCTGCGGGGGCAGACCTTCAACTCGATAGTGAGGCGCGAGAAAAGGCTACGCTTCTCCTGGGCGCTCTTATTGAAACAAGTCAAAATCTAACTCTTAACCCTACCCAAAAAGAAGGCTTAGCTGCTTTAGGTCATGCGGCTTTTGCAGAACATTTTCTCACATCAAAAGAGAAGGTTGTGCGTTAAAATGATCTCCCCTCCCCTTCATTTAAGAGCCACAAACCCTTCAAAAAATCTTTATCGTTGGTATTCTCTTTACCTCTGCCAGGATTTATTTGGAACATGGCTTTTGGTTACCCAATGGGGTCGGAGAGGCTTTAAAGGACAGGGAAAACAATATGCGTTTGCAGATGAAGACCGTGCTCAAAAAGAACTACAGCGTATCCTCAAAAAGCGCCTTAATTCTCATAAACGCATTGGGTGTAATTACGCCATTCTTCCAGAAGAGCCCCCTTCCATTAACTTGAAACACAGCTGATTTTCCAATGAACTTATTGAATAAGGCAGACATATTGGGCAAAAATAAACTGGGAGCTTATTTAACAAAACAGGTTGCAATGCGAATGAAAGCTCGAGACATCTCAATCATGGAGCTTGAAAATAAAGCTGACGTAAAAACCCACGCTGTACGGAATATTTTAAGAGGAAAATCCAAGAGCCCCAGTGCTGTAAACTTGCAGGCTATTGCAGATTTTTTAGGGTGCGCTGTTAAAGACCTACTCGACATTCCAGAGGCTTTACAAGAAGATGATGAGTCTGAATCCTTAGATGAAATCCTCATAAAAAAGTATGTTGAATACGCAAA
>JAIEOZ010000126.1 GCA_019750035.1 Alphaproteobacteria bacterium | reverse complement strand
GGAGAAAGTACCTAATTGACTCCCCCATAATTTTAGAATAGAGAAAGGTCCCATTATTCTAGCAACTTCACTGCACACACGCTTCCATAAAGGATCTTCTATAAGAGATATGTAATGGCTAGCTAGAAATTGAATGTCATCAGCTGACATTTTTTCCTTTTGAGATGATTTATGTGAAACCAAATAAGCAGAGTGTTGTTTTGTTGATGACAGGTTGAGGTTGGATTTTCGCTTAGTTACAAATTCTTCTTTTATATATGTACGTGAAGAAAGGGGAGAGGCATTATCAGCATCCAAGATTTTTAGTCGGGAGTGGGGCAGCTTATGAGTTTCTTCGGATGAAGACAAATGAGTTTGAATGTTTTGCATAAACTATCTTTAACCACCTTCAAAAATTCTTTACCGATAACGCCTCTATAAAATATAAATATTTAAAATAATATACAAAAATTCTCTAAATACTGAAGGAGGAAACACCACTATCGATCATCCTTCAGATGCACTTCAGAGAGGCAATCAGAGCATTCTTAGGGAGAGGGAGGATACTCTGTAGTTTTTTCTCACGTATGGTGTGAGAATTTAGTGTAGTAACCAATAAAATACATAACAAATATTACGAAACATCTTCTTTTTAACACGATATTAAATAAATAATAAAATCACTTATGATGACTTTACTTAATTTTTTTACTATAATACGTCAGGGTAAATTTTTCTAATTCAATTGTCGTATAATATGTATGTTGCGACGCTATATGGCTAAAAAGTCATTTGTGAATAGGGCTAATAATATGAAATTCTTTTATGCAGCCTTATAAGAATAAGACGGGAGATCATTAAACGCGATCTTTTTTCCTAGGGATTCTTTTTGTCTTGAGAAGAGAACACTTACAAGACCTAAGATTGAGCCTATCATAACATAATAGGCTGGTGTAAGAGGATTGCTTGTCCAATTGGCTAGGAATGTGGCAATCATAGTTGTTGTTCCTCCAAAAATGGCCATTCCTACGCAGTAACCGAATGCGAGACCACTATAACGTGTCTCAGGGAGAAAAAGATTTGCCATAAAAAGATTCATAGGCCCTTGAAACCATGCGGCAAGGATAACGAGAGTAAGCTGAGCGCTTACAACAAAAATAATATTTGTCGAGGTTAAAAGGGAGAGCAAAGGATAAATGCCTAAAAAAGTAACTATGGCTCCCGTTAGCATGACTACCTTTCCTCCAAATCTATCCGACATCCAGCCACTTAAGGGCGCTAAAAAAATATAGAGGAGGATACCAAAGGACATGACAGACAAGGCTTCTGAAGGAGACCACTTTTGAAAAACAGTTAAAAATACACTCACATAGGTCATAGAAATATTATACATTATTCCTGAAAAAGCTGCGATGCCCATGACGCACACTATAGAGGAAGGATTCTTTTTAAAAACTTCAATAAGAGGAAAAGTAAGCTGCTGTTTATTTTTACTCAGGATCTTCGTAAAGTAGGCATCCGGGATGCGATTTCTAAGATAAAGTCCTACAAATCCAACAATAATACCAAACAGAAAAGCAATACGCCAAGCCCAAGAGGGCATAAACTCCGAAATACAGAATGACGCAACCATTGATCCTATTAAGGAACCAATAGCGCTTGA
>JAIEOZ010000239.1 GCA_019750035.1 Alphaproteobacteria bacterium | reverse complement strand
GTTGCGGGTAGCCGAAACATCAGTAGCGACTTCTCTGTGCTGCGATACCGCTGGTGATACTGCCGCCTGCACCGCTGCGACACTTCCCAAAACAAGCATATTTGGTGTAAGTGACGTTGCCGTTCTTAAGTGGATAAGGAAAGAAGCAAACTTAATTGAAGAGGCTCCTTCCCATGCCGAGAGTAAGATCGTTATGATTGATGAGATGTGGCATTTTATAGGCTCAAAAAAAACAAAAAATGGATTATCAAGGCCGTAGACCGTTGCGCGCGGAGAACTTGTGGCCTGGGTTATCGGCGGTCGTGATGCTTCAACTTTCCGACGGCTCTACGAGAAAGTAAAGCATTTAGAAAATTGCATTTTTTATACAGATAATTGGGATGCGTTTGCGAAAGTTCTGCCAAGAGATCGACATGTGATAGGCAAAGCTCACACAACAACGATTGAACAAGATAACAGCAATACTCGCCATCATCTTGGGCGCATGACCAGACGGACAAAGGTGGTCAAAAAAAGAAATGATTCATGCTTCACTGAAGCTTTGGTGTGCCCTTACCGATCCTTACATTTTTAAAATTTATCAGTCAACTTTTGTATCTATCTTTATGTAAACACTCTCAAAGAGAGTACTGAGAAAGAAATTCGCAAAAGGTCTCCAAATTTTTACAATCAAGGTTTGTGTTCCTCCTCCTCTTGTTGTCTCTGCCACATTTGAGCATAAGGGCCTTGCTGAATAAGAAGGAACTTATGTGTTCCTCGTTCTACTATTACGCCCTCATGAAGGACCACTATTTCATCTGCATGAATAATTGTTGATAAACGATGAGCAATTATAAGAGTGGTATGGTTTTGAGAAATCTTCAAAAGATTCTTTTGGATTTCTTTTTCAGTCTTAGTGTCCAATGAAGACGTAGCCTCATCAAAAAGAAAAATAGAAGGTTTTTTTAAAAGCGTTCTTGCAATTGCTACTCTTTGTTTTTCTCCTCCCGAAAGTTTGAGGCCTCTTTCTCCCACAAGTGTATTATACCCATCAGGGAGAGTTTTAATAAAAGTGTCAATGTGAGCATGCTTCGCAGATTTTTCTACAGCTGTACTTTCTGCTGCTGGGCAGCCATAGGCGATGTTATAATAAATTGTATCATTAAAAAGAACTGTGTCCTGAGGGACTACCCCAATAGCTTTCCTAAGGCTTTCTTGGGTTACGTTTCGAATATCTTGTCCATCTACAAGTATCGCTCCTTCCGTTACATCATAAAACCGAAATAAGAGCCGCGAAATTGTTGATTTTCCTGCTCCACTTTCTCCTACGATTGCCAGGGTCTTTCCCGCAGCGATCTGAAACGAAACATGCTTTAATATTTCGCGGTTTGGATTATAAGAAAAAGAAACGTCTCGAAATTCTATAGCTCCTTTAGAAAGAAGTAAGGGCTGCGCAGTGGAGCTATCTTGAATTTCAGCATTTTCATCTAAAAGAGAAAACATACTTTCCATGTCCACTAGAGATTGCTTAAGAATACGATAAGCAAACCCTAAAGACCCTAGGGGTATAAAAGCTTGGAGGAGATAGCTATTTACAAGTACAAAATCACCAACTGTTAAAGTATGAGCAACAACCTCCGCAGCAGCTAATATCAT
>JAIEOZ010000291.1 GCA_019750035.1 Alphaproteobacteria bacterium | reverse complement strand
TTGACCTTGCGCTTATCATTCTCTCCGAAACGTGGAACAAAGCTTCACAAGCTCAAAAGGAGGAGTGGAGAAAGCGCCACCATTTTTTTCGTCCTCTCTCCCTTCAAAACAATGGACAAAAGGCTAAGCCAAGTGAATCGACATCTTAACAAAACTGAAGCCCAAAAGTACAGAACCATGGATGCTCTTGAGATTACCTCCCATGGTTTCAGACGCGCGAGGACTCGCTCGTTGATTCAATTAGGCAGCTTAGTTGTAAAAGCAGGATTAGTAGAAACTTTTCAAATCACCTTAGGGGATGATCTTCAAAGAGATCCAGATACAAAAGAACCCATCGCAGCATTGTTCAAAGGTTTTTTAGTTTTAAATGAAATCGCTAACTCGGAAGAGACCCATATGCCGCTCTGGGTAGCTCAAGGCCTGACAGCTCTGGCAAAGGACAAAGAGAAAAAGAACTAATTGTTTTTAAGGAGGATCTACCTTTTCTTTGGGAAACTCTTAAATAGACGGAATGGATAAATAAAAATCTGACTATAAATAAAAGCCAAATTGAAATAGGTTGTTTGATCAAAAGGAAGCACCTCTTAAGCAGCTAAATCTAAGATAAATTTATTGATTTCGTTTTCCAGAAATTGGGTTATCAAGCGAATATGCTTTGCAAGCTCAGAAATCTTTTCTTTATCTTTTAACGTTATTTCTTTCTGCAAGTGTTGAGTCAGTTGAATGGCCTCCTTTGGAAAACCTTTTTTACCAACGAAATCATGTTGAATGATGTCAAGAGAAACGTTTTCTTTTTCATCTATCGTTTGCCCTATAAGCGCAGCGAATGATTTGAGAGAAAGCTCAAAAACTTCTTTTAAGGGTAAAAGAGCTTCTTCATAAAACTCCCCCTCAATGAGAAGAAACGCCATGCGCTCTTTTCGCTCAAGATGCTCCCTATATTTCTGTGCTGCTTTCAGGCGCTTCTTATTCTCATCATTCTTAGGCGTAACAGGTGGGTGAGATTGGTAGAATGATTTTGCTTGATCTTGATTAAAAGACAAAACTCCTACTTTACAAAGGCGTTGAATCACCTCAAAAGTGGCTCTGTCTAAGACTTCTAATTGTAATGCATTTTGTGGGTCAAGCTCTTCTTTCATTTTTTGCAGTTGTTCATTTGGATGAGAGAGATCTCCATCCACCACAGCAAAAATAGTTTGAGTCCCTTCCTTATTTTGGTAGGTTTCAAGCTGATGGAGCCTTGGCTTCAATCGGGCCAGCGCTTCTTGATGGAATAGCAATAGAGGATCTTCTTCTATCTTGAGATTTTCTTTTTCAACTTCAGCAAGGGAATGAGAAGAAGACCCTATAATTTTCTTCAGCTGATCCATAAAAGCTTTTCGTCCAGAGGGTATTTCCATTTCCTCAACGGTTCCCAGATCGAGGACATTATCGGAAAGGCGCTGTTTTAGATTGAGAACGCCAAACATCCGATGCTCAATCGTTTCTTCACTAACTAAATTAATGACTTGAACGGTTTTTGTTTGATGTTTCCGCCAAGCACGTGCAATACGTTGTTCAAGTTTTGCCGGATTCCATGGTAAATCGAGGTTTATCACAACATTTGCGACCTGTAAATTCAA
>JAIEOZ010000212.1 GCA_019750035.1 Alphaproteobacteria bacterium | reverse complement strand
ATTAGGATTTGAATTCCAGGAGGCAAACAACTTATGTCCTTGGGCTCTCAACAATAATAAAATCCAAAAAAAAGAATTATTTTTCTTTAACTCTTCTTCATATCTTGATGAAGATAAGAAAAAATTATGGCATGTAGAAATCGATACTAAAGATATTGAGTTTGTTACAAAGCCCTTTAGCCCTAAGGAGAAAGTTTTACTGGAAATAAGTATCAAAACCATTCTTAAGGTTCTAGATTTATTAAAAGAATTTGGTAAAGAACAAATTGCATTTAAGGAATGGTTTGCAGCAATCAATAAAGAATTTTCAGAAAATTGCGAAAAAACACAGGCTTTTGAGAGTATAGAAGATGCTTTGCTTGTGCTTCCCTCTAAAAATTGGAAGCCGCGATTTTCTCCACAAGTCACTATTCAACATCCTTTAGAACATACGATTCCTTTATATTTTTCCTTATTTGGTTTTAAAATAACCTCTGAAACACTGTTTTTTAAGCGCAGCCTTCCCTTATTGGATTTATTCTTAGAATTTTATAACAAGCAGAATTTTTTAAAAGCAAAAGAAATTTTGAAAAAATATAATGATAAAGTAAACGGATTAATATTTATTCATGCTGCCACTCTTTTAAAAATGACCCCAGAATACGATGAGAAAGAAGATTCTGAATTTTTGCAAGACACTTTCGAGTTTCTAAGAGACTTTAATCAGGCGGATGCTAAAATGTGTCTCGAGCTCATGTCTCGTAGGCCTTTTTCTTCGATGCTTAAGGAAATAAGAGTGGAAAATTATAAAGACCTTTTTCATACTTCTATGAAACTTAATAAAGATTTTATGGAGCTTTATGAAGTTCCCTTTCTTTTTTATAAAGCAAATTATGCAGAACAGTTTTTTGATGAGGAAACTGGTAACCCAAAATCTCTTAGGAATTTATTAAATTTTTTTAAAGAAGATTTTGTTAAGGAAAACGAAGACGTTTTAAACAGTTTATTAAGCCAGGGTGTTGTTAGTACTGCAATGTTAAGAAATATAAAACCAGAATATGACAAAAAAAACATTGTAAGTACTATTAATAATAATGAATATTATCAAGAAATAATAAATTCAGTAGAAAACCCTAAAAAAAGAGGGGTAATAAATTTAGAAGCCCCCATTGTAGAAGAGGTAGACTATCTGCATGATGCATTATCACCACCTTGGTTCTTAGAAGAAAACGATGCGATGGGCTATTTTCGAGAGGAAAATGACATAAAAGAAAAATCTTATGGAGAAGCTCTTATAGAAGTTCGATGTATTAAGAATGTTGGACTTTATTTTTTAGAAAAAATGGAGCTTGATAGTGGAAAAACTGGTGACTTCCTTACAAATATAACAGACGATACAATAAACGAAGCCTTTAAACTGTTTGATTTTTTATTTGAATTTGGGAATAAAGAAGATATAATGAATTTTATGCTAGGTTTAATACAACTTACGTCCACCAATTAAGAAATGAGGGCTTTCATGAATAAGAATATAAATCTGGTAGGAGCTGCACTAATAATGTGCAGTTTTTCAACAGCAGCTTATGCTGCTATAAACTTTAGACTCTTAGACTCAGAGGCCGATACATATCAGCATCGAATA
>JAIEOZ010000316.1 GCA_019750035.1 Alphaproteobacteria bacterium | reverse complement strand
CTATTTGTTGACCGAAGTAAGGACAGGTGCTTCCATTGTAGAAACAAGAAATGATGCTCAATTAATTGCAAACTACTATTTTCCTGAGAGTAAACTATCTGGAGAAGCAGGATATTCTACTGAACATGATTATCAATCTTTTTATGCCAATCTCAATACAGAGTGGTATTTCAATAAAAAAAATACGGTTCTTTATACTGGTATAGGTTATGCATTTAATTTCAGTCAGCCTTCCAATACTTCTTTCTCGGGTCCTATCCTCCATAACAGTGGGACAAATAATACAGAAAATATTCTTGTCGGTCTTAAACAAGATATTAATAAAAATTTCTTTGTTCAGCAGAATGTGGAACTTATCATAGATAATGGCTTTCTTTCCGACCCTTATAAGCGAGTTGCCTTCAATGGACCCAATACTGTCAATTGGCCTGGGGCAGAACTTTTCGGGCCAAATATTTTTGTCGGATATGAACGGCGCCCCTTTGCGCGGGTAACAGGTGCCTTTGGCACACAGTTGGTACATTATGTGCCTTATCTTAATTCTTCTATCCATTTTAATTATCGTTTTGCTTTAAATAACTGGAACCTTCGTTCTAATACTTTTGAACTTGGCTATTATCAGCCTCTCTTTAAATCGTGGGAGATAGCTCCTAAAGTAAGGTATTACTCTCAAAATCGTGCTAGATTTTATGCTCTTTCCTTTCATACAACGCCAACCCCCCTTTTCCTTCAAAGTAAATCCTTGAAAAGGGGAGGTGCAGCCTCTTCTGACTATCGTTTAGCAAATTTTGGTGTTATTGGCTGGGACATTACAGTTACGAAGACATTCACTGATCCTAATATAAGTCTTAGTGCCACATTTGGTCTTGCGAATCGTTCAACGAGCTATAGTATGACAAGGAATCGAGGGGCGAAAAACCCTGATAACCAGTTTCAATCTAAGTATGTAGCCATTCAGTTAAATTCCGACTTACCGAGTAAGCCCTCTTACAAGCGGAAAGAAAAATCTAACTCTGTTTATCAAGCAGGAGATATTGTTATCCAACCCATTTCTATTGCATTTAGCGGGCTTAGTTTTGGGAGAAGAAAAGTGGATACAAAATTTACTTCGCCCCAATCCAGCCCTTTTACAACGGCTCTTGATGTTTATAAAAGCCAAAGAGGTTTTGGGTTCAATGATACACAACGCAATGGGATTGGGTATGATTTTCAAATCGGGTATTTCCCCTTAGATTTTCTCGAACTCTTTGTCGACTTGGGAGTTTTGAATGAAAAGCCCATTTCGACGCCTATAATAGCCATGGCAAATGCTTACAAATTTAATACAAGAACAACCTATCGAACAGATATTGGAGGCAAGTATTATTTTAACACTGAGACAGCTTTTTCTCCTTTTACAGGAATCATGGTTGGTACAGAATGGCAGCCGGGAACACGATCGAATGTCTATTATGCCAATCATATCACTCAAGTGGTGGGTCCAAAGATTGGAAAGTTTAAGATTTTTAAAAGTCAGAACTTATTTAATGGAGCTTTACTCACCGGTATAGACTATCGGTTTAATACGAATATTGCTGTTTCTTTTCAAACAGGTCTCTATTACTATCAAAGGAATAA
>JAIEOZ010000305.1 GCA_019750035.1 Alphaproteobacteria bacterium | reverse complement strand
CATGAGCCTGAAGTTGGGGATTTGATACAAGGTCCTCTGCTAAGAAATGAGACTGGACTGTATGCAAGTGAAGAATACCTTAAAGAGTTTGGTGTTCCTAAAATCCCCAAAGATCTTGACAACCATCGCCTCATCTCCTATGGCGATCATCTTGAAGCTAAACCTTTTAAAGCCATGAATTGGCATTTAACACTTGGAACAGAACTTGGAGAGATCCGCGAACCTTTCCTTCAAATAAACTGCCCTCAAGCAAGAGTTTTTCTGGCTAAAGCAGGTCTTGGTATTATTGCACTTTCTAAAGAACACCCAGGCCTTAAGGAATTGGATCTTATACAAATCTTACCCGATATACCTGCCCCTAGCGTTGAAACTTATTATATTTATCCTAAAGAATTTCAGCATTCTAAAAAAGTCATTGCATTGCGTGATTATTTGCAAGAGGCTTTTGCTCGGGATTATGGAAATGGGGAAGAAGACTCACATGCATCATAGATAGAATTATTTAATTTTATCCTTTACATATGTTTCTAAAATTTTTATAAAATTAATCTAATTAAATTAGTATTATAAAATATATAAGAGTTTATGATATCAGATATTTTAAAAGAGCCTGAAGCAAAAAATGCGCTTATTATAACATTAAATAGTATGGGTTATATGCTCTCCCAGCCTGAAAAATATAACCAAGCATTCATTGATTTTTCTGCGTCTGCCCCTGGACCTGTGTTAGATATAGGGGCCGCTTACGGCGTAGCAACGATTCCAGCTCTCAAAAAAGGTGCTCATGTTATTGCTAATGATCTTGAAGAAAAGCATTTGCAAATCCTTAAAAACAAAGTTCCTCTTTTATACCTCAACCAACTTGATCTTAAATCCGGAAGAATGCCTAATGAGCTAGATTTCGAAGAGAATAGCTTAGGAGCTGTGCTTACTTCACGTGTTCTTGCTTTCGTGCTGCCAGAAGAATTAGAACTGTCCTTTAAGAAAATATTTAGATGGTTAAAGTCGGGAGGAAAATTCTTTTTCTTAGGAGGGAGCCCCTATATGGGAACTTTCCGAAAATTCTTGCCCACATACCTAAAGCGAAAAATGAAAGGTGAAAAATGGCCAGGTTTTATTGAGAATGTTCCATTTTTTGCGCCAGAACAAGCTCGTAACTTACCTTGTTCTATTCATCTCCTTGATAAAGAAGTTCTCTCTCGATCTTTAATTAATGCTGGTTTCATTATTGAAGAGATGGGATTTAATTCAGCACTAGAAGAACATCCTCAAGATATGAAGCTTGATGGCAGAGAACAGATAGGGGCCATTGCTTTTAAACCGTAGGAGGTAAAAATGCGAAAAACAAAATCAAATAAAATCATTGCTGCGGCAATGATCGGAAATTCCCTAGAATATTATGACTTCACTCTATTTGTTTTTTTGACGCCTATTATTGCCCCTCTTTTTTTTCCTTCTGAAGATAAGATTGTCTCCATCATTATAGGCCTTGGAACTTTTGCAGTAGGATTTCTTATGCGCCCTCTTGGCGCGATTGTTTTTGGGTATATTGGTGACCTCTATGGTCGCAAACGTGCGTTAACGTTATCAATAATTCTCATGGCCATTCCAACGTT
>JAIEOZ010000120.1 GCA_019750035.1 Alphaproteobacteria bacterium | reverse complement strand
TCTCCTTTATTCAGAGGTCTTTTTTAGGAGATCTCGGTGAAGTTGCTTAATGTGATTTTCAGTCACATGGGTATGGAGGACAGAGTGGTGGATCGATTTGGCTTAATAAATATGAAAATCCTTATGCAATAAGAGTTCATACTCGCGGAGAAAACGCTTTGTACGAAGGAAATTCGGGTGTTCGACTTTCCCATGAAAAGTTGATGCTTGTTCTAGATTGGATTTCATCCACACGGGATATTAAACAAGTGATTTTACGCCACTCCTAGAGCCATTAAAAAATGAAGAGGACGATCCTACAGATAAAACGGATAATACTTCTGCTCAAGTATTTTCTGATCCAAAAAAGAAACTTGCCCCATTCTCTATTTTGAAACTGTTGGAGAAAAAATAAAATTTTCAACTCTTGTGTTTTTCTCGTTCCATTCATCCATTTTAAACACTCACGTCCGCTAAAAGGAAGACCGCTCATGTATGAGCTCTTTCCAAAACCTAGGAAAACTGCAAAATTTGAGAAGAAGTTACCCGTGAGGTCTATTAAAAATATGGAGAAAAGAAACAGCATTCCATTTTCTAAAATAATAATGTATAATTTGCTAACATCATTAAATATGAGGTTTATAAAATGAAGACTTCTTTTTTTATAATTTCTATAACGTTAATTTCACTAGCCTTAATAACAACGTCTTCAGCAGTGAGTGGAGAAATAGACGAACTTGATCATACAGGTTCTCATTGGATTATGTCTAAAGGACATAAAATCTACGATGATCCCCAAGCTGCAGAAAAGGCTTCTGAAAGGGGAGCATATACTGTGGAAGAGCTCTTTGTCGATCTTATGAAAGATGAAGAGGATCTTAAAGAAGTCCAAAAATGGAACTTAGCTGGAAATAGTATTGGAAATCGCGGTGCGCTTAAAATAACTCAACTTGCTGAAAAGATGATAAATTTGGAGGAATTAAACTTATCATCTAATCAAATGGGTGAAGATGTACTTGTTGAGTTTGCTCCTCTTCTGCTTAGAACAAAATTTAAATATCTTAATGTCGTGCGCAATAATGGAGCTGGCAGTATAGACGCTGTTACATCCTTAGCTTCTAAGCTTGATGAGCTCATTCCAAATGATAGCATGGAACTGCATAAGGCCAAACTTAACGTATGCCTTTCGAAGATTATATGGATACCAAACAACAAGATTGAAATTCCTTCCATGTTAGGGGGAGTTCCTACGGCCTCTATAAAGGCTCATAAAAAATATTATAAGAGGCATTAATGAAAAAAATTGTTAGACTCAAAATTAATTTTAATGCTTAATTAAGAATATGTATTTATGTTAAGCAGTATTTTGATAAGACATTTTCTAATATTTCTTTGTTGTTTTGCAACTTCAACTTCTCTTTATGCACTTGAGAATACAACTGAATATGAAGGATGGGTTTGGACAAAATCTCCCCTAGTTAAAACTCCCAGTAAAGATATCCATGTTGAAGGCATTCACAGAGAAATGCAAAAATCTCTACAGGATCCTTCTATTAGAGGATATGCAAAAAAGGAGAGCAGTGGAGAAGGAAAAAATGTTGTTTTTCTTAGAATAGGTTTTATCGTTAATAATCAG
>JAIEOZ010000008.1 GCA_019750035.1 Alphaproteobacteria bacterium | reverse complement strand
TTCCAGGTGCTTTTGCCATAAATGGCTTATGAGAAAAGTGAGAAATTGAGATGTTTGCAATCATCAAAACCGGCGGAAAACAGTATAAAGTTACCGCAAATGAGATTATTAAAGTCGAGAAGTTGGCCGGTGCTTCAGGCGACGCCATTGAGTTTACCGACATTCTGATGATGGGTCAGGGAGATTCCGTAAAAGTTGGAGCTCCTTTCGTGACGAGTGCCAGAGTGTGTGGAACAATAGTTGATCAAATTCGTGATGACAAGGTCATCATTTTTAAGAAGAAGCGTCGCCATAACTATCGACGCAAGAATGGTCATCGCCAATATCTGAGTGTTGTTCGCATTACGGATATCCTAGGTGAGGGCGATTCGCCTAAAGAAAAAGCTACGTCTTTCAAAGAGACGGCACCGCGTGAGACATCTGAAAAGAAAGTTCTCTCAAAAGGAGAAGCAAAGCCAGCAAAAGCAAGAGTAGCAACGGCAGTGGTTGAAGAGGCGAAACCAGCAATGCCACCAAAGGCAGCGGCTGCGAAGGTCAAGAAATCGTCTGAGGAATAAGGAGACAAAGCAATGGCACAAAAGAAAGCGGGTGGCAGTTCCCGAAATGGTCGCGATTCCGCAGGTCGTCGTCTTGGGGTAAAGAAATTTGGGGGAGAGCTCGTGATCCCTGGAAATATTATTATTCGGCAACGAGGGACGGAGTATTATCCGGGCGACCTGGTTGGGATGGGGCGCGATCATACCCTTTTTGCCCTCGCCGAAGGTCATATAAAGTTTTCACGCAAGGCGAATGGTAGAAGATTTGTTTCCATTGTGACCAGCGAAAAATAAACCTATATCTAATGAACGAAGGTACCTTGTTCTTTACCAACCGGTGTCATTCCCGTGGAAGCGGGAATCCATAAAATAGTTGTTTTGTTGCATATAGTTCCATTGGATCTCCGCGTGTCAAGGGGATGACATAAGAGGAAAACAAAGTAAGGCATCTTCACATCCGATGAGTACACGATCATATTCGGAAGAGGGAAGGGAGACCTTCCCTTTTTTTATGCCCTAAGTCTGACAATTCTGATTTATTTTTCACGCCATTTTTTAGTGTTAAGTTGAAGTGAGGACCACTAAGTCGGATAAAGGTTAGGAAAAAGATTCTCTACAGTTTTAAGAGGAAAATTCATTTTTACATTTCCCTTTGGAGTATCAGAAATAAGAAATTCTTCTTTAATAAGTTGGGACAAGACCGATCTTGCTTGGCGTTCTTTATAGCCCGTGATGAGAGGAACTTTTCCTCTTTCTAACATTCCAACAAAAAATACCTCTCTTAAAACAGAAAATGATCCAGATAATAGTTTGCCTTGTTGAATATATGTCTCACAAAGACCTTCAAGACGAAAAAGAAAGTTCTTCCAGTCCAAAAGTTTTTCCATAAATTCTACTTGATCAATGCACACCCCAAGAAAATATTGACAAAAAGAAGTTAATTCTTTCTGCGAAAGATGGCCTCTCCCATCTAAATCATTCGATCGTGGTAAATCCGCTTGAGCAAGATGTCTCTTGTAGTCTTGAATGGTTCGAGCCAGTCCTCTTGATATAGACCATAAATCA
>JAIEOZ010000135.1 GCA_019750035.1 Alphaproteobacteria bacterium | reverse complement strand
CTCTACAATGCCATTGTAGCGCTCTCCCAACTGAGCTATGACCCCTTGTGGATTCTCAGAAATTAGTGACATAGTTTCAAACATGCAACAGAAAAATATATACTTAACCCAATCAGCTGAAGAAACTGCCGCCCTTGCGCGGAAAATCGCCTTTCATCTGTCTCCCCGCGATGTGGTGTTGTTGAAAGGAGATTTAGGGGCAGGGAAGTCTACCTTTGCACGGGCGCTTATTCAGGCTTTGTGTGGGGATAAGACAGAAGTCCCAAGCCCAACGTTTACGTTGGTTCAGACCTATGAAGCTCCTCGCTTTGTGGTGTGGCATTTTGATCTGTATCGGCTTAAGTATCCTGAAGAAGTCTATGAATTAGGGATTGAAGAAGCTTATCAGAATGGTGTATCCCTTATCGAGTGGCCAGAACGCTTAGGAAACAACTTGCCAAAGGGCTTTCTGGAAATTGAATTACGCTATGGAAGCCATGACAGTGACCGCATCCTCCGTTTTACAGGTTGGGACGACCGACTCTTTTGAAGACGAAAGAGCTCTTTTAAGATATGATTTTTTGAAAAGAGAAGGGCTTGAGAAAGAGCTTCTGATCCCTCTTCCTGTTGACGCCTCGAAAAGATGTTATTTCCGTCTTCCCCAGGCTCTTTTGATGGATGCTCCGCCCCCTTTTGAAAAAACAGTTTCTTTTCAATTTATTGCTGAATTATTAAATCAAGTGGGCCTTTCCGTGCCCCGTATTTATGCTTCTGATCATACGCATGGTTTTTTGTTGGTTGAAGACTTTGGCCTGCTGACTTACAGAAATGCCATTCATGAGGGGATTGCCGAACAGCTTCTTTATGGTGAAACCATCAAAAGCTTGGTTCACCTCCATCAACAGGTGACTGAGAATAAAACTCATTTTCCTCTGTATGACCTTGACTCCTTTTTAAAAGAAGCAGACGTTTTTATTGATTGGTATGGTCTCTCTCTTTCAGAGAAAGAGGGGGATAGCTTTAGAGAGGTTTGGGCTGAAGCCTATGAAAATCAGCCAGTTGTTCCTCACAGTTTTGTGATGCGGGATGTCTTGGTCGATAATCTTATGTGGATCCCCTCACGCCAAGGATTTAATCGCTGCGGGTTTATTGATTTTCAAGATGGAACTCACGAAGGCATATGGGGTCCTATTACGTATGATCTTGTGTCTCTTTTAGAAGATGCGCGTCGAGACATTACGCCCCAGTTTGCAGCAAATATGATGGAAATTTACTTTAAAGCTTTTCCTGATCTTATCCGAGAAGATTTTTGGGCAAGCTACGCTCTTTGGGGAGCTCAGAGAAGCACAAAAATTTTGGGTGTTTTTTCTCGTCTGGCGAGAAGGGATGGAAAATTAAAATATCTCGCCCATCTTCCTCGGGTTTGGCAAATCTTGAACCGAGATTTGCAGCATCCTCGTCTTTATGCGATCCGTAGATGGTTTGCAAATTATTGTGGAGAAAAATGGCTAAAAGTGCAATGATCTTAGCGGCAGGCCTTGGGCTTCGTCTGCGACCCTTAACAAATACCTTGCCCAAACCTTTGATTTCGGTTGCGGGTAAAACCATGCTTGCGCGAGC
>JAIEOZ010000033.1 GCA_019750035.1 Alphaproteobacteria bacterium | reverse complement strand
AAATTTTGGACAGATGGGTATTGTGCTGGCAGCGAAGGCAAACATTAACTCACTTTCAGTTGGTCATTCATAAGTGAGGTAAGGCGCCGGGTAAAGAGCTGCGAGTCAGCAACAGGTTGCCCCTCAAGAATAAGGGCTTGATCATAAAGAAGCCCAGCCATTTCTTCGAGTATTTTTCCTTTATCTTCTTCTTCAACAACATTAGACAGACTTTGAATAAGCATGTGGTTAGGATTAATTTCCAGAATTCGTGTTGATGGATTTTGGTGAGATTGAAAAGCCCCTGAAAGATGATGATTAAATTCCTGCCCAGTACTCACAAAACAAACAGGGCTTTCTGTAAGGCGGGTTGATACACGCACACTTTTAACCTTTCCTTGAAGCTGTTTTTCTAAAAATTCAACAAGCGATTGTACATGTGTGTCATCAGACTCTTCTGTATCTAGGTTAAGGTTTTCTTCTGTAATTGCTTTAAAAGGATGATCTTTATAAGATCCCACACGATTAACCCAAAAACGATCAATGGGATCCGTTAATAACAAGACATCTAGTTTACGATTTTGAAATCCTTCGAGTTGAGGGCTTTTAAGCATTTTTGATGTGTCTTCTCCAATCAAATAATAGATATCTTTCTGCTCCTCCTTCATCTGGGCAAAATAATCTTCTAATGAAATATATCCTTCTCTAAGAGTTGTTTTTACACGGATAAGGGAGAGAAGTTCCTCTTTTTTTGCTGGTTCTTCATAAAAGCCTTCCTTTAAGATGGCTCCAAAATTTTGCCAAAATTCTAGATAATCCTCAGGCTCTTCTTTGGTTTTTTTAGCTAGAGTTTCCAAAATCTTCTTTGCAAGTGTTGCTTTAATTTTTGACATACGACGATCGTACTGTAAGGTTTCACGGCTTATATTAAGAGGTAGGTCTTCTGTATCAACAATACCTCTTACAAATCGTAAGTAGGAAGGAAGAAGATTCTCGCAATCATCTGTAATAAAAACCCGCTTGATATAAAGTTTAAGCCGATTCTTTCGCTCAGCATTAAATAGATCATATGGTGCACTAGATGGAATAAAAAGAAGAGCCGTATACTCAATAACACCCTCGGCTTTGGTATGAAGTATACACCAAGGCTCATCAAAAGCATGGGTCAGGTGTTGATAAAAAGCTTTATATTGTTCTGAAGTAATTTCATTTTTAGGACGTAACCAAAGAGCACGCTCTTCATTTAAAATCTCCTCATTACCTTTATTCTTAAACACAATGGGAAAAGCAATGTGTTCGGAGTATTTTTCAACTAATGTCTTTAATCGGAGAGGGACAAGATAGTCTTCTGCATCATCTTTAAGATGGAGAACAATTTTTGTTCCTTGTTGTTCGCGTTCCGCCTTTTCAACAGAAAAAGAATCAACCCCATTGGATGTCCATTTATGAGCCTCTTTTTTTCCAGCTTTCAGACTTGTTACTTCTACCTGTGAGGTCACCATAAAGCATGTATAAAAACCAACTCCATATTGACCAATAAGATTGGTGTCTTTTTTATCATCTCCCGTTAGCT
>JAIEOZ010000149.1 GCA_019750035.1 Alphaproteobacteria bacterium | reverse complement strand
TTTAATTTATTAACCTTTAGATTAGCGGATTGGTAAATTTTTGCAACCCATACCTTCCTGAACTTTACGGCACCCCCCCCGTGACGAAACAACGCTTTAAAAAATAGCTTTATCAATTACACTAGAGAAGTAAGGGATCAGTGAATCCCTTGGTAAGGTGGTAAATAGGTTGTTTGTGGTGGTAAATTTTCACTTGATAGGTGAAATAAATTGCAGAGTGTTCACTAGCCTCCCTGAGAACACTCTGCTTTAGCCTCACTGGAACTTGGCTTCTGAAAGACGGATTGTGGTGGCGATTCCTCCTTCAGTCTCTAAAGCTATCTGCTCCAGAAATTATAATACACCTTCAGGGTGTCATAGGCAATGGATAGTTGGGAGAAAATCGTCGAAGAAGGAGATGTGTGTGCAAAAGACTGAAGCGTGTGTTCCCCCTTATTCAAACAGACATACATTCCCCTTTTATGTGGCAAAAACGATCGCGGGTAAAGAGACGGCTCCTTCATCACCCTTACATTTTTCTAACATAAAAAAAGCGACAAACAGATGCAGCCCTCCTCTATCCTCAGCAAAAAATGAACTTTTTCATGAGGGTGAACAGAAATTATTTCCCCATGATCATATTTCCTTTGAAGAAGCTTACGCTCAAGTTAAAAATTGTCTCTCCCTTATAAAAGATCCCTTATGGAAGTCTGTCTGTATAGAAATGACAGATATGATGGGCCCTTCTGCTGTTTTAAAAATGTGGAATAGCCGCTTAGGATCATTTTCTCATCACCATAAAACGATGGATCTTTATTGCCAAACAGAGGAAATCGCTCAGTTTATCCGTCAATATTCTTTTGTCATTTTGGGAAGCCTTCAACGCTATTTTCCCATGATAAAAGAGGTGAAGATCAAAATTAAGTAGCGACTTAATTGGCTTGAAGCAAAATTAAAAGAAAATTCTCTAAAGCCAACCTTATTATTTATGCATCATTTTCCGATTAAAGTAGGACAAAAATGTTTTGATGATATTATATGTCGAGTGGAGGAGAATTTTGAAAAATTACTCCAATCCTCGCCTCATATTCTAGGGATAGTTGCCGGTCATTATCATAAAATAGGTGCTGGGCTTTTTGGAGGCAAAATGTGTTTTATAGCTCCAAGTGTTGCTCCTTCACACTATTTTGCAACTGATGAGGATATGCACGTCACAGCAATCGACTTAGTTTCTCCTTCTTATTCTCTTCATCGATGGATGGGGGGATTTCAAATGATTTCGGAGAGCATTCAAATTGTAAAACTTGAAAATCGTCTTCCTTTTAAAAATGATAATGAGAAAGATTTTGTTGCTGCTTAACAGATCGTTTTCTGGATTGCTTAGCACCTTCGGTGCTTCGCAGCAATGACGAATATGTATTTGTTTTTTCACAATTAGCTTACTTCTTAATCCATAATTAGCGTTAATAAACACCAAATTATAGAAACGGGAGACTCCTCCCACACACGTGAGAGGAGTCGGGGGGAAACCGGTTGAGAGAATCAATGCTTAAAAGTCATACCCCACTCT
>JAIEOZ010000043.1 GCA_019750035.1 Alphaproteobacteria bacterium | reverse complement strand
CATCTTCCAGCTAACGTAAAAAATACTCCTATTGCTAAAGAAATCCAAAAGAAAGCAGATGATACTACTCTTTTTGATATTATCCATCTCTCTTACAAGAAGCCTCCCTACGAGGTTTCAACCTGTGACTGTGAGTTCTCAAAAATTTCTATCAAGAGTCGAGCAGCACATGGGTATAAAGATATGAAAGAAGCTCTTAAGAACTCAGATTGGTTAACTGACCATGACGAGGCAACAACCTCAAGAATCCATAGATTTATTGGAGAAAGTCATAAGGAAGAGGGTGAATAAACCTCTCACCCTATACGACGAATAGCGTATTAAAGATAAAAAAAGTGGGAATCCACCTGTAGCGAGAAAATGACGGAAAGAGAATAGATTAATTTCCGTCATTTCTCCCCCGGTGGAGCATTAACGAGTAAGAAATTTCATTTATTATTGGGGAAAAATTCTATCGTCCTATTACAAAAAGTTCTAAAAGACGCCTCTCCGCACCCTTCTCTTTAAAATACATGTCAGCGTTTCTTTCATTAAAACGGTCTAGTTCTGAATAATACCTCATGGAATATTTCTTTTTTTGGTGGAGTTACCAAAAGAAGCCCCTCTCTCAAGCCATAAATACAGTAATGAGCACAATCAAGCCATCTGCATGAAAGTGTTGACAAGAAGGGTAATCTCTTTTATAAGTTTTAGCACTCTCATGGTGAGAGTGCTAACCATAAAGTTAACCTATTGAAGTCCCAAAGTGAGGGAGAAAAAAATGAAATTTAGACCATTACATGATCGTGTTCTTGTTCGTCGTATTGAGCAGGAAGAGAAAACTGCAGGGGGGATTATCATTCCTGACACTGCAAAAGAAAAACCCATGGAAGGGGAAGTGATTGCAACTGGATCCGGCGCTCGCCAGGAAGATGGAAAAGTGATTCCTTTGGATGTAAAAGCTGGGGATCGCATTCTTTTCGGTAAGTGGTCAGGAACTGAAGTGAAATTTAACGGCCAAGAGTATCTCGTGATGAAAGAATCAGACATCATGGGAATCATTGACTCTAAAGCTGCATAACTGAAAGGAAAATAAATATGGCAAAAGAAGTTAAATTTGGCTCAGATGCTCGCGAGCGTATGCTTCGCGGAATTGAGATTTTGGCCGATGCTGTACGTGTAACTTTAGGACCTAAGGGACGTAACGTTGTCCTCGACAAGTCCTTTGGGGCTCCTCGCATCACCAAAGACGGTGTATCTGTGGCAAAAGATATTGAGCTTTCCGACAAGTTTGAAAATATGGGAGCTCAAATGGTACGGGAAGTGGCTTCCAAAACCTCTGATATCGCGGGTGATGGGACGACAACAGCAACTGTTTTGGCTCATGCCATTGTAAAAGAAGGCGTGAAAGCTGTTGCAGCAGGCATGAACCCAATGGATCTTAAGCGTGGCGTCGATATGGCCGTTCAAGCCGTTATTGAAGATGTTAAAAAGCGTTCTAAATCTGTTTCAACCAATCAAGAAATTGCTCAAGTGGGTACTATTTCTGCGAATGGAGAAAAAGATGT
>JAIEOZ010000069.1 GCA_019750035.1 Alphaproteobacteria bacterium | reverse complement strand
GTTCTACAAACTTTAACACAAGACGTGCTTAAATCAAGTGAGATCGAAGGGGAAATTCTTGAAATTGAACAAGTGCGTTCTTCCATTGCGCGTCGTCTTGGAATGGATATAGGAGGTTTCGTTACCCCAAATCGTGATGTTGAGGGTGTTGTTGAGATGATGCTTGATGCAACTCAACATTATAAACAGTCTCTTACCAAAGAAAGGTTGTTTAGCTGGCATGCAGCACTCTTTCCTACGGGCCGCAGTGGGCTGATCAAAATAAAAGTTGGAGAATGGCGGAATGACAGTCATGGTCCCATGCTAGTTGTTTCCGGACCTTATGGACATGAGCGCATTCATTACCAAGCGCCTGCTGCTAATAAGATAGATTATGAAATGAGAGGTTTTCTAGAGTGGCTCAATGAAGAGACAACTATAGATCCAGTTCTAAAAGCCGGTATTGCACATCTCTGGTTCGTTACTATTCATCCCTTTGATGATGGCAACGGACGAATTGCAAGAGCTATTGGTGATATGGTGCTGGCTCAATCAGAGCAAAGCTCACAGCGCTTCTATAGTCTATCTTCTCAAATTAGATCAGAACGTAATGATTATTATACAATGCTGGAATCAACCCAGAGGGGATCATTAGATATTACTCCTTGGATGGGGTGGTTTTTAAACTGCCTGGGGCGAGCCATTCAGGGTGCGGAAAGCACTCTATACTCCGTACTTCACAAAGCACGATTTTGGGAGGAGCTTTCAGACTTTTCCCTTAATGAACGTCAACGCAAAGTGCTAAACCTTATGCTAGACGGGTTTGAGGGAAAATTGACCACTTCTAAATGGGCTAAACTTGCTAAATGTTCTCAAGATACTGCATATAGGGATATTCTATCACTTGTAAGCCAAGGAATATTAACCATTAATGCAGAAGGAGGACGTAGCACTAGTTACTCTATCATAGAGCTCTAATAACAATTGTAATGAGATGATTCACGAGTGCTTCTTCGAGATTTGAGGAAAAAGGGTAGCGCAAATTTGGACGATTAAGCTGGGTTCTCAAGAAAAAATATTTCTCGAGATCAGGCTTTAAAGCCTGGCATACAATTTCAACTTCGGGAAGCTCTGGCATAAATTATAAGGCTTTTGTGATCATGCTTTTTTATTATAGGCTTGGTTTAAAATTTAGAGAGTAATGACCAATAGATAGATATTATGATAAATTTCCAAAATGGATATAATTTTTTAAAACCAGGATTGAAGATTTTTCTATATTTTTTAGATAAAAATTTTTATATCCTTTCTTAAAAAAATGGCAATTAAATACAAATCTATCTATTGGTCATTATTAAACCATCAGCCATAGTAGATATGTGCAAATGGAAAAACTTACCTATTTAATTTTGCTTAAAGATGAGGTTTCAAGCTTAAAAATATAAAAAATGACTCCTCTACATGAGGAGGTTTAATCTTGCTACAGTTTGTTGAAAATGAAAGAGGGCAGGGGAGGGGGGTGTCGCAAAATGTGATGTTAGTTGTTAGAAGGTGTTAAAAGTAC
>JAIEOZ010000306.1 GCA_019750035.1 Alphaproteobacteria bacterium | reverse complement strand
CGGAGACAAGCGGGCAACTTGTTAATAAAATGCTGAGGCGAGCTGCAAACGTTCTTGGCTATCACATTGAATACATATTTGTTCCAATAAAAAACTTGCATCGTAGAGTATCATTTGAAAATTCTCCTCTACTTACACAACTTCAGCAATTGCCTCCACTCCCTCAAAAGCCTGTAGAAGGGTGGATTTGTGCTATTCGAAATTCACAAGGTATCACTCAAGCAGAGTTAGCTGAAAGGCTTAAAATTACAGAGAGACAAATTATACATCTTGAAAAAAATGAGGCGCATGATGGGCTTACTTATACTTCAAAATCCATAAACGTAAATTTGAATGAACTCGCTAAAGCATTTGGTTGCAGATTTGACTACACCCTTATTAAAGATTCTCCACTTTATGATGAAACTATCTTAAGAAAATTTCACTCAATTGTTCCTTTCCCTCCTAAGCCAAGGAAAGGGTGGATTTCTAAAATTCGAGATGCGCAAGAACTAACTCAGACTGAATTAGCTAAACAATTAAATTATCCCTTGCATAGAATATCCGTGATAGCATGTCAAGAAGCCCATACTATTCCTATTTCTAAATCTGATCAGAATATTATTAGAGCATTACAATGTCGTGTGGAATATGTCCTTATTCCTCAAAATTTTGAAACAATGAAAATTCACCCGAATTACATTCCTCTATTTGAAGAATTAAAACAGATCTCTTCTCTTCCTTTTAGGCCATATAAAGGATGGCTTTATTGGCTGCGATGTTCTTTAGAAATGACTCAAGCTCAATTAGCTGGCAGAATAGGAATAACGCACGAGCAGCTCTCGAAATTTGAGTGGAAAGAAGCTCATAACCAACTTATTAATATGCGCATAAAGGAAGTTGTTAAGGCGATGGGATGTCGCCTTGAATATCGTATTGTCCCCAACGCTGTTCCTCAAAGAGTTTCTATCCTCAAACAAGATACTAATAATGAATTTTTTTTAGAAAAACTCACCAAACTCTTTTTTCTTCCTCAGAGACCAACTGAAGGATGGATTAAAACTTTGCGGAAAACCATGGGGCTATCACAAGTACAATTAGCGAAAAAAGCAAACTGCGATGCTACAACTATTTCTCATCTGGAAGATCATGAGAGTAGGTTCTTGCTTCCTCATCCCTTCATAATTAAAGCTGCTCGAGGCTTAGGATGTCGCGCTGAACTAGTCTTTATTCCTGAAGACACAACCCATCTCAAAAATGTTATTTCTAACTCAATACCCTTAACAAAAATCATTAATGTGTACAATAACCCTATTTTGCAAAAGAATCCTGAATATGATCAAGTTTTTTTAGAGAGATTTAAAATTTTTTCTCTTCTACCTTCTCCTCCTGAAGAAGGATGGATTCGCACACTACGTAAAGACTCAAGAATTTTACATAATCTAAAATTTGAAGAACAGCGTTTAATGTTTCATTTTTATCAAGCTGAAAATAAGGAAATTAGCAATAAACTCTGCTCTAAATCTACGACAGCTATTGCAAAGGCGCTGAAGTGCCG
>JAIEOZ010000050.1 GCA_019750035.1 Alphaproteobacteria bacterium | reverse complement strand
GATGGTCAAAATTAAAGGAATGGCTTGTGCCTTGAGAAGGGGAGGGACCAAGACACTAAATATTGGAGGAGTTTAAAATATAAACTTGATAAACTATCTTTGGGGCGTGTTTTTTTGCATACCAATTAACAAAACTTCATGCACAGTTCCTATGGGGAGGGGCTGAAAATGGGTCGCTATCAAATACCCCCAATCTTTTGGAAAGGCAGAACGTTATCTGCTAGAAAAGTGACAGCTAGAGTGCGTTACGATGATAGAGGCCTTAACTTCTGCTGATATTGGCTCTCTGAGGAGCTACAATTCTTGTAGAGTACGGTTGATCCTAAAAGGCAACTTAAGATAAGGCATATAGCCGGAGCAAAGGTAAATCCGAAAGACTGAACCAATGTTGTTAAAATAATTGGTGTTAATCCTCCAAAAATCGCGTGACCAAGTGAATAACTAAAAGCAATTCCACTGTATCGTTCGTTGACAGGAAAAAGTTCAACAAGTAAAGCAGACGTAGGGGCTGCATAAGCAATTGCAAAAATACTGAGAATAAGCTGAGTGATGAGAATGCTCCCAAGAGTTGGTTTGGTTCCCATAAACAGAAAAAGAGGATAGGCAAAAGCGGCCATCCCTAAAACTCCTATGATCATAATTATTCTTCGACCATAATGTTGGGCGAGAAAGCCAAATAAAGGTAACAAGAGAATCCAAATACTCATTAGCCCAGCGTTTAAAGCAAGAACGACTGAAGGCTCTAAATAAAGATTTTTGATAAAAAGACTATTCAAATAAATAAATATAATAATAAAAGGAATAATAACCGCTGAGGAGATGCTGGCCGCATAGAAAATGTTTCGTTTTTCATTCTTGAAAAGTTCTTTGATGGGAACTTTGAGGATTTTTCCCTGTTTTTTACTTTCAAGAAACTCTGGACTTTCTTTTAAACGTTTGCGGATATAATAGCCGATAAGAGCAATAAAAGATCCCATAATAAACGTAAGACGCCATCCCCAGCTTGGCATAAAGGGGAGTGTGAAAAAAGCACCCAATAAAGTTCCAACAAGTGTCCCTGCATAACAAGACAGAACGAGCCACGCACTTGCCCTATCTTTTTCGTGAGGAGGGACATTTTCAATCAAATAGGTCATGGCCCCACTTGATTCTCCCCCAAGGCAGAAACCTTGTAACAAACGACATAACACTAATAACAGAGGAGCATAGATTCCAATTTGGGCATAGGTAGGCAAAAGCGCAATTCCTAAGGTGGGAAAGGTGACAAGGAGAATAGAAAGAGAAAGAGTATCTTTACGACCCCATCGGTCTCCAAGATGGCCAAAGAAAATGCCTCCTAAGGGTCTGGCTAAAAATCCTACGCCATAACTTGCCATGCTTATAATGAGTGACATGCCTGGAGTATCGCTCGGAAAAAAGAGAGGCGCTAAAATAGCTGCAAAAAATCCATAAAGCATAAAATCGTAATATTCGAGAGCATTTCCAATGATAATTGCAAAGTTTTTCTTATTTATTATGGGCATAAACTCTCTTTT
>JAIEOZ010000153.1 GCA_019750035.1 Alphaproteobacteria bacterium | reverse complement strand
AGTGACAAACTTGTTACCACATGTATTCTGATAACCTAAATTTATTAGATCAAAAACAGTTTTCTCATTCGTAATAACATCTATACTAGCACCGATATAGCTTGATAAGTGAGTGACCCCGATGGTCTAGACCACGATTGCTCAAGAAAATGATAGAGCTTAGGTGTGGATAAATATTACTCCTTCTTAATTTAAAAAACAATATCGAAGTGAAATAGACGTAATAAAGTTTAACAGGTTATGATTTGCTAAACTTCTCTTCATAATAACGACTTAAACACGCCTACCTTTGCAAGGTTAATGACTGTCCACCAGTTTTTGATTTGATCTAAATAAGTGATCAGCGGCTCGATCTTCATATCCTGTAGGTATGTTCTCTGATAAATTTTTGCTGCTTTCATCGGGTTTTTTACCAAGCGGGTAAACATCCTTGAGAAGATCTCTATCAAGCCCCTTCGCATCACCTGCTGCCTTCCTTGTGGGTAATAAATGATTCGTTGAGGATAACAGATTTAAATGTTGCTGATGTTTCTGAAAAACTCTTTCAAATATCATTTGAACAGCAGTTTGAGTCACAGGGTCTACCATGTCGTTGGCATCATAAATCATTTTGCAGTTATTATAAAAGGTGCTAAATTCCTTGTCCTTACTTTTTATCTTTTCATTATATGACTCAAAAACATTTCTTCCAGAATATGTTGTAACGTAACTATTATCTTCTTCTTCCAAAAAACTTAAATTTTCTTGAATTTGTTTAATTGAAATGGGAGCCTTAACACATATACGCGCATTAAATGAATCCGCGACCGAGTCAAGCAGCTGAGGGTTATAACAAGATGCGTGATCTAAATGAGAAAAGAAAATTGCTGCTCCAGTAGTCCACTTAACGATTTTTAGCATCTTAATTCTCCTCTTGTTTAATTGTACAATTTAATATACCGCTTCCATATTCTTTAGACAAGACTTTTTCTTTATATATTTGTTTTAAAAAAGAGTACAGCGTATTTGCATCTTCTAATAATATTTGGTTTCCTGTTGTAAGAAAAAAACCAATGTTAAAATAGGCATATTTAATATGTCGTATTTCAACAATGGCTTCGCCATAGTTCTTTACATCTAATTCCTCAGCAGGTTGTTTGAAAAATCCCATTGCGTCATCGTCACTAAGAAACAAAGGTGGAGAAAGAGTATCAAATTCGTACTGTTCTTCTGAAATAGGTATCTTTTTAAGATCAAAGACATAACGTGATGTGGGATTCTGAATTGATTGTATTGATTGGCAATAATACCAAATCCCAAAAATGAATTAACTGATATACGCTGCGAATCGAAGCTGATATACTCTTTCTAGAATATCAAGAAACCGGGAGGAGAATATGTCAGGCGTATCAAAGATTGTAACGGACGAAGTTTTGGAGATTGCAAAGCGTCAGTTAAAAGAGTTAGGAAAAGACAAGTATATAGCAGCAAAACTTCAGGCGGTGATATCTGCAAAAACCCACGGCATTACTAAGGTCGCAGAGGTTTTTAACAT
>JAIEOZ010000301.1 GCA_019750035.1 Alphaproteobacteria bacterium | reverse complement strand
GTACTTTTAACACCTTCTAACAACTAACATCACATTTTGCGACACCCCCCTCCCCTGCCCTCTTTCATTTTCAACAACGATCCTCATGTAGAAGAGTCTTCTTCTACATTTTCAAGATTGAAAACTCATGTTTGGGAAAAATCAAATACGTAAGTTTTTCCATTTGCACATATCTACTATGGCTAATGGCTTAAATTTTAAACCAAGCGTATAATAAAAAAACATGATTACAAAAGCCTTATAATTTATGCCAGAACTTCCCGAAGTTGAAATTGTATGCCAAGCTTTAAAGCCTGTTCTCGAAAAATCTTCTTTCTTGAAAATTCAGCTTAATCGTCCAAACTTGCGCTACCCTTTTCCCTCAAATCTTGAACAAGAACTCGTGAATCATCCCATTACAATTGTACATCGGCGTGCTAAATATATTTTAATCAACTTTAGCCATGGCTTAACTCTTATTTGGCACCTAGGAATGTCCGGCCGTGTGATTATTGAGGATCTTGATGCTCCTTCTCTAAAATCTGGTCCACATGACCACGTCATTTTTATGACTTCTCATAACCATAAAGTTACTTACCGCGATCCACGACGTTTTGGTTTTTTACGCCTCATCGCTACACACCAGCTGAATACCCTCGCTCCCTTTAGCACACTTGGGCCTGATTCATTTGGTGATTCGCAACTCAATGCTTCTCTATTTCATGAACGTCTGCAATACCATAACATTCCTATCAAGAGAGCTCTCCTTGATCAAAAAATAATTGCAGGTATAGGTAATATTTATGCTTCAGAAGCTTTATGGCAAGCTAAGCTCTCGCCGCTGCGTTTAACGAATTCGCTTACATTAGCTGAAACAGGTCTTTTATTAAAAAAAATCCAAGACGTATTAGAACGCGCCATAGCTGCTGGCGGCTCAACATTGCGGGATCATGTGCACCCGAATGGAGACATTGGCTACTTTCAGCATTTCTTTAAAGTTTACAACCATAAGGATAAGATTTGCTCACGCTGCCACTTATTCCCTATTATCAAGATTATTCAAGGTACACGATCTACATATTATTGCAATCACTGCCAAAAATAAGCGTGACCGTTAATAACTACTCTACTTAAATCTGCTACAAACTTAGTCAAATAAACTAAGTGATAATCAAATGAGAAAGTACTTGCATGTATGTAACGATAGATGACAGATCTTTTAGAGAAAAATACTACCTTGGAACTCCTAAAAATTGACCTTTAATATGACATCAGTCGTCCAACGCTTTATCACCACGTTTACCCAAAAGGCACTCTCAGATCCGATGACGAAAAATTGTTCTTCCGAAACTGAGAACAATTACTTACCAACGTCTCTTCTGAAATTTTTATTATGGGAGAACAAACCTCAAAGCTGCTCATTTTATGAAACACATATTTGTATGTACATTGGGATGTCAACATGATATAGTGTTGGTAGATAAAAGAAAAGAGAGGGAGTCTTAAAATGACACTTAACAACGAACAACATTCTAAAAAGAGTGAGCGTTTA
>JAIEOZ010000273.1 GCA_019750035.1 Alphaproteobacteria bacterium | reverse complement strand
CTGTTCTTCCTCTTGAATCGCTCAACCGGGATGAACTGGGGGCTATTCTTGTTTTGTCTGATCAAGGAAAGGCTAGGTTGCTTGCTATTGGCAAAGCGACCTTTGTTCGTGAAATTCGAAAAAGCCTAAGCTTATATTTTGAGCATGTTGTGCTTCCTCGAAAGTGGCGCTTTGTTTCTGAACTCCCTCAGAATGGACAAGGAAAACGTCCTTATGATTTGATGCGTCGTTACTTTGGAGGAATTGGATGACACTAGGTTCCCTTCTGCACCCAGACGTTCGTTTCAAAGTCCAGTCTAAAAATAGAGTTGAGATTGGTCTAAAAATCCCCAAAGAGCTCGCCTATTTTGAGGGGCATTTTCCTGATTTTCCTGTAGTCCCTGGTGTTGTGCAAGTGCACTGGGCTGTCGAATTTGCTCAAACTACTTTTAAAATGACGGGATTTGTTGCTCAGGCCAGTCAAATCAAGTTCAGTAATTTAATGCGTCCTTTAGATGAGATTTGCTTAATTCTGGACCATCTTCCTGAAAAGTCCTTAATCATCTATTCCTATAGAGCAGATGAAAAAATGTATGCCTCTGGACGGCTTATGTATACTGTACACCTGCAGGAATTTATAAGTGATGTATAAAATTTGTGCTCTTATTCCGACTCATAATCACCATCGTGCTTTGCCAGGGATGAGAAGTGCATTAAAAGCAGCGGGTTTAGATGTTTTTATTGTGGATGATGGAAGTTCTCAGGAAACACAAAAAGCACTTGATCAACTCTCTTACAAAGATTCAGGCGTTCATCTTTTAAGACTTCCTGTGAATAAAGGGAAGGGAGCTGCTATGCAGGCAGGTTTTCGCTGGGTTGCAGAACTTGGCTACACGCACGCTTTTCAAATCGATGCCGATGGGCAGCATTCATTGGTGACTATACAAAACTTTTTGACAGTGTCGAAAAGAAATCCTCAAGCTCTTTTAAGCGGTCAACCTCTCTATGATGCATCCATCCCTTTTAGTCGTTGGTTAGGTCGATGGTTGACCCACGTTTGGGTTTGGATCGAAACCTTCTCCTTCAGAATTACAGACAGTATGTGTGGTTTTCGTATTTATCCCCTTCAAAAAACGCTTTCAATATTGGATAAGGTTAGTATTGGCTGTCGAATGGATTTTGATACGGATCTTATGGTGCGACTTTTTTGGCAAGGAACGCCGGTAGTTATGATTCCTGTAAAGGTAATCTACCCTGAGGGAAATTCATCAAATTTTGATGTTTTCTGGGATAATTGGCGGATCACCAAAATGCATACGCGTCTTGTTCTTTCTATGATAAGGAATTTACCAGCGGTTCTTTTTAAACGGCCTAATTATAAAGATCTTGATTTACCAGAAAAAGAGGTCAGTTGGGTTTCTTTGAAAGAGAGAGGATCTCTGATGGGGCTTTTTTTAGTGACTTTGTGTTATCGCTTTTTAGGACGACGTGTGTGTCTTGTGATCGGTGTGCCTCTCGTTTTGTATTATTATTTAACAGGAACGCA
>JAIEOZ010000116.1 GCA_019750035.1 Alphaproteobacteria bacterium | reverse complement strand
CTTCTTGCTTCTATTTTGGAACGATTTGAGAATCTTGAATATGTTAATATTGTAGGAAATGGAATTGCTAACCAAGCTCTTTCTTTTGTGAAAGAACATCAAGAACAGAAAGAGTTAATTGATAAATTTCAGCATAAGGTTGTTTTTTCTTTTAAGACATTACTTGAAGATAAATTTCCTATAGCTGAGCGTGGACAATTCGAAGATTGGTATAAAACACACACAAGCTACTATACGTCAGTCCATTAATAATTTTTATTTATCAGTAAATGATATGGGCAAAAGGAAATTTTATGTTTGGTAAGATAGCTTTTTTTATTTTTTATTTAACCATTCTATTCGGCACGCATGGATATGCAGGATGGCCAGAAGATGGATGGGAAGGAGTTCATAGCCTCAATATTGGTTACAAAGGAAAAACTATCGATTTTGATGGACTACATCAGCTTTTAGCGGCAGAAGAAGAAAAAGTAGCTAGGCTATTGCCATCTAACAATTCTACAAACATTGTTTTGGCGAGCATTTCTTTTTTAGGCGGAGAGGGGGCTTCCCTTCAAACCTATTATTTACAAAGTCCAGATAATAAATGGCTCGTTTTTGAGAGTGGTTGGGATTCCTCTTTTATCTCTAATCCTATTTATGATGAAGCTCAAAGGCTTATGAGACCGTATGCTGCTAAACTTCAAAAGGAAGAAGGGTTAACTCTCCCTGATAAGCAGCAGCTTGTACAAGATTGTATTAAAGTAGCTGGCGGTCAATGCTATTTTGAAGAACAGATTAGACCACATTTTCATTTTTTTGATCATGCGCCAATACCTGTCGATCATATTATGGCAAGAGCAGAAAAAGCTTTTTCTCAAATGGATCTTAGTGATGCTGGCGCTGACGTTTGGAAAGAGTTGATGAAAAATAAAGCTGCTTTTAGTCGTGTCGCTTCTATTTTACAAACGACCAAGCATGAAGCTGGACAAAACATTAGCGCACTTTGTGAAAAAATAGATTTAGCATCAGGTGTTAGCTTAGACTTTGTCAAAGAATTAGCAGCTGTTACAAAATCGAGTCAGGAAAAGCTTGCCAAGCAAGAGAGAGAGATGTCCAACATTGGCAGTAAAGTCATTTCAACCTACTGGCATAGTGAACCAAAATTATTAAAATATATTGAAGAATCAACACCTAGCATTTTAGAAGACATTTTCAAACACCCTTTACTCTTTAAGCTCGAAGCCGTTTTTATAAATATTCACTCACGGCATGATATTTGCCCCGTTTGTAGCCATACTTTCGTACGTTCTTATACTCAGCCTGAGGGAATTTTAAAGGCTTTCAAAGCTGCGTTGTGTGAAAAACTCGCAATTGATCCACAAGATCTTCCCTTGTACATTACCAGCTCTTTTCGTGAAAAAAGAGAAAAAACAAAATATAGTGTAAAAGCAGAACAATCAGAAAGTTTAGAAAACCCAGTCATAAAAGTTTATCCAGCATTTCCTACCTTACATGTTCCAATCTCAACACATGAGTTCAAAT
>JAIEOZ010000203.1 GCA_019750035.1 Alphaproteobacteria bacterium | reverse complement strand
AACTATATTATTCATATCCTAAACAGATGAAGGGTTTTAAGCGCATAGAGGTTCTTAACACCTACTTGCAAGAGGTTCTCAATACAAAGAAAACCCAGGCAGGATCAAAAATTGTTCAAGAGTTGCAGTAAAAAAACCTAGAGTGTCCCTTCCTACAGAAAAGGTATTCCAAATGAATGGAGTGCCTTTCATTTGACTCTCATGAGACTCATTTTCAGGAGAAAAGACCTCTAAGAGTCCGTCCAAGAACTTTTTGAATAAATAGGTCGATTGTTCACTGCACCTAAGCCAAAATACAGGAGGTGTTTACAATGTGGGCCAAGGAAAACCGACCCATCTATAATCGAGATCATCTAAGATATCCAAGTGACCTGACAGATGCGGAGTGGAGCTTAATAGAGCCTCTCATACCTCCTGCAAAATCAGGCGGAGGCAAGCGTCGTACGAATATGCGTAAACTCATAAATGGTCTACCCTTAACGGCCACAAAAAATGACCCCCCTTCGTCCATTAAAATTGATCCAGCAGATTTAAACTTGGTGTGGTGCTTCTTCTCGCTAATTTCATAACGTTCCCTCTCTCTAGCCTGTACAAGGGCGCTTTGCGTCCCCTCCCGGGGGATGGACTACGTCCCCCCTTGACAGGCAGGAGAGTGACGTTGCTGTCTTACCAAGACGTAAATGGCAAAAAAGACGCCATTTACGTCTTTTTTAAATATTAATTTGTTTTTATTACTGTTTTTTATCTTTATTTTTACTCCAATAACCAGCATTATATAAAAATCAGTCTGAGAAAAATCTAAATGGCTGGTAAGTTTATCACTATGGCGCGTGCCATTTATAAAATACGACATTTTTGTTAATTTTAACAAGGGGTTAGTTCTTTCAAAATTCTAGGAAGTGTGACGAGCACAGATAACTTTGTGTGGTTAACGGATATTCCCCCATCATTCTCATTAATCAAGGCAAAATCTCATGAAAACTGAGGGTGCAGAGAGTATCTTCCTGCGCAGTTAGTGGATCAGTTTTTATAAACGAAAGTGGATCAATTTATGTGAACGTTGAGGCACAGAGCATATAAAATCACAGAAAAAGCTCGTTTTACAGCCGTATCTATCTTTAGGTAAATAACCTCAAATGAAAACCTTTATCGGACGTAAAAATGAGCTAAAAAAGCTTGAGGATTTTAATCAATCCAACAGAGCTAATTTAGTCGCGATTAATGGCAGAAGACGTATAGAAAAAAGCCGATTAGCAGAGGAATTTGCAAAAAAATAACTTATTTTTATCCTTTACATTACAAAATAGCGTGCAATATTGATTCCCCTACTAAATGATAACCTCTCCACAAAATCAAGTGGAAGAAAGTAGGAGTTGAAAAACAACGTCCGCCTCTATCTCTCTAAATTCCATATCCATTAGTGGCCCCAAATCACCCGAATTCTCACACCGAGCCAAAAGCACAGGAAGAAAGAGATCTTATTATGTAATGAGTTCACTATTTAAAAAATAGAATAAGCCA
>JAIEOZ010000260.1 GCA_019750035.1 Alphaproteobacteria bacterium | reverse complement strand
TCCGTGCCCGTGCTGTTGTCATTAGTTTAGAGAGGAGTTTAGCTCCTCTCTAAACTTCAAGAAGTTTGTAACATAAAAAGGAGAAGCATAATGATCGATAAAGATTATATCCAGGACATGGAATCGAATATGGAAAAATATAAAAATAAACTCTCAAAAATAGATAACTTTCTTAACGAATATAATGCACAAGACAACAATCACTTAATATCTGAAAATAAGAGTTTGAAAGACACATTTAAAAAAGGAGAAGAGATTTTTAAAAAGTTAAAATCTTCTACTGAAGAAAATTATGAAGAAATTCACGAAGCTTTTGCAAAATCATTTGAAGCCATTAAAGAAGGATTCCGTGAATTTTCAACTCTTTTAACCATGGAACAGCTTTATCGCACTAAAGATGAAATTGTGGACTATGGTCAGGAGAAAATAGATGAGGTTGAAGAATATATTAAAAAGCATCCTGCACTTACAGCGGCTTGTGCTTTAGGCATTGGATTTTTGGTTGGAACTTTACTTAAGATAAAAAAATGAGAACCCTTATTAATCTTATCCTTGATCACTTTCTGAGATCTCAAAATATCGAGAAGATTGAGATGTGGAGGATACTTAGTTTTGTTCTCTTAATGGCAGGAGGAGGCAGCGGTCTCTTTTTTCTCTTTGAAGCCTTAATTCCTATTATGGGATATGTAGAAAGTGGCATAAGCATAAGTGTTCTCCTCCTCCTGGTTGGAGGCCTCTTGCTCTTTTTAAATAGACAAAAGACGTTTGCTTCTTCAAAGCCTTCTCTCTCCCAAATTCAAGATGTTTTTAAAAACCTTAATTTGGAAAGTGAGCTGCAAAATAACGCGGGGAAAATTATGCTTCTTTCTTTCGGAATTGGGATCGCTTTATCTCAATATCCGCGGATAAAAAAGTTTGCTGATCTTTATAAGCTGCTGAAATAAAGTAATTTACCATACTTATTTTGGATGAATATTGAAAATTCATAAACGAAAAAGAAGAAAAAGGAGGAAATTATGGTTGTCAAAAAGGACAGTAAAGAGGAATTGAGTCAAAAGACGAAGCAGACAAAAGTGAAAGAAGAGAAAACCTTTGAGCAAAAAAAACATGAAGCCTATGCAGCCATGGGAAGACTAGGAGGGCAAGCACGTGTTAAACAACTCGTTGAGCAAGGTTTTGTTAAGAAAGAATCCTTCTTGAAAAATCTGAAAAAAAAGGAGAAAAAGTAAGGTGCCCTTATTTTATAAATTCTTATATTGAAAAAATAGACAGTTTTCTAAAATTGCATTGTAATATATAAAAAAATAATTTATTTTAATATTATTATTTTATTTGATATGCTCTTTTAATGTTGTGTTTTTTAACCATTATTTTTGTCCCCGTAATATAAGAATTTGGAATATAACAAAGCTCATTCCCTGTATCCAAAACTATATAATGAATATCCATTTTTGAAACAGTACCGCAGGTACCATCTACATTAATAACATCGCCGATTTTAAA
>JAIEOZ010000255.1 GCA_019750035.1 Alphaproteobacteria bacterium | reverse complement strand
AAGGAGAAATTTTAGCGCCAATTGTAGGAAAGTTTCTAAGTAAGCTTGAGGTAGCAACAGAAAAACTTTATGAAGAAGAAAAAGAACCAAAAGGACCTCTTCGTATAGTAGCTAATAAAGGATTGCTCAATCTCTATATCCTTCCTTATATTCCAGGTTTTATAAAATTATACCCTGATATAAGATTAACGCTTAAAATTACTGATTCGATTCCATCACTAGAGTTTGGAGAAGCGCATGTTCTTATTCGTCCGCCAATTCATGAGCCTGAAGTTGGGGATTTGATACAAGGTCCTTTGCTAAGAAATGAAACTGGCCTGTATGCCAGTGAAGAATACCTTAAAGAGTTTGGCGTTCCTAAAAGCCCTAAAGATCTTGACAACCATCGGCTCATCTCCTACGGCGATCATCTTGAAGCTGAACCTTTCAAAGCCATGAATTGGCATTTAACGCTTGGAGTAGAACCTGGAGAAGTCCGCGTACCTTTCCTTCAAATAAACTGTCCTCAAGCAAGAGTTTTTCTGGCTACAGCAGGCCTTGGTATTATCGCGCTTTCTAAAGAACATCCAGGTCTTAAAGAATTGGATCTTGTACAAATCTTATCTGAGATACCTGCTCCTAGCATTGAAACTTATTATATTTATCCAAAAGAACTTGCAAATTCTAAAAAAATAATTGTCTTTCGAAACTACCTGCAAGAAGCTTTTTTGAGAGATTATGGAAATAGGGAAAAAGCTCATGTTCATCATAGATAGAATTATTTAATTTTATCCTTTACATAAGTTGCTAAAATTTTTATAAAATTAAGCCAATTAAAGTAATATTATAAAATAGTTTATGAGTTTATGACATTAGATATTTTAAAAGAGCCTGAAGCAAAAAATGCACTTATTATAACATTAAATAGTATGGGTTATATGCTCTCCCAGCCTGAAAAATACAACCAAGCGTTCATTGATTTTTCTGCGTCTGCCCCTGGGCCTGTATTAGATATAGGGGCTGCTTACGGCGTAGCAACGATTCCAGCTCTCGAAAAAGGCGCTCATGTTATTGCTAATGATCTTGAAGAAAAGCATTTGCAAATCCTCAAAAACAAAGTTCCTCTTTCCTGCCTTAATCATCTTGAGCTTAAACCTGGGAGAATGCCTAATGAGTTAGAATTCGAAGAGAATAGCTTAGGAGCTGTGCTTACTTCACGTGTTCTTTCTTTCGTGCTACCAGAAGAATTAGAACTGTCCTTTAACAAAATATTTAGATGGTTAAAGCCGGGAGGAAAATTCTTTTTCTTAGGAGGAAGCCCCTATATGGGAACTTTCCGAAAATTCTTGTCCACATACCTAAAGCGAAAAATGGAAGGTGAAAGATGGCCAGGTTTTATTGAGAATGTTCCATTTTTTGCGCCAGACGAAGCGGGTAATTTACCTTGTTCTATTCATCTCCTTGATAAAGAGGTTCTCTCTCGATCTTTAATCAATGCTGGCTTCATTATTGAAGAGATGGA